>JBFWQE010000092.1:0-21126 GCA_050249615.1 Vicinamibacterales bacterium
CGGCAGGTCGATGATCCGCTTCATCGAGTGCTCGGGCAATGGTGGCCGCGCCTATCGCCTGACCACGCCCACGGCTGAGCTCACGCCGCAGCAGACCGACGGCCTGACCAGCACGAGCGAGTGGACAGGTGTGCGGCTCGCGACGCTGCTTCGCGAGGTCGGCGCGTCACCGAAAGCGCGCTGGCTGCTGGCGGAAGGCATGGACGCGGCGGTGATGACGCGCAGCATCCCCATCGAGATCGCTCACGACGATGCCCTCATCGCGTACGGGCAGAACGGGGAGGCGCTGAGGCCCGAGCAGGGATATCCGGTCCGCCTGATGCTGCCGGGTGTCGAAGGGAACGCCAGTGTGAAGTGGCTCCGACGCATCGAGGTGGCCGACCAGCCCTTCATGACGCGCGAGGAGACATCGAAGTACACCGATCCTCTCCCGGACGGCACCGCGCGGATGTTCAGCCTCGTGATGGACGCCAAGTCGCTCATCACCGAGCCCGCGTATCCCGACAGGCTCGAGGGCCATGGCTGGCGCGAGATCCGCGGGCTGGCGTGGAGCGGGCGCGGCCGCATCACGCGCGTGGAGGTGAGCACCGACGGCGGCAAGTCGTGGCAGAACGCCACGCTGGACGAGCCGGTGCTGCCGAAGTGTCACACGCGCTTCCGCCTGCCCTGGGAGTGGAACGGCGGGGAAGCCGTCCTCATGAGTCGCGCGACGGACGAGACCGGCTACGTGCAGCCGACGACGGCGGAACTGATGGAGGTGCGGGGGCCGAACACGCAGTATCACTTCAACAACATCCGCGCATGGCGGGTCGGCCCGGACGGCGTGGTGCGCCTCGTGGGAGGTGCGGCGTGACTCGCATGGCGCTCTCGGCGCTCACGCTGGCCTTCGTGGCCACGGCGCTCGCCGCCGGCACGACGGCGCAATCCCAGGCTCCGGCCCGCTACGGCCTCGGCCGTCCGGCGACCCCCGACGAGATCAGCGCGCGCGACATCGACGTCATGCCCGACGGTCGCGGCCTTCCGCGGGGACGCGGCACCGTCGCGGAAGGCGCCGCGGTGTACGCGGCAAAGTGCGCGTCCTGCCATGGCAAGGACGGCGAAGGCGCGTCGGCCGACAGGCTGGTGGGCCGCAACGAGGGCGACAGCTTTGCCTTTGCGACGAACCCGAAGCTGGTGCGCACCGTCGGGAGCTACTGGCCCTATGCGACGACACTCTTCGATTACACGCATCGCGCGATGCCGTTTCGGCAGCCGGGGACGCTGACGCCGAACGAAACCTACGCCCTCGTCGCGTACCTCCTCTTCCAGAACGGCATCGTGAAGGAGGACGCCGTGATGGACCAGGCGACGCTGCCAAAGGTCGTGATGCCGGCGCACGGCAAGTTCGTGGTGGACGATCGGAAGGGGGGCAGGACGGTGAAGTAGGGCGCGGCTGCGCCGCGTGGGCCTTCGGTGGGCGGCGCTTCGCGCCGTGGGCCTCGCCGCTGGGCGGCTCGGCGGGCGGGCTGCGCCCGTAGGACAGCCCTCACACGCGCCAAAGGCGCGCCCACCGCGCAACGCGCGGCCTCCGCGCCGCAGCCGCCTACGCGAGCGAAGCGAGCGCCCACCGCGCGACGCGCGGCCTCCGCGGCGCAGCCGCGCCCACGCGAAGCGCCCTATCTGTTCGCGATCAGCACCACCCGCGTGATGTCCCGCGTCCGGTCGGGCTGCAACAGCGTCCGCAGCCGGATGCCCGCCTCGTTGAAATAGGGGAACTCCGCCAGCCGGCGCAGCGGGATCTTCAGGTCCCGTTCCATCCTGTCCACGGCCTCGGCCGGCGCCACCACCAGCACGCGATTCGGGCTGCCGAGAAATGCCGATAACTGATCGTCGCCGATCAGGTCCATCGTCCTGACGTGCGTGTAGAAGACGAGGTTGCGCACGAAGACGTCGTAGGTACCGACTTCCTCGTCGGCCGTCCGCGCGCTGGCCACGGCCCGTGCCACCTGCTGCACCGTGTCGTCACCGGTGCCCGAGAGGGCCCCGTACTGCAGGGCGGGGAACGTGGCGGCCGCGGCCAGGGCCAGCACGACCGGCGTCTGGCGCCACGCGCCGGAGAGGCCGGTCCAGGCCACGGTAAGTCCCGCCGTCGCAATCGTCACCGCCGCCGCCGTGGTGAACGACGGCGCCACGTTGATGAGCAGCGGCTGCGCGTGCCACAGCAGCGCGGCCAGCAGCACGAGCAGAGCGCCGGCCCCCAGGGCGCCCAGCGCAATCGTCAGCGGCCGGCGCAGCCGGACCCGCGCGCCGTCCAGGCTCCGCCAGTCGCGCGTGCGCTCCAGGATGGACGCCGCGAGCAGGATGGCAAGCGGCGGCAGCACCGGCAGGATGTAGCGCGGCTGCTTGCCCACCGACAGGGAGTAGAAGAGAAGGGGCAGCGCCGCCCACAGCAGCAGGCGCAGGTCGATGGTGCCGATGTCCTTCCGCCGCGTGAGGAAGCGCCACACCGGGTGAACCCAGACCAGCATCAGCGGGGTCCAGGGCAGCAGGCCTCCGAGCAGCACCGGCAGGTAGTACCACCAGGGTCGCGGATCGTTGAAACGGTCCGTCGCGAAGCGCTCGAGGTTGTCGCCGAGGAAGAAGCCTTCGAGGTAGGCATCGCCGTGCCGCATCCACATGACCGCGTACCACGGCAGGGCCAGGACCACGAATACCGTGGCGCCGGCGACGATGTCTGAGAAACCAAGGTTCAGCGAGCGCCGCTCCATCAACACCACGGGCACCAGCACGAGGATGGGAATGACGACACCGACCGGACCCTTCGTCAGGAAGCCGAGCGCCATGGCAACCGCGGACAGCAGCACCCAGCGCCGAGGCTCGCGCACCTGCTCGAGGGTGGCCACCCAGCCGGCCCAGGTCGCCAGCGTGATGAAGAAGGTGAGCGGCAGGTCTGGCAGCGCCATTCGGCCGATGAAGAAGTAGCCGAAGCTCGTCGCGGCAATCGCGCCCGCCAGCAGCGCCACGCCATCGTCGAACCACCGCCGGGCGCAGGCCGCGGTCACGAGGACCAGGCCGATGCCTGAGAGGGCCGCCCACAGTCGCGCACCGGCCTCGCCGGCCCCCCCGGTGACCGCGTAGGTCGCCGCCGTGAGCCAGTAGTAGAGGATGGGCTTCTGGAACCGGGTCTCATAGTTGTAGTAGGGGGTTACCCAGTCGCCCGACTCCACCATTTCCCGGGCCGCTTCCGCGTAGAAGGCCTCGTCGGCATCGGTGATGGCGCCGCGCCCGAGGCCCACCAGGAAGGTGAGGGCGGCCAGGAGCAGCAATGGCAGGGTGAGCCCACGCACGGAACCCCCATTCTAGCCCCGGGGACAGTTCTGCTATACTCACCCGGTCACCGATTCGCCTCCCTCGTCGTTCATGCGCGGGGTTCGCCCCTTCGAGCCGCACGACCCCGGCACTCCCTGAAGCCCTAGACCAGACAGTCTCCGAACGACAGAGCCGAACGGGCCACGGAACCCGCGAACCTCAGAACTTCAGAACGCCAGAAGCTCAGAACGCCAGAACCTCAGAACCCCCGAACCTGAGAACCCCCGAACCCGAGAACCACGATCTATGCCCAGCCACAAGCGAGGATCCCACCGCCAGCAGCCCCCGCCGCAGCCCGACGTCGCCAACGAGGTGATCGAGCTGCAGGCCGCCGAGATCAAGGACGGCAAGAAGGGCCTCAACATCACCGAGCTCAAGGAGATGAGCATCCAGAAGCTCACCCAGGTGGCCAAGGACCTCGCGGTCGCGGGCGCCACCGGGATGCGCAAGCAGGAGCTCATCTTCCAGATCCTGAAGGCGCAGACCGAACAGAGCGGCTTCATCTTCTCGGAGGGCGTGCTCGAGGTGCTGCCGGACGGGTTCGGGTTCCTGCGGGCGCCGGACTACAACTACCTGCCGGGGCCCGACGACATCTACGTCTCACCCTCGCAGATCCGGAAGTTCGACCTGCAGACCGGCGACACGGTGTCGGGGCAGATTCGGGCACCGAAGGAGGGCGAGCGCTACTTCGCGCTCATCAAGGTCGAGGCCGTCAACTTCGAGGCCCCCGACCAGGCCCGCGAGAAGCTCTTCTTCGAGAACCTCACCCCGCTCTACCCCCAGGAACGCCTGAAGCTCGAGACCGACGCCGAGAACCTCTCGGCCCGCGTCATGGACCTGATGACGCCCATCGGCAAGGGCCAGCGCGGCCTCATCGTGGCGCCGCCGCGCACCGGCAAGACGATGCTGCTGCAGAACATCGCGCAGTCGGTCGTGAAGAACCACCCCGAGGTCTACCTCATCGTGCTGCTCATCGACGAGCGGCCGGAAGAGGTGACCGACATGCAGCGGTCGGTGGACGGGGAAGTCATCTCGTCCACGTTCGACGAGCCCGCGCAGCGGCACGTCCAGGTGGCCGAGATGGTCATCGAGAAGGCCAAGCGGCTCGTGGAGCACAAGAAGGACGTGCTCATCCTGCTCGACTCGATCACCCGCCTCGCGCGCGCCTACAACACCGTCATCCCGCCCTCGGGCAAGGTGCTCTCCGGCGGCCTCGACAGCAACGCCCTCCAGAAGCCGAAGCGCTTCTTCGGCGCCGCGCGCAACATCGAGGAGGGCGGTTCGCTCACCATCATCGCCACGGCCCTCATCGACACCGGCTCACGCATGGACGACGTGATCTTCGAGGAGTTCAAGGGCACCGGCAACATGGAGATCAACCTGGACCGGAAGCTCGCCGACAAGCGCGTGTTCCCGGCCATCGACATCCTGAAGAGCGGCACGCGCAAGGAGGAGCTGCTGATCCCGAAGGAGGATCTGCAGCGCGTCTACGTGCTGCGCCGGGTGCTCAACCCGTTGTCGCCCGTCGAGGCGATGGAGCTGCTGCTCGACAAGATGGCGAAGACGAAGAGCAACGCCGACTTCCTGGCGGCGATGCAAAAAGGTTAGCGATCGCGTCGGGAACCGGGAGTCGGGAGCCGGACCGCGGGCGGGCGCCACAGCGAAGAGGGAAGTGGATGGTCACTATCAAGGTGCGTCAGAACGGGTCGTTGCTGGTCGAGGGCGAGGATGTGCGGCTCATCGACTGGAACGGCAACGAGTACGTCCTCAACAAGAAGCCCTTCGCGCTCTGCCGCTGCGGGCACTCCCAGCGGAAGCCCTTCTGCGATTCGTCGCACAAGGAGTGCAACTTCCAGGCGGACGAAGCCGCCCCGGGTCCCAACGCGCCGCCGCCGGGGGCAAGCTCGTGAGTCCAGGGTTCGCTGGTCGAGCCCGGAACACGAAGACCACGAGGAACACGAAGGACGCCACCAGGACTTCCGGCGGGAAGCTCCAAACGACGTCGGAGGAGATTCCATCCGAGAACTTCGTGGTTTTCCTTCGCGCTCCTCGTATCCTTCGTGTTTCCGTGACGTCTACGGCGTCCTGAGCGCCGTCGTCGGATCCAGGTCCGCGGCCTTGCGCGCGGGGAGGTAGCCCGCCACCAGGGCCGTGAGGCCCAGGGCCACGATCATGACCATGAGGGGCAGCGGGTCGAGCGACACGAGGCCAAACAGGGCCGAGGTCATCACCTTGCCCAGTGCAATCGCCAGGAGCGTGCCCACGGCCAGGCCGAGGCCCGTAATGAGGAGCGCCTGCCGGACGTTGAGCGCGATCACCTGCCAGCGGGTGGCGCCGAGCGCCATGCGCACGCCGATCTCCTGCGTGCGGCGCGCCGCCAGGTAGGCGATGAGGCTGTAGACCCCCATCAGCGCCAGCAGCAGCGCGATGCCGCCCATGACCGCCAGGGCCCGCGCCAGGTAAGTGACGCCCCCCAGCTTGTCGGCGATCACCTGCTCCATCGATCGCAGTTCGAGAATCGGCTGATCGGGATCGGCCGCCGTCACCGCTCGGCGCAGTTCGCCGGCGACGTCCAGCGGATTGCCCGTCGTGCGCACCATGATGGACATCGTGAGCGACGGGTCCTGCGCGTACGGCCGGTAGAACGTTGGCCGGCGCTGGTTCATGAACCAGTCGTGCATGATGTCGCCGGAGACGCCCACCACCTCGATCCACGGCGCGTCGGGCGCGGTGCGGAACCGCCGGCCCACCGCCGCCTGGCCCGGCCAGTGGCGGTCCGCGAAGCTTCGGCTGACCACCGCCACCTGCCGACCGTCCTCGCGATCCGCCTCGGTGAGGCCGCGTCCCTCGAGGACCGGGATGCGCATCGTCTCGAAGTAGGCGGGCGTTGCCCGCTGGAAGTCCGCGGGCCGCGCTTCCGCCGGCGTGAGCTCGACCCCCTCGGGATAGATCGGGCGCGACGAGCTCGCACCCGCGTAGGGGAGGAAGGAGACGGCGGCAAGCGACTCCACGGCCGGCATGCCGCGCATGCGATCCATCACGCGCGTCACGAACTGGCGCCGCGACTCCGGCTGGGCGTACGGGCGCTCGGGCAGCGTGAGCCGCGCCGTCATCACGTGCTGCTTGTCGAAGCCGAGGACACCATTCACCGCGGCGTCCACCGCGCCGAGTATGAGTGCCGATCCGACGACGAGCGCCAGCGTCAGCGCCACCTGGCCCGCGGCGAGCACCGTGCCCAGCCACCGGCGGCCGCGGCTGACCGTCGAGGTGCGCCCACCCTGCCGCAGGCTGTCCGAGACGGCCGCCCTCGATGCCTGCAGCGCGGGCATCAGTGAGAAGAACAACGTCGCCGCGGCGCCCAGCAGTGCGGTGACGCCGAGCACTGCCCAGTCCACGTGCATGAACTCGTAGCCCGCGACCCACCGGAGCACGCTCGGCGGCAGCCCCCGGCGCATGCCCTCGACCCCGAATGCGGCGAGCGGAAGCGCCAGCGCGATGGAGAGCGCCGCCAGCCACGCACCCTCGAACATCACCTGCAGCGCGAGCCGCCAGCGGCCCGCACCGAGCGCCAGGCGCACCGCGAATTCCTGCTGCCGCTCGGTGCCGCGCGCCATCAACAGGTTGGCGATATTGGCGGATGCGATCAACAGGAGCAGCATGGCGGCTGCCTGCCAGATGGCCAGGAACGGGCCCGCCCCCTCGTCGCGCATCGCCTGGATGAACCCGGACACGGCGACCTCGCGCGTCGCGTGAGTGTCAGGGAACTGCTGGCGCTGCCGCGCGACGATGGACTCCATCTCGGCCCGCGCCGTGCCCACGCTCTGGCCGGTGCCGAGGCGTGCCACCACCAGCAGCCAGCCGCGCCGGCGCTCCCGCCATTCCTGCTCCGTATAGGCCAGCGGGGCCCACACCTCCGCGCCGTAGGGAATGGACGGGCCAGGTTGCATGATCCCGACCACCTCGTGCGGTTCGCCGTTCAGGCGGATGTGACGGCCCAGCAGCGCGGGGTCGCCGCCGAACCGCCGCATCCACAACCCGTGCGAAAGGACGACGCGGCGGTCGGCACCCGGGACGGCTTCTTCGTCCAGGAACGTGCGCCCCAGGGCCGGCGTGGCCCCGATGGCGCGGAAGAACGCCGGGGTGACGCGGAACCCGGCCAGCTGCTCCGGCTCGTCGATCTCCGAGAGGTTCGGATCCCAGAAGTCCGCGGCCGCGAAGTCCGTGAGGGTCGTGCTCGCCTCCACCCACTCGCGGTAGTCCGCGGGCGCCACCGACGAGCGGTCGGCGAGCGGATCGTTCTCCGGGGCCGACGCCACGACGACCAGGCGATCGACACCGGCGAAGCGGAAGGGCCGCAGGTAGAGCGCGTCCGCCAGGTTGAAGATCGTGGCGTTGGCCGCCAGCGCGAGTGCCAGCGTCAGGATGACCGCGCCTGAAAGCGCGGGGCGGGAGGCGAGCGCGCGGAGGGCATGCCGGCCGTCGTTCAGCCACGTCCACCCGCTGCGCCCTTCGATGTCGGGATCGGGCACCGACATCGGCCGTCGCGGCGCGGCCACCGGGATGAGCCGGCTGGTGGAGAAGCGGAGCGCGAGGCCGAGGGCCTGGCGCCAGTACCACCGGCGGGCCGCGGCCACGCCGTGCCTGCGTGACAACTCTGCGAACTCCTCGCCGAGATCCCCGGAGACGGCATCACGCCACTCGGGATTCGCGATCGATCGGCGGAGCAGCGACTCCGCGAAGGCGGGCGGCAGGTGCGGTGCGCTCATGGCTGCTCCAGGACGGCCTCGAGGCCCTTCGTCAGGCTGGCGAACGCCGCGTGCGTGCTCTTCAGCGCGCGAAGGCCAAGCGGGGTGACCGAGAAGTAGCGGCGGGCGCGCCCGCCGCGCTCTGGCGTGGGGTCACCCATTCGCGAGCGGAGGCAGGCCTTGCTCTCGAGCCGTTCGAGCGCGGTGTAAAGCGCTCCGCGCGCCACGGGCCGCCCCGTTCGGCTCTCGATCAGCTCCCGCATCGGCACCGCGTAGGCCTCGTCACCCAGGTGGATGACGGCCAGCAGCACGGCATACTCGAACTCCCCGAGATAGGGTGTCTTCGGCGGCATTCAGAGGGCTCCCGCTCCCGTCGCTGAGGCCCTCCCGACAAGGATCCGCTTCCCGTCGCGATGGCCGTCCCAACGTGATTCAATGTCTGCAATGCAGACAAAATACCCTACGTGGGCCGTGCCTTGAAGGTTCCGCCAACCGCGCGGGTGAGGCTTACGGGGCGCGCTCGAATGTCAGCCGCAGGACGACCGGCGAGGCGAGGGGCGCGCCGTTCACGCGCGGCGGCTCGGCCCGCCAGCGGGACAGCACCTCGACGGCGGCCCGCGCCAGCTCGGGCGGGCCGCCGAGCGCCGTGGCCTCACGGAAGCGGCCTGCGTGGTCCACGATGGCCTGCACGACAATCCACGCGCCGATCGCCGGGTCGCCTGCGGGTCGCCTGGGCATCGGCGACTCGAGGAGCTTCGCCCCCGACGACGTCAGCTCGAGGCGGCGCTCTTCGGTCGTGCCCGAGCACGCGTCCGGGTAGGTAACCTTCACCGTGAAACCCGCACGGGGGCCGTCCAGCCGGAACAGCCCGGCGACGCTGCCGGCAGGCGCCCGCAGGCCGGGCACCAGCCGCGCGATCTCATCTGCGCGGGCAAGCAGTGACTCGGCTGGCGCCTGGCGGCCCCGTTGATCCTCCAGGACGATGGCCCCAGCCGGCCGGGCGCCTCCCTCGCACGCCTGGGGGAACGCCACCACTACCGAGTGGGGGCGCGAGACCGCCTCGGGCACCGCGCCCTCGACGAACGGCGTACCAGCCTCCCGGGCCGCATGCGCCGCTCTGGCAACCAACCTGTGGTGATCGAAGGCCACGCCGGCTGCGCCGCCGCCGAGCTCGATCGGCGTGGACGCGAAGTCGGCGACGCCCGCCTCCACGAGTGCCAGGCGCTGCATCTGGTCCGCCGCCATGAACGGATCCGGCGGGGGCAGCCCGAGGTTGAACGCCTGGCCGCACACGAATCCGCGCGGGGCGCGCAGGTCGGTGTAGTGATACCAGTCCAGGAACAGTGTCTCGGGCTTCTCGAGCCCCTCGTAGGTCACTTCGTACCGGTCGATGATGGTCTCGCCATCGGGCGAGTCGACGCCCGGCAGCCGCTTGAAGGTCACCGGTTCTCCCTGCGGCCCGCGCAGCGACTCCAGGTATCGGCGCTGCCGTGCGCCCCCGTACAGCGGGCTGCCGCCGACACGCGCGGGGTTCTCTGGCGTGCGCGCGTAGTCCGATTCAGCCGCGACGGCACAGAGCGGGGACGGCTGAGAGGGAGGGGACGTCGCCTGGCCGGCAACGGCTGCGGCCGACTGCAGGAGCAGCGCGGCCGCGAGCATCGGGAACGGAAGCGCTCGGAAGCGTCTGTCAGTCGGCGGCACGCGTCAGGAGGCCTGGGGCGTCGGCTCCGCGGAGAGTATCTCACGCAGCTCGTCGCCTTCCATGACCTCCTTCTCGAGCAGCCGGCGGGTGACGCGTTCCAGCATCTCGCGCTGCTCGCGCAGGATGCGCCGCGCCGCCTCGTGGGCGCCGGTCACCAGCGCCTTCACCTCGTCGTCGATGAGGCGGGCGGTGTCCTCGCTGTAGGGGCCGCGCTCGGCGGGCATCGGCACGTCGAGGAACCGGCTGCGCCGGCCCTGGTCGAAGTGCACGACGCCCACACGGTCGCTCATGCCCCATTCGGTGACCATGGCGCGCGCCAGGTCCGTCGCCCGCTGCAGGTCGTTCTGGGCGCCCGTTGAAATCGCGCCCAGCGCCACTTCCTCGGCGGACCGCCCGCCGAGCAGGACCGTCATCTGGTTGACGAGGTCCTCCTTCTGCATCAGGTACCGGTCCTCGGTGGGCAGCTGCATCGTGTAGCCGAGCGCGCCGAACCCGCGCGCCACGATGGAGATCTTGTGCACCGGGTCCATGCCGGGCAGGGCGCTCGCCACGATGGCGTGCCCCGACTCGTGGTAGGCGATGATCTCCCGCTCCTTCGGGTTGATCACGCGCTTCTTCTCGAGGCCGGCGATGAGGCGGTCGATGGCCTCGTCGAACTCGGCCATGCCGACCGCGGCCTTGTCGCGCCGCGCGGCGAGCAGCGCCGCCTCGTTCACCAGGTTGGCGAGGTCCGCGCCCGCGAAGCCCGCCGTCCGCGCCGCGATCTTCTGCAGGTCCACCTCGGGCGCCAGCTTCACGCTCTTGACGTGGATGCGCAGCACGGCCTCCCGGCCCTTGATATCGGGCTTGTCCACCAGCACCTGGCGGTCGAAGCGCCCGGGCCGGAGCAGCGCCGGGTCCAGCACCTCGGGCCGGTTCGTTGCGGCCATGATGATGATGGCCTTGCGCGGATCGAAGCCGTCCATCTCGGCCAGCAGCTGGTTGAGCGTCTGCTCGCGCTCTTCGTGGCTGCCCATCGGGCTCTGGATGCGCACCTTGCCGAGCGCGTCGAGCTCGTCGATGAAGACGATGCACGGCGCCTTCGCCTCGGCCTGGGCGAAGAGGTCCCGCACGCGCGCGGCGCCGACGCCGACGAACATCTCCACGAACTCGGAGCCGGAGAGGCTGAAGAACGGCACCTTGGCCTCGCCGGCGACGGCGCGGGCCAGCAGGGTCTTGCCGGTGCCGGGAGGGCCGACGAGCAGCACGCCCTTCGGGATCTTCCCACCCAGGTTCGTGTACTTCTTCGGGTTCTTCAGGAACTCGACGATCTCGCGAAGCTCGTCGGCCGCCTCGTCCACGCCGGCGACGTCCTGAAAGCTGACCTTCACATCGTCCTCCGCGAAGATCTTCGCCTTGCTGCGGGCGAACGACATCACGCCGCCTTCCGCGCCGCCGATGCGCCTGAAGAAGAACGTCCACAGCGCGATCAGGAGGAGGATGGGTACCACCCAGCCGAGGATCTCCGGCAGCCACCGGCTCACCAGCTCGCCGGAGTACTTCACGCCGGCCTGGTCCAGATCCTCCACGAGCTTCGGGTCGTCGATGCGGGTCGTGGAGAACGCCGCGCCACCCTCGTCCGAGGATTTCAGCACGCCGCGGATGTGCGTGTCGCCCACGGCCACCTCGGCCACCTGCCCGCCGCGGACGAGCGCCTTGAACTCGCTGTACGGAATCTGGCGCCCGCCGGGTGTGAGGAAATACGCCTGGCCGATGGCGAGCAGCAGCAGGCCGCCCAGCACCCACCACATCGCGCTGGGGCGGGGCGTGACCTGGCGCTTCTCCTTGGACGAACCTGGCGGAACGGAACTGGCCAAACGGATGCTCCTTATGCCTTGACGGTTTGACGCTTCGAGAAGGCCAGGCGGTCTTCCTTCGCGTCCACCACCACCTGGTCGCCCTCGCCGAACTCGCCGTCCAGCACCTGGAGCGCGAGCGGGTCGAGCACGAGGCGCTGGATGGCCCGCTTCAGCGGCCGGGCCCCATACATCGGATCATACCCTTCCCGCACCAGCAGGTCCTTGGCCGCGTCGGTCAGCGATACGTGGATCTTGCGCTCCTCGAGCCGCTTCAGCAGCTGGGCAACCTGGATGCCGATGATCTCCTTGATGTGCGCCTGCGACAGGGCGTGGAAGAAGATCACCTCGTCGATGCGGTTGATGAACTCCGGCCGGAAGTGCTGCCGCAGTGCGTCGGTCACCTGTCGCCGGACGCCTTCGGGCAGCTCCACCGTGCCCTGCCCGGCCAGCTCCGCGATGTACTGGCTGCCGAGGTTCGACGTCATGATGACGACCGTGTTCTTGAAGTCCACGGTACGGCCCTTGCCGTCGGTGAGCCGCCCGTCGTCGAGCAGCTGCAGCATGACGTTCAGCACCTCCGGGTGCGCCTTCTCGATCTCGTCGAAGAGCACCACCGCGTAGGGGCGCCGGCGGACAGCCTCGGTGAGCTGGCCGGCCTCCTCGTAGCCCACGTATCCCGGCGGCGCGCCGATCAGGCGCGACACCGTGTGCTTCTCCTGGTACTCCGACATGTCGATGCGGATCATCGAGTGCTCGTCGTCGAACAGGAACTCGGCGAGCGCGCGGGCGAGCTCCGTCTTGCCCACGCCTGTCGGGCCCAGGAAGATGAAGCTGCCGAGCGGACGGTTGGGGTCCTGCAGCCCGGCACGGGCCCGGCGGATGGCGTTGGACACCGCCACGATGGCCTCGTCCTGCCCGACCACGCGGTGGTGGAGGCGTTCCTCCATCTTCAGCAGCTTCTGGACCTCGCCCTCCATGAGACGGCTGACGGGGATGCCCGTCCACTTGCCGACCACCTCGGCGATGTCCTCTTCGTCCACTTCCTCCTTCAGCATCCGCGGCTCGTTGCCCTCGATGAAGGCGTCGTGCTCGCTGATGCGCTTCTCGAGGTCCGGAATCGCGGCGTACTTGAGCTCCGAGGCTTTCGCGTAGTCGCCCACGCGCTCGGCGTCCTCGAGCGCCCGCCGCGCGTCCTCGAGCTGCTGCTTGAGCTCGCTCGTGCCCTTGATGGCGTCCTTCTCCCGGTGCCACTGCGCCTGCAGCCGCGTCTGTTCCTCCTTGAGGTTGGCGACCTCCTGCTCGAGCTTCGCCAGCCGCTCCTGCGACGCCTTGTCGGTCTCCTTGCGGAGCGCCTCGCGCTCGATCTCGAGCTGCATGATGCGCCGGCGCACCTCGTCCAGCTCCACCGGCATCGAGTCGATTTCCATGCGGAGGCGGGAGGCCGCCTCGTCCACCAGATCGATGGCCTTGTCCGGCAGGAACCGGTCGGAGATGTAGCGGTGCGACAGCACCGCCGCGGCCACCAGCGCCGAGTCCTTGAACTTCACCTTGTGATGGATCTCGTACCGTTCGCGGAGGCCACGGAGGATGGAGATGGTGTCCTCCACGGTCGGCTCGCCGACCATCACCGGCTGGAAGCGTCGCTCGAGCGCGGCGTCCTTCTCGATGTGCTTGCGGTACTCGTCCAGCGTCGTGGCGCCAATGGTGTGCAGCTCGCCGCGCGCCAGCATCGGCTTCAGCATGTTCGAGGCGTCGAGCGAGCCCTCGGCCGCGCCCGCGCCCACGACGGTGTGCAGCTCGTCGATGAAGAGCACGAACTTGCCCTCGGCGTCCACGATCTCCTTGAGGACCGCCTTCAGGCGCTCCTCGAACTCGCCGCGGTACTTCGCCCCGGCGACGAGCGCGCCCATGTCGAGCGCCATGATCTTCTTGTCCTTCAGCCCCTCGGGCACGTCGCCGCGGACAATCCGCTGCGCCAGCCCCTCGACGATGGCGGTCTTGCCGACGCCGGGCTCGCCGATGAGGACCGGATTGTTCTTCGTCCGGCGCGAGAGCACCTGGATGACGCGGCGCACCTCCTCGTCGCGGCCGATCACCGGGTCCAGCTTGCCCTTGCGCGCCAGCTCCGTGAGGTCGCGGCCGTACTTCTCGAGTGCCTGGTACTTGTTCTCGGGGTTCGGATCCGTCACGCGCTGGCTGCCGCGCACGCTCGTGAGGGCCTCCAGCACGCGCTCGCGCGTGACCCCGCGCTGCTTGAGGGCGGCGGCGGACGCCGAGCGCCCCGGCTCGGACACGAGGCCGAGCAGCAGGTGCTCGGTGCTGACGTAGTCGTCCTGCATCCCCTTCGCGTCGGCCGTGGCGGCGTCCACCACCACGCGCAGGCGGGGCGAGAGATGCGGCTCGGCCCCGCCCGACACCTTCGGCAGCTTGTCCAGCTGGTCCCGCACGTCCCGCGCCAGCGCGGCCGGGTCGATGCTCAGCTTGCGCAGCACGGACGGCACGACGCCGTCCGGCTGTTCGACGAGCGCGACGAGCAGATGCTCGGGCTCGACCGACGCATGCCCGAACTCGCGCGCGAGGTCGGGAGTGGACAGGATGGCCTGCTGGGCCTTCTCGGTGAATTTCTGGAGGTTCATTTCAGGTTCTCGGGTTCTCGGGTTCTCAGGTTCTCGGGTTCTCGTCACGCCTTCTCGATGCGCGCCAGCTCCTCGTAGGCCTTCCGCATCGCGTCGGTCAGCGAGCGGGGGAGCGCCACGTCGACGACGACGTAGAGATCCCCGGGGGCGTCCTTCGGGCTGAGCGCGGGCAGCCCGAGGCCGCGAAGGCGCAATTTCATACCGGGCTGGCTGGTCTCGGGCACCTTCACCCGGACGGCCTTGCCCCCCAGCGTGACCACGCTCACTTCGCCGCCGAGCACCGCCGTGCTCACCGGAACGCTCACGCGCGTCGTCAGGTCGCGCCCGCTGACCTGGAACACCGGGTGCGGGCGCAGGCGGATTCGGAGGTAGAGGTCGCCGCCAGCGGCCCCGCCCGCACCCCGGCCGCCCTCACCCGGCACGCGGACGCGCGAGCCGTCGGCCACTCCCGGAGGTATGCGCACCTCGACCGTCCGGGCCTCGCCGTCGTGCCTCAACTGCAGGCGCTGCACACTGCCCAGGGCTGCCGACTCGAGGTCGAGCTCGAGCTCGTGCTCGACGTCGCGGCCCTTCTGCTGGCGCGGCCGCCCGCGCCCGCGCCGTTCGCCGCGCCGTTCGCCCCCGCCCCCGAAGAACGTGTTGAAGAAGTCCGAGAAGGGGCTCTCCCCTCCGCCGAACATCTCCGACATCTCCTCCTCGGTCATCGTGCGGAAGCCACCGCCGCCGGTGTTCCACTGCCACTGGCCCGGGCCGGCCCCGGCGCCGAACGGTCCGCCGGCGCCAGCGGCCGACTCGTACTGGCGCCAGTTCGCGCCCAGCTCGTCGTACTTCCGGCGCTTCTCCGGGTCGCTCAGCACCTCGTTGGCTTCGTTGATCTCCTTGAAGCGCGCCTCGGCGCCCTTGTCGCCGGGATTCACGTCGGGGTGGTACTTCCGGGCGAGCTTCCGGAACGCCTGCTTGATCTCCTTGTCGCTGGCGGTCTTCGACACGCCGAGGACGGAGTAGTAGTCCTTGAAGTCCATGCGTCAGGCCTCGTCCAGCCCGAGCCGCTCGTTGAGGCGGGCGAGCTCGCGCATGAGCCGGCGCCGCCGGGCCGGATCGCGCTGGATGACCGCCTCGTCCAGCAGCGGGCGGATCCGCTGCATCACCTCGGCGATCGAGAGCAGCTGCTGGACACCGGCGAGGTTCACGCCCTCGTCCTCGACGAGGTGCTTGATGAAGCGCAGCCGCTCGATCTCCCCGGCAGAGTAGAGCCGCATGCTGCCCAGCGTGCGCGCCGGGCGTACCAGGCCCAGGCGCTCGTACTTCCGGAGGGTCTGCGGGTGCATGTCGAGCAGCCGCGCCGCCATCGAGATGAAGAGGAGCTCTGAACTTGACACATTTCGAGTGTAGGGCTTGATACGAGTCGTGTCAAACTATGGATGGGCTGCGCCGAGCCCTGCCGCCCGGCTGGACTAAAATCGAGAAATCTTGACGCCGCGCGCTCGCCACGATCCCCAGCCCCTGTCGCCGGGCCTCCTGTTCGCCGTCGTCCTGGGGCTGCTCACGGCTGCGACGGCCGGCGTCTGGGCGAGCCGTCCGGACCTGGGGCAGGGCGCGAACATCACGAGGGCCGAACGGCCTTCCGACGATTACTACCTGGCCCTCGACCGCGCCGGCCACGCGGACCATCACGTCCTCTACTTCGGGACCGACGACGAGGCCCTGGCGCACCTCCGTCGGGCCGACGTCCTGCTGCTGGGCAATTCGCGACTGATGTTCGCCGCGCGTCGGCGCGTGCTGGATCCCTTCTTCGAGGCGCGCGGGCAGCGCTACTACGTGCTCGGCTTCGGCTTCCGGGAGGGCGACCGGTTCCCGCTGGACATCATCGAGAAGTTCGATCTCCGCCCCCGGCTCGTCATCGTCAATGCCGACGGGTTCTTCACGGGCGTCTATTCGGACTTCGGCCGTGCGGTGCGGTCCGACACCGCCATCGGGGCCCGGCAACTCCAGTACGAATCCGAGATCGGGCACGAGGTGCGGCGGGTGATCCACCAGCTGGTACCGAACTGGGTGGATCTCTTCGGCCGCCCCGGCTTCCCGTGGCGCCAGGAGCTGGTCATCTACCGCTCCCGCAGCAACGGCACGTGGCACCTCTCGCCGTGGGCGGAAGGCCTCCGGCGGGTGGAGAGCCGCCCGCTCCACGAGCCCCCGCTGTCTGACAGGGAAATCGGCGCCGCCAGGCGGTTCAAGGCCGCGATGGACCAGCGCGGCGCTGGGCTGGTGCTCACCTACGTCCCCACATCAAGGCCGCTCGGCGGCGGGCCCGCCCTCTTCGCAGACCTGCTGGGCGTGCCTTTCGTCATGGCCACGCCCCCGGGCCTCAGGACCGAGGACGACGACCACCTCGACGAGCCGTCGGCGGTGGCGTGGTCCCAGGCGTTCGTCCGGGAACTGGAGCGCGTCCTCCCGTGAACTTCGTGTCGTGGGCGTTCGTCGCCCTGTTCGCGGTGGTGCTCGTCGCGCGCCTCGTGATCGGCCGGCGGAAGATCGAGCCGGCGTACGTCGCGCTGCTCGTCGTGGCCAGTGTCACGTTCTACGCGTGGCACATCCCGGTCTACATCGGCATCCTCGTCCTGAGCTCGGTGATCGACTACTGGGCCGGGCTCGCGCTGGCCCGTCTCGATCCGGCCGCACGCGGGCGGCGACGTGCGGTGCTGACACTGTCGCTCGCCACCAACCTGGGCCTGCTGGCGTTCTTCAAGTACGCGGACTTCTTTCTCGAGGTCGCGCACGACCTGCTGGGCGAGAGGGCCGGCGCCCCGCCTGCGGAGCTGGGGCTCGCGCTCCCGATGGGCATCAGTTTCTACACGTTCCAGTCGATGTCGTACACCATCGACGTCTACCGCGGCGTGCTGGCGCCGATCCACCGCTTCTGGCCGTTCTTCCTGTTCATCAGCTTCTTCCCGCAGCTGGTCGCCGGGCCCATCGTGCGCGCGGCGGAGTTCCTGCCGCAGATGCCGCGCCCGCGCCGGCTCCGGCGCGCGGTCGTCTACGAGGGGCTCTGGCTCATCGTTTCGGGCTTCTTCCTGAAGATGGTCTGCGCCGACAACCTGGCGGTGTACGTAGACGAGTACTGGGAGCGCGGGGTCCAGCCGGGGGCCACGAGCGCCTTCACGCTCTGGCTGGCCCTCATGTTCTCCGGGCAGATCTTCGCGGACTTCGCGGGCTACTCGAACATCGCCCGCGGCACGGCCTACCTGCTGGGCTACCGTCTGCCGATCAACTTCAATGCCCCGTACCTGGCAGCGTCGTTCAAGAACTTCTGGGAGCGCTGGCACATGACGCTGTCGCGCTGGCTGCGCGACTACCTCTACATCTCCCTCGGCGGCAACCGGCGCGGCTCCGTCCGCACCTATGTGAACCTGATGCTCGTGATGCTGCTCGGCGGGCTCTGGCACGGCGCCGCCTACACGTTCATCATCTGGGGCGCGCTGCACGGCGGGGCGCTGGCGGGCGAGCGGCTCCTGGGCCTGCACGCGCACCGCGGATGGGGAGGCCGGTGGCCGGTGCGGGCGGTGTGGTTCATGGTGGTCCAGGCCCTGGTGCTGACGGCCTGGGTGTTCTTCCGGAGCCGTCGCCTTGGCGACGCCACCCAGTTCCTGGCCAACTTCTCCGCACTCGAAGGCTGGACGCTCGGGCGGATGGAGTGGGTGGGCCTGCTGTTCCTCGCGCCGCTGGTGACGCAGCACGCCTTCACGTGGATGCGCGAGCGCGGGTGGGTGCACGAGCCCGGCCCCGCGACCCGTGCGATCCTGGCAGCCTTCATGGTCTACGGCATCGTCACGCTCTACGCGGGCACCGCGGACTTCATCTACTTCCAGTTCTGACAGGCATCGGGAACCGGGGGGCAGGAGTCGGGCTTGCCCCGCCAAGACCCAGGCGAAGGCGGGAATCGGCGCGCGATATACTGGCAGGGTACGTGTTCGACGTTCACGCGACCGACTTCATCACTATCGCGCTCCTGGTGGCCCTCGAAGGTCTGCTGAGCGCCGACAACGCGATGGTCCTGGCCGTGCTGGTGCTGGGCCTGCCGCGATCGCAGCAGCAGAAAGCTCTTCGCTACGGCATCCTCGGCGCATTCGCCTTCCGGGCCGCCGCCACGGCAGGCGCCGCCTACATGATCCAGCTGCTCTGGGTCCACCTGCTGGGCGGGCTGTACCTGCTGTATCTCCCGTACCAGCACTTCTTCGGCCATGGCGACACCGAGACGAGGCGCGAGTTCAAGCCCGCCCAGCCGTGGCTCGGCCTCACCGCGTTCTGGGCCACGGTGGTCCGCGTCGAGCTGACCGACATCGTGTTCGCCATCGATTCCATCCTGGTGGCCGTGGCGATGTCCAACAAGCTGTGGGTGATCATCACCGGCGGCATCCTCGGGATCATCGCCATGCGCCTGGTGATCGGGCAGCTGCTGGTCCTGGTGCGGCGCTACCCGGCGCTGGTGGATGGCGCGTTCATCATCATCGCCTGGGTGGGTCTCAAGCTGCTGCTCGAGTACTTCCACGGGCTGGGATGGATTCACTTCGAGATCCCGAAGTGGCTGTCGCTCGGGCTGATCGTGGTGATCTTCGCCCTGTCGTTCCTCTACGCCCGGAAGCAGGGGCCGGCGCCGGACGAGGTGGCGGCCGCCACGGAGCGCGAGACCGCGGCGCCGCTCTAGCAAGGGAGAAGTGGGAACTTCTCACTTTTCACTTCTCACTTCTCACTTCCTCTCTTCTCCTCCCCCTGCGCCTCCAGGATGGCGCGCACGAGCTCCTCGGGCAGCGCGCCGGCGGCCTGCTCGTTCTCGCGCTCACAGGCGGACTGGCCCGCCTTGATGACCGCGGCATACTGCTCCAGGTAGGTCCGGCAGTTGCGGCACTTGTCCAGGTGGAACTCGAACGTGGCGCGGACCTCGGGATCCAGCTGGCCCTCGAGGTAGTCCACCAGAAACTCCGAGCAGGCTCGGCAGGTCATCTTGCTCATCGATCCGTTCTCCCGAGGCGCGGCGCGAGCAGCGTCCTGAGGGCCTGCCGGGCCCGGTGCAGCCGGAGCTTGACGGCGTTGGCCGTGATGCCGAGCTGGTCGGCCACGTCGCGAGTGTCTATCCCTTCGATGTCGCGCAGCAGCAGGACGGTTCGGTAGTGCTCGGGCAGCTGGTCGATTGCGGCCCGGACGGCCGCCTGTTCCTCGACCCGGGACAGGCGCACGTCCGCCGGCTCGGAGCCGCTCTCGAACCGCTCGGCGAAGTGCCCGTCGTCCTTGAAGGCGGGCAGGAGGTGGTCCAGCGACTCCTCGGGCTTGCGCTTCCGGGTGCGCAGCTTCATCAGCGAGACGTTGACCGCGATCCGGTGGAGCCACGTCGAGAGCAGCGACCCGCCCTCGAAGCGGTCGATGCTGCGGTACGCGTTCATGAACGTCTCCTGCACGGCATCGCGCGCGTCCTCCTCGTTGCCGAGGAGGCGCCGGGCGACGGCAAGCAGGCGACCGCCGTGCGCGCGGACGAGTTGCTCGAACGCGCCCGGCGCGCGGGAACGGAGCGCGTCGAGCAGCGCCTGGTCGGGCGAGGCGAACGGGGGTGTCGGGGTGGTCTCGGTCGGGGACGCCACTGCCGATAGCATACGGCCTCCAGCGCCGTTCCGGATCGCTGCCGGGGGCGGACGCCGGGTGGAGGCGGCCAGCCACCCATGTCACAATAGGTGCGGGTATCCGCGGCCGTCCCCGTCCTGCCGCTGGAGGTCAGGCGAGGTGTGATGTCCGAAGGGACGATCGAGGAACCAACACGACCGGCCGGCGCGAAAGGCGCGCTTGCCGCCTTGCCGCCGGGCGCCGATGATCGGCTGCTGGCCGCAATTGTCGCCAACATGTTCGCCGGCGTCATGCTCTGCCGGGCCTCCGACGCCGCCATCCTGTATGCCAATCCCCGGTTCGCCGCGATGTTCGGCTACACGCCCGGCGAACTGGAGGGCAGCCCCGTCGCCATCCTGAACGCGCCGGGCGAGGTGCAGCCAGAGGATGTCGCTGCCCGCATCATCGCGCGCCTGGAAGCGGAGGGCGCCTGGCGTGGGGAGGTCGAGAACATCAGGAAGGACGGCACCCGCTTCTGGTGCCAGGCCCACGTCGCGACCTTCGATCATATGGTGTTCGGGACGGTATGGGTCGTGGTGCAGCTCGACATCACCGAGATGAAGCGCGCCCAGGACGAAACGCGCAGGAGCGAGGAGCGACTGGGGCTGGTGCTGCAGGCCACACGGGCCGGCGCCTGGGACTGGAACGTGCAGACGGGCGAGGTGTACTTCAGCCCCTTCTGGATCGCGTCGCTCGGCTACTCGCCGGACGAGGTCCCTCCGACCGCCGCCTTCTGGGAAAGCCTCATTCACCCGGACGACATGCCCCGGGTGCGCGCGGCCCTCGCCGACCACTTCGAGGGCCGCACGCCTGCCTACGAGTGCGTGAACCGCCTGCGCCGGAAAGATGGCAGCTGGCGCTGGAACCTCGACTGCGGCCGGGTCGTCGAGCGCACCGCGGAAGGCGCGCCAGTGCGCATGGTGGGCACGGACACGGATCTCACCAACCAACGCTGGTCGGGGCTGCAGGAGATCGTCCGCATCTGCGCCGGCTGCAAGAAGATCTGCGAGGAAGGGGGGGAGTGGCGAACGGTTGAGGCGCATTTTGGGGAGCGCAGCCTCGCCCAGTTCAGCCACGGGCTGTGCCCGAGCTGCGTCGAGGGGTTCTACGGGGAGCACCCCGGCCTCGACCAGTGACGCGAGCTCGATGGCCGGCGTGAGGCCGACAGGCTCGGGAGTCGGCCCGGACTTGCACGCCGCGACGCGGTCAGC
>JBFWQE010000093.1:0-20935 GCA_050249615.1 Vicinamibacterales bacterium
GACATGACGATCATGGCGTGACCGGTCGGACCGGCGCCGAGCCAGGCCGATAACCCCGTTGACCTGAGAAGGTCGCTGTCAACGATTGGCCCTCGGTGCGCGGATACCCATGATGGCCAGAGGCGATAGAGCCTCACGACAGGCCGGATATACGACTGCATCCGATCTCAGTCACCCGCGATCGTTGATTCTTGCTGACTTCCGGGAGGAGTCCATATAGCGGATGTTAGGTCGCTGTGGGCTGCTCACTCGGTCTTGACCCGCAACAACTCGCTAATCGTGGTGAATCGAAAGCCGCGCTCTCGAATGCCTTGAATGAGAGTTGGCAGAGCCTGTCGGGTTGGCTCACCGCTTCGATACCAAGGATGCAGCAGGATAATGGAACCGGGACGGACTCGCGCCATGACGTGCTCGACGATCGCCGGCGCACTCGACGCCACCTCCGAGTAGGACTCTGGTTCGATGTCCCACGTGACCGACGTGCGGCCACTTTGTCTGAGATACCACGGCACGCCAACGAACTTCAGGCCATAGGGAGGCCGAAACAGCACCGGGCCTGTCTGGCCAGCCGCGCGAATCAGTGCGTCGGTACGTTCGAGTTCAACCCGCGCGGCCGCTGGCGACGTGAACACCATGCGCCGATGCGAATATGAATGGTTGCCGAGCTCATGCCCGGCCTCCACGAGTCGCCGGCCCTCCTCCGGATGCACCTCAAGCTCGTTGCCGACCACGAAGAAGGTGGCATGAACACTCGACTCGGCGAGAACCCTGAGGATGCCATCGATCGTGGTGTCGTTCGGCCCGTCGTCGAATGTCAACGCCACCACAGGCTCTCGAGTGTCCACGCGAGCGACGAGTACGCCGAACAACTGAAAGGTTCTCGCCCGCACAAGCGCTCGGAACCCGCCTAGAGCCACGACGACGCAGAGAACGATCGCGGTGAGGCGACGGTTGCGCCGCATCATGTGTTCGTGTTGGAGGTTGTCGCCCTAACGTTGCGCATCACCAGCGACGCGCGCGGAGCGCTGACACGCGCGCCGCTGGTGCATGCGCTGTTAGCTGGCTCCCGATTACACGCGTCAACCCGTGCACGCCTTCCCTTACCTCAGGGCTTGGTCGCCCGGAAGTTAATGCCGACGGTGCCAAACGCACTCGCGCTCGACGCCTGCGGGGCGCCATCGAAGACCGCGGCCTTCCACGTGATCTCAAAGTCGGTGAAACCGGCCGCGACGACCGTCGCCTCAAGCTCTGCTTCCAGCAGAGCACCGGCAATTCAACCGGTCCACAGGTCGATCTTCTTTTTCGCCCCCTCCGGCACTGCCCGGGTGACCAGGATGTCGCCGATCTGAAGCCGCCCACCTGAGCGCAACACGCGGAACATTTCGCCGACGGCCCTCTGCTTGTCTGGGGTCAGGTTGAGCACTCCGTTGGAGATCACCACGTCGGCCCAACCGTCGGGCACCGGAAGCGCTTCCATGTAGGCTTCGCGAAACTCCACGTTGTCGAAGTTGGACTCGGCGGCAGCAGCGCGCGCCTTGTCGAGCATCGCCGGGGTCATATCGATACCGACAACGTGTCCGGTGGGGCCGACCATGCGCGCAGCGATGAGAGAATCGATGCCCCCGCCCGAGCCGACATCGACAACTCGTTCACCAGCGGCCAGTGCGCCCATGGCGAAGGGATTGCCGGTACCGGCGAACGACTCGATGGCCAGTTCCGAAACGCCCTCGAACCACTCGTCCTGATACCCGACGATCTTGGTCAGGCGCCGGCCAGTGTGGAAGTGGAACCCCTTGCCGGGATGCTCGGCGACTTCCTTGTACTCGCCCCGGATGGCGGCACGGAGCGTCTCGGTATCGACATCCACCGGCTGGGCCACGTGCGAACGGTTTGCCGTCATCGACTCACTCCCTCCCTAGGTGTCTTCTGCAATCGTAACGATGGACACTCGGCCGGGCGGTGTCCAGCTAACGTGGCAAATGAGCCGCGCGCCGTCATTTCTCTGCGGCGCGTCGGCTCCATTTGCGTGTTAGCCGACCGCTTCGCCGTTGGCACGTCTGTGCGCCGCCCACCAGATAGCCCAGAGCGTGACAACAATCTGTACCAGGATCACTGTTACCAACACTTGCGGACGCCCCGCGAGCAAGCCCTCCATTCCCGGTACTGCCGCAAAGAACAGCGACAGGTTGGCGAGGTTGAACCCAATGATCACAGCCAGCAGAGCCCTGCTTCCTCGGTACACCCACCAACAGAACATGCCAAAACCGAGTTCCACGGCGAACGCGACGGCCGGCCAGTTGCCGTAGAGATATGTCCCGTACGACCGATCTTCGATGAATGGAGCCAGGGCAATGTCTCCGTTGTGCGTAGCGAGATCCAACAGGAGGTGCGACAGCACACCCAGGCCGAATGCGGCTCCCAGCCTTGGTCTTTGGAATACCACAGCTGCGGCCCAAGACAGTCCAGCGACCGCAAGCATCGTGGCGACGGAGTGCGAAAACGGCATGTATGCGAGATGGATGTCGCCTACGTAGCGCACGACAGGCTCCGTGGTCGTTCGTTCGAGGCCCGCGTAGTTCAGCGCGACCCAAAGCAACTCCATGGCCTGCACCGACAGCAAAATCGGGACGAACCCAACATCCGGATACCGGCGCCGGATAAGCAGCGAGGTCGCGGCATGATTGATGGCGAACACCGTACCTCCTGTTTCGGCAACTGGCCTTACCGGGTTTGGAATCTCGCAAGCACCGTGGTCTGTCCGGCTAACGTCGTATAGGCAGAGTGCGGCAGTTCACCCCTCTATCGGGACTGCCCCCGCGGGGCTCCCCTGACCGCCGACCCCGCCTGGCGCCCATTCTTGTGGGCCGGCATGCCGGCGTCAAGCCAGGGCCTGCAATCACTTGCCACACGGTTGGGACAGGACGGCACCAAGCTGCCGCGTGCGGCACATCCGTGTCTAATCGGGTTGGGCGGAGGGCGGGCTTCGGCGGGCAGGAGTGCGGCAACCGGCACAAGCGTCCGCTCGAGCACGCCCCAGGAGCCGCCTCTCCGTCGCGATGGGTCCATCGGCCGTGAAGACGTCCCGACGGCCGGCAGGCGCACCGGCCCGGTGCGTGCCCTCGACGATGATGACATCGAAGGCCTTCGGGGGAAGCCCCATACCCCACCGCACGGATCCTGTGCACGGATCGTGTTGGGCCGCGGGCGCCCCTGCGCTATCGTGGTAGGCGCCATGTGGACAGGCCGCACGCCGCTCCAGGACATCCGCCGGGTGGCCGGACCCGTCCTGCTCGGCGTGTTCGTGGTGGCGGCGCAGCTGGCACCGGCCGCGCACCTGGCCACGCACCGCAACGATCACTCGCACGGCCCCGAGTTCGGGACGCTCGATGACGCCGCCCATGATGCCGCGCACCGGGCCGGGCTGCCCCACGATCACGGCGACGAGCTGACGCCAGAGGAGCGCGCGTGGCTGAACGGCGATGACGCCCCCATCGAGTACGGGGATGGCACCGCCGCCACGACCGGCGACGCCGCTCCCCCCCACTCGCACGGCTCACCGCTCCACGACCACGGGCGCGGCAGCGTGGCGCACTTCGGCGTCGCGCTCGTCGAAGGCCCGCCGCCACCTCTCGTCCCGCCGCCGGCGGAGACGATCGCACCGCCGCCGGATGCCAGGGCGCGCGATCACCGCGCGCCGGCTCGCCCGCAGCCGCCCGCTCGCGGCCCACCCGCCTGACCTCGCCTCGCGTTCGTCGTTCCGACGGGAAGTGAAGAGGCGTGCCCGCCGCTGCGGGCCCGCGTACGTCAGGTGGAGTGTGACATGAAGACACGTCGCAGATGGGGACACGTGTCCCCGGCGCGCTGGACGGCGCTCGTGTGCGCAGCCGTCGCGCTCGTCATCGCATGGCCGCGACCCGCGGCCGCGCAGGCGCCCGTCACCGGGCGCGTGCAGGGACTGGTGCTGGACACGACGGGCCAGCCGCTGCCCACCGTGCTCGTGGAGCTGGAGTCGGGCGGCGCCCCGCTGTCCGCGAGAACCGGTGAGGACGGGCGCTACGTCGTCGAAGCCGTGCCGCCGGGATCGTACTCGGTGCGCTTCTCGCTCACCAGCTTCGTCACGCTCCTGCGAAGGAACGTGGAGGTCGCCGCCGGCGCTACGACGCTGCAGGACGCGACGCTGTACGTCGCCGCCACCGCGTCGGTCGTCGTCAGCGGCACCTCCACGTTCCGCAACCTGTCCACGGTGTCGGAGCAGGACGAGCTCGTCGGCGTCGCGGACGCGGCCAGCACTGGCGTGATCACGCCAGCCGAGCTGAACGAACGCGCGCGCCGGCGGCCGGCCGAGGCGCTCGAGAGCGTGCCGGGCATGGTCGTCAGCCAGCACAGCGGCGAGGGCAAGGCCAACCAGTACTACCTGCGCGGGTTCAACATCGATCACGGCACCGACCTGTCGCTGTCGGTCGCCGGCATGCCGGTCAACCTGCCCACGCACGGCCACGGGCAGGGCTATGCCGACCTGAACTTCCTCATCCCCGAGCTCGTGAGCGGCATCCAGTACCGCAAGGGCACCTACGCGGCCGACGCCGGGGACTTCTCGGCGGCGGGCACCATCCGGGTGAGCTACCTCAACGTGCTCGACGCGCCGCTCGCCCGCATCGAGGGCGGAACCTACGGCTACGGCCGCGTGCTGGCGGCCGCCTCACCGGCGGTCGGCAACGGCCACCTGCTCGTCGCCGGCGAGGCCATGGGCAACGACGGTCCCTGGGATCGGCCCGACGTCATGCGCCGGTGGAACGGCCTCGTGCGCTACAGCCAGGGCACCGCGACCAACGGCGTGTCGCTCTCGGCAATCGCGTATCAGGCCGACTGGAATGCGTCGGACCAGATCCCCCGGCGCGCGGTGGACGAGGGCGCGCTCTCGCGGTTCGGATACCTCGATCGCACCAACGGCGGCAAGACGCACCGCATGGGCGGGATGGCGGAGTGGCAGCGGACCACCGCCGCCGGCATGACGCGCGTCGAGGGCTACGCCTTCGGCTACGGCCTGGACCTGTTCTCGAACTTCACGTACTTCCTCGACGACCCGGAGAACGGCGACCAGTTCGAGCAGCGCGACGACCGCTTCGTCTTCGGCGGCCGCGCGAGCCACACGCGTCCGGCCACGCTCTTCGGCCGGCGCTCGCAGGTGACCGTCGGGGGTGAGGTGCGGCGGGACTCGATCGCCGCGGTCGGGTTGTACCGCACGGCGGCACGCCGGCGCCTCTCGACGGTCCGCGAGGACGGTGTGGGCCAGACGAGCGGCGGCGCGTACGCGGAGGTGCAGACCCAGTGGTCGCCCGTGGTGCGGACCACGCTCGGCCTCCGCGGCGACCTCTATCGCTGGAACGTCGATGCGGGCGATCCCGTCAACGGCGGCTCGAAGTCCGACGGCATGGTCAACCCGAAGCTGAGCGTCGCCCTCGGGCCGTGGCGGCGGACGGAGCTGTACGCGAGCGCCGGCGGCGGCTTTCACAGCAACGACGGGCGCGGCGCGACCATCCGGCAGGACCCGGTCAGCGGGGAGCCCGTGGAGGCGGTCGACCCGCTGGTCCGCGCGCGCGGTGCGGAGGTGGGCCTGCGCACGCTCGCGCTGCCGCGGCTGCACACCACGCTGGCCGTGTGGGGGCTGTGGATCGACTCCGAGCTGCTCTTCATCGGCGATGCCGGCACCACCGAGGCCAGCCGGCCGAGCCGCCGGGTCGGCATCGAGTGGGACGCGGACTACCGCGCCACCCGCTGGCTGACGCTCGACGGTAGCGTCGCCTACTCGCGCGCGCGCTTCACGGACGCCGCACCCGAGGGCGACCGCATTCCCGGCGCCATTGAAGGCGTGGCGACGGCCGGGATGACGCTGGCCCCGGCCAGCCGGTGGAGCGGGAGCCTCCGCTGGCGCTACTTCGGCCCGCGGCCGCTCGTGGAGGACAACAGCGTCCGCAGCCGGGCGTCCAACCTGGTGAGCGCGGAGGCCGGCTACCAGGTGTCACGCGTCTGGCGGATCAAGGCGGACGTCCTGAACCTGCTCGACTCGAAGAGCTCCGACATCGACTACTTCTACACCTCGCGGCTGCGCGGCGAGCCCGAGGGCGGCGTGGACGGCCTCCATTTCCACCCGGTCGAGCCCTTCACGGTGCGCCTGGCCCTCGTGGCGCGTTTCTGAAGTGCCCGATCAGCGGGATGCCGTCAGCGTCCGGTATTCCGCTGCCCGGTCACGCCTGCCCCAGGCGACGTAGAGATCGACCAGGCGGCCGAGGTTGACCTGCATCTCGCCGGCGCGCGGAGCAGGCATGCCCGCCAGATCCCGGCGCGCCTGGAGGAGCATGGTCTCAGCCTCCTCGTACCGCCCCAGTGCGGTCAACGAGGCGCCGAGCAGGCTCTTCGTCGCGCCGATGCTCCAGTCGTCTTCGGGCAGAATGCGCCGGCGGTTCGGGACGACGGCGGGCGAGAGGAGCCGGATCCGAAGGCCTTCCCGGAGCAGCGCCTCGGCAGCCTCGAACTGCTTTCGTGCGAGCTGCACGGCTGCCAGGTTGATCGTGTAGATCGCGATGAGCTGATTGTCATCGCCCAGGGCGGGACGTGCCAGGGCGAGCGCCTCCTGCAGCGCGGACGCGGCCTCGTCGTACCGCCCCTGTGCGAGCCAGACGTGCGAGAGGCTGTTGAACTCCCAGGCCAGCAGCGGATGGCGCTCGCCGAGCGCCGTCCGATGGATGTTCAGCGCCTGCTGGAACAGGCGTTCGGCCG
This sequence comes from Vicinamibacterales bacterium, assembly GCA_050249615.1. Lineage (GTDB taxonomy): Bacteria > Acidobacteriota > Vicinamibacteria > Vicinamibacterales > UBA2999 > VFZN01. Next base: position 6,778 of record JBFWQE010000093.1, read on the forward strand.
CGGCATGGTCGCCCCGAGCGGCGGCAATCAGGCCCAGGTCGTGCAGCGTCGTGCCCGTGTTGGCGTGAGTCTCGCCGCGTGTCTTCCGGTTGATCTCCAGGCACTGCCTGAGCAGGGACTCCGCGCCGTCGAGGTCGCCCTTCAGGCGAAGCACCGACGCCACGTCGCTCAGGCTGACGGCGGTTTCCCTGTCACCCTCGCCGAGCAGCTTCTGCCTGATCGCCAGGGCCTCGCGGTGCAACGGCTCGGCGCGGTCGTTGAAGCCCTGGTCCTGGTAGACGCGGCCGAGTTCCGCGAGCGTCACGGCGACGTCACGGTGCTCGGGGCCGTGGATCCGGCGGCGCATGTCGAGCGCTTCCTCGAGGCTGCCGCCCGCCTCGGCGTACGCGCCCTTCTCGGCCAGCAGCGCGCCGATGTCGTTCAGCGTCAGCGCCACGCGCACGTGGTCCGTCCCGAAGGCCTGTCGCCCGCTGACGAGCGCCTGCTCGAGCAGCTGCTGTGCCTTGTCGTATTCGCCGAACCGCCGATAGAGCCGTCCCACGACGGTGAGGATCTCGGCCTGGGCTTCGGGTTGGTCCGCCAGGTCCGTCTGCATGCGCTCCACGCCGGCGTCGAGCAACCCGCGGACCGTCAGGGCCTCCCCGGTCGCCCGGTTGGAGATGGGATCGGCGCTGGTCAGGAGCCCTGTCAGCGCCTCGCTGACCCGGGCCGCCTTCTCCGCCTCCCGCCGCGCCCGGTCACGCTCGGCCGCGAGTTGGACGGTGTAGAGCACGGTCATGGCAACCCCCAGCGCCATTACCGCCGCCGACGCGACGACGCCGCGCATGTGGCGCTGCACGAAGCGCGTCGTCCGGTACCGGAGCGAGTCGGGCCGGGCCGTTATCGGCTGCTGGTCGAGGAATCGCCGGATGTCGTCCGCCAGGGCCGTGACCGTCGCGTAGCGCGCGGAGGGCTCCTTCTTCAGCGCCTTCGCCACGATGGTGTCGAGGTCGCCGCGGAGCAGGCGGCTCAACCTGGCCGGCGTCGTGCCGCAGCACGCGGCGTGTCGCTCGATCGACTGCCGCGGCTCGGCCTCGCTCACCACCGCGCTCGAGACGCGCGGAGGCTCGGTGTCCACGATCGCGCGGATGAGCGTCGCGGGCGAGTGCACCGCGCGCCCCGCCGGGTGCTGCCCGCTCAGCAGCCCGTACAGGAGGACGCCAAGCGCGTAGACATCCGTCGCCGTCGTGACGTCGCCCCCCGCGAGCTGCTCGGGAGCGGCGTATTCCGGCGTGAGCGCGGCGCCGCCCTCGTGCGTGAGCGCGCCCGGGCCCGGCGTGGCGCCGTCCCACTCCGCGTGGTGCTCGATCAGCTTCGCGATGCCGAAGTCGAGCAGCTTGATCTGGCCATCGGCGCTGACCAGGACGTTGGCCGGCTTGATGTCGCGGTGGACGACGAGGCTGGCGTGCGCGTGCGCCACCGCCTCCAGCACGTCGAGGAAGAGGCGGAGGCGCGCCTCGATCCCGAGCGCGTGCGCGTCGCAGTACTTGTCGATGCGCTGGCCATCCACGTGCTCGAGGACCAGGAACGGCTGGCCCGAGGGCGAGACACCGGCGTCGATGAGGTGGGCGATGCGCGGGTGTCGCACGCGCGCCAGGATGGTGCCCTCGCGCCGGAACCGCTCCTCTCCGGCGCGGCCCATGAGCGCCGTGTTCAACAGCTTGACCGCCGCGCGCCCCTGGAAGCGCCCGTCGCAGCGCTCGGCGAGCCACACGCTGCCCATCCCGCCCTGCCCGATCGGCGACACGAGCCGGTAGGCGCCCAGCACCTGCCCCGCGAGCGACGGCGTCGGCGCCATGCCCGGAGTGAAGACCGCGCCCTCCAGGAAGCCGGAGTCGTGCACCTCTTCGTGCTCGACCAGCAGCGTCTCCAGCTCCTCCGCCAGCGACGCGTCGCGCGCGCGGACCGTGTCCAGCCAGCCCGCCCGCTGCTCGACGGTGAGTTCCAGCGCCTCGTCCAGGTACGGGCTGAGGACGCGCCAGCGGTCAGGCGTGAAGGGCTGCATGTGCGCCGGGCGCGGCGGCCCTCTCGCGGCCAATCGCATGGTGCAGGTAGAGCCGGCCCTTCTCCCAGTTGCGCTGAATGGTGCGCTCCGAAACCCCGCGCATCGCCGCAATCTCGATGAACGAGAACCCGCAGAAGAACTTCAAGTCCACGATTTCGGCCAGCTCCGGCTCGACGCGGGCGAGCTCGTCCAGCGCGTCGCTGATGCGCGTGAGGGTTTCGGCGTGCGGCGTGCGGCTCCCCGGATCGGTGCCCAGCGAGGTGATCTCGAACAGCCCGCCGCGCTTGGCCGACCTCCGGCGCCGCACGTCGTCGATGATGAGGCCTCGCATCACACGGGAAGCGTATGCCATGAAACGCCCGGGATCGGCGAAAACCTTGCCGCCCGTGCCGGACATCGAGAGGTAGGCCTCGTGCAGGACGGTCGTGACGCCCAGCCCGCTCATGCTGCCGCGCCGCCGCAACTCCCGCCGTGCCAGGCGGTGAAGTTCCGCATACAGAGTATCGAAGAGAGCCTCGGCCGCCATACCGTTCCCGACGCCGTCACCGCGCGATTCGCAGGCTGCATTCATGACAGTGGTTCACCCCTGCCTGAACATCGGAAAACGGCGGCGGAATCCGCCACACCACGCCCGGCCTCGAACATAAGGCGAAGACGCCCGCCCGGCCCCGCGTGGCGGCACGCGGCCGGATTCGGGGGCGCCAACCGCGTCCCGCTGCGCTATAGTCTGCGCGATCGACGGGTCGCGCGGTTCGGGTCATTGCCGTGCTGGCGAGGTGACGGATATGTCTCAGAAGACGGTCTCACGTCGCAACTTCATCAAGGGCGTGATTGCCGGGGGCGTCGCGGTCTCGTCGGCCGCGTACCTGTTCCGCGGCAGTCCCCTCCTCTCGGGCCAGGCCGCCAGGGCGGGCGGCGTGGAGCGGCTCCTGACGCTCACGGTCAACGGCCAGACACGCCGCGTGGACGTGGCCCCGCAGGAAACGCTGGCTACCACCCTCCGCTACAAGCTCGGGCTCACGGGCACCAAGCTCGGGTGCGACCGCGCGGAGTGCGGCGCCTGCACCGTGCTCGTGGACGATGTGCCCCGCTACGCGTGCTCGACACTCACCCACGCGGTACGCACGAAGAAGATCCAGACCATCGAGGGCCTGGCCGCCGCCGACGGCACGCTCCATCCCGTGCAGATGGGCGTCGTCCAGGAGCAGGGCTTCCAGTGCGCCTTCTGCATGTCGGGCTTCATCATGGCCACGGTCGGCTACCTGAAGAAGCACCCGAACCCGACGCGCGAGGAGCTCGCGCACGGCGTCTCCGGCAACCTGTGCCGGTGCCAGGACTACGACAAGATTCTCACGGCGCTCCATCGCGGCGCCGAGCTCTCCCGGGAGGTGGCCCGTGGCTGACACGAAACTCGTCGGTCAGAACTACGTGACCCCGGATCTGCTGGCCAAGGTCACGGGCCGGGCAAAGTACGCGGAGGACTTCCGCGCCGAGGGGATGCTGTTCGCGAAGCTCCTGCTGAGCCCCATCCCGCACGGCCGCGTCCGCAGCGTGGACACGAGCGCCGCCGAGGCCATGCCGGGCGTGCGCGCCATCCTCCGGGCGAGCGAGCTGCCTGCTCCGGCCGACACGGTCACGGACCTCGGCGAGACGATTCGCGCGAACCCGAAGGCCGAGCGCGCGCTCACCGACGAGCCCGTCTACGCCGGCGAGCCGATTCTCGCCGTCGCGGCCGTGGACGAGGAGACCGCCGCCGCGGCCATCGAGGCCATCCGCGTGGACTTCGAGCCGCTGCCGTTCGTCGTGGATCCGCTCACGGCGCTCAAGCCGGATGGTCCCAACCCGCGCGCGGAAGGCAACGTGTGGGGACGCCCCGCCGCAGCTCCCGGTGCACCGCCCGGGCCGCTGGAGATTCAGGAGCTCAAGTGGAGCGACACCGACTTCGCCGAGGCGGAGCAGGGCAGGCTCCCGATGGGCAAGCCCCAGGTGGAGTGGTCGTACGGCGATCTCGAGGCGGGCTTCAGGAACGCGGCCCTCGTGCTGGACGAGACCTTCTACGTCTCGAACAACCAGCACCACGTGCTCGAGCCGCGCTCGGCGCTGGCCTACTGGCAGAACGGCAAGCTCTACATGCACTCGGGCACGCAGAGCGCGGTGCAGACGGTGGCCTCCATCGCGCGGTGGCTCCGGCTGGATCCCAAGGACGTGGTGCTGATCACCGAGTACACGGGCGGCGGGTTCGGCAGCCGTGCGACCGGATCGGTGCAGTGCATGATCCCGGCCCTGCTGTCGAAGAAGGCCAACGCGCCGGTGTTGATGCGCATCACGCGCGAGGAGGAGAACTACATCGGGGGCATCCGACCGGCCGTGCACGGGCGCGTGAAGGCGGGCTTCGCCAGGGACGGCCGGCTGCTCGCGATGGACCTGTACACCATCGGCGAGAACAGCGCGTACGAGGCGCAGGGCGACGCGGCCAGCGGCGGCCGCTTCGTCTCGCTCCTCTACCAGCCGGAGGCCATGCGCTCGCGCGCCATCACGGTGCTCACCAACACGCCGCCGCGGCGCGCGCAGAGCCAGCCGGGCGGCCTGCAGGCCATCATGATCGTCGAGCCCGTCATGGCCAAGGCGGCCCGCCAGCTCGGCATCGACCAGGTGGAGATGCGCCGCATCAACGCGCCGGTGGGCAAGGCGAAGCTGGGGCCCGCCAACGCGCAGGGCCAGCGCGGCTACGCCACCAGCGCGTTCGTGAGAGAGGCGCTCGACCGCGGCAAGGAGCTGTTCGGATGGGAGGAGCGCAAGGCGCGATCGGGGCAGCGCGTGGGATCCAAGGTCCGCGGCGTCGGCGTGGCCGTCAGCACGTTCGTCGCCGGCTCCACCGGCTTCGACGGGCTGCTCGTCATCAAGCCGGACGGGAAGATGTACGTGCAGTCCGGCGTCGGCAACCTCGGCACCGAATCGGTCTTCGACGTGCACCGGGTGGCCGCCGAGATGCTGGGCGTGCCCTGGGAGAAGGTCGCGATCGCGTGGGGCGACACCTCGCAGCACCTGCCCTGGACCTGCGTCTCCGGTGGCAGCCAGACGACCCACGCGATGACGCGCGCGGCACACGCGGCGGCCTCGGATGCCATCGCGAAGGCGAAGGAGATCGCAGCGAAGGCCCTCGGCGGCAGCCCCGAGGCCTACCGCGTCGCCGGTGAACGCGTCTCGGGCCCCGGGGGCAGCCTCTCGCTGGCCCAGGTCGCCGAGCGCGCCATCCGGATGGGCGGCAAGTACGACGGCCACGAGCTGCCGGAGAACATCAACAAGTTCACCGTCGCCTCCGCGCAGGCGCTCGCCGGGCAGGGCCTCATGGGCGTCGCCCGCGACACCTACCCGCGCGACGGCACGAGCTTCTCGTTCGTCGCCGGCTTCGCGGAGGTCGAAGTGGACGTCGAGACCGGCCAGTACCACCTCGTGGACTACACGGCCGTCGGCGACTCCGGCACCATCGTCCACCCGCGTGCGTACGGCGGGCAGGTGCTCGGCCGCTCGATCCTCGGCATGAGCCACTCGCTGGCGCTGAAGACCGTGTACGACCAGCACTACGGCCTGTCGCTCACGCAGCGGATGTACCAGAGCCGGCCGCCGACGATCCTCGACGTGCCGCGGAACATGAAGTGGGACGCGGTCAACATCCCGGACCCGGAGACGCCCGTGGGCGCGCGCGGCATCGGCGAGCCCCCGGTCGCCGCGGGCGCGTGCGCCATCCTCAACGCGCTCTCCGACGCGCTCGGGGACGACATCTACCGACGCGCGCCGGTGACGCTGGACAGCATCCTGATGGCGCTCGAGCACGGCCGGCCGATGCAGGACCCGCTGACGGCACACATCTAGGGGACCGAGGAGCACCGCCATGGCGATCGTTCACGACGTGATTCCGCCGTTCCAGCTGTTCCAGCCCGCCAGCGTCGACGAAGCACTGGACCTGCTGGACGCGCGCGGCCAGGAAGCCTGGATCCTGGCCGGGGGCATGGACTCGTTCGACTGGCTGAAGGACCGCACGAAGCGCACCGGCGTCGTCGTCGAGCTCGGCCAGATCGCGGAGCTGCAGGGCATCCGCGAGAGCGGCGGGGGCTTCGAGGTCGGCGCCATGACGACGCTGACCGACGTGGCCGAGCATGCGGGCATCCGCGAGCGCTTCGGCCTGCTGGCGGAGGCCGCCGAGCTGGTCGCCTCGCCGCAGATTCGCAACCAGGGCACGCTGGGCGGCAACGTGTCGCAGGACGCACGATGCTGGTACTACCGCCGCGGGTGGCACTGCTACCGTGCCGGCGGCAACATCTGCTACGCCGACACGCCGACGGCCGTGAACCGCGAGCACGCCATCCTCGGCGCGGATCGGTGCGTCGCCGTCAGCCCGTCGGACACCGCGCCGGCGCTCATCGCGCTCGACGCCCAGATGGTCGTCCGCCGCAAGGGCGCCGAGCGGGTCGTCCAGGCCGCCGACTACTTCCGGGGGCCGGACATCGACATCACCCGCATGACGGTCCTCGAGCCGGGCGAGCTGCTCACCGCGATTCGCATCCCGGGAACGTGGGCGGGCGCGCGCTTCTACTTCGAGAAGGTGCGCGATCGCCAGGTGTGGGACTTCCCGCTCGTGAACGTGGCCTCGGCCATCAAGGCGGACGGCGGGCGCATCACGGACGCGCGCATCGCGGTCGGCGCCGTGGCCGCGCGGCCGCTCCGGCTGCAGGCGGTCGAGCGGGCCATCACCGGCCGGCCGATGAACGACGAGACGGCCGCCATGGCGGGCGAGCTGGCCATCCAGGGCGCCGTGCCGCTGCGGCACAACGCGTACAAGGTGCCATTGATGCGGAACCTGGTGCGAAGGGCCGTGCGCGGCGGGCCGATGGGGGCGACGACGTAGGTCTTGAGGTCTTGGGGTCTTGAGGTCTTGAGGGACAGGCAGCCGCAGCGAGCGGGGACGCTGGCGCTCGTCCTCGTGTCCATCGTTCCTCTTGGGGCGGGGTGTCAGGCGCCGTCCACCCCGGTCGCGCAGGCGGCGCCCGCAGTCACGACGAGGTGGCACGCCCTCGGCACATGGTCGGGGCGCGGCAACCGGCAGACCGAGTCGTTCGACGTGACCACCGGCGCGCTCAGACTGCGGTGGGAGACGCGCGGAGAGGACCGGGCCGGCGGCGGGCGCTTCCAGGTGTCCCTCCATAGCTCCGTCAGCGGGCGCCCGCTCCAGACCGTCGTGGATCACGCCGGCGCGGGGAGCGGCACGGCCTACGCCGCCGACGAGCCGCGTGTCTCCTATCTCGTCATCGAGTCGGACCAGGAGTGGACCGCCACACTCGAAGAGGCCATCCCGGCCGCGCCGGCCTCCCGCGCGGCCACCCCGTGAATTTGTCGATCTCCATCCTCACCGTTCGTCGTCCGGGTAGGGGCCGGGAGTCCTCGGCCCGGGCGCCCGGAGGGCACTGCCTCCAGGGGAACGGAGAGAGATGCAATCAACCGCTCAACGTCACACATTCATGGAGGTTGCGGGCCGCGACGTCGGTTCGGGGGGCCGCCTCTGGGCCGGACGCGCTCTCAGCACGCTTGCCGCCCTGTTCCTGGCCTTCGACAGCGTGGGCAAACTGCTGCAGGTCGAGCCCGTTGTCACCGGCACAAGGTCGCTCGGCTATCCGGAGACCGCCGTGTTCGGTCTGGGCGTGACCCTGGCCTTGTGTGTCGTGGCCTACGTCATTCCGGGGACCTCGGCGCTCGGCGCCGTGCTGCTCACGGGCTATCTGGGCGGCGCGGTGGCCACGCACGTGCGGGTTGGGAGCCCAATCCTCAGCCACGTGCTCTTCCCCGCGTATATCGCCGCGCTGGTGTGGGGCGGGCTCCTGCTGCGGGACCCCCGCCTGCGCGCGCTCGTGCCGCGGTTCGGTGAGCGCGGCGCGCCGGCGGGCCTGGAGCGACGAGGAGAGGTCATGTCACACGTCATCTCGCAGGACGGAACCGCCATTGCGTACGAGCGATCGGGCACCGGGCCGGCGCTCATCCTCGTGGACGGCGCGCTGTGCAGCCGCTCGTTCGGGCCATCCGCCAGCCTGGCGCCGCTGCTGGCGCCGCACTTCACCGTCTACCGCTACGACCGGCGCGGGCGCGGGCAGAGTGGCGACAAGCTTCCGTACGCACGCGAGCGCGAGATCGAGGACATCGCGGCACTCATCCGGGAGGCTGGTGAGCCGGCGTTGCTGCTCGGCCTGTCGTCCGGAGGGGCGCTCGCGCTGGAGGCTGCCGCGAGCGGGATCGACGTCCGCAAGGTGGCGGCCTACGAGCCGCCATACGTGGGTCGCAACGGCAGCCCGGGCGCCGATCACGAGCGCCGCCTCCAGGAGCTCGTCGCCGCAGGCAATCGCAGCGGCGCGGTCACGTACTTCATGCGCTCCATGGTCCAGGTCCCGGCGCCGTTCGTCCTGATGATGCGGCTGATGCCGTGGATGTGGCGCCAGCTGAAAGCCGTCGCGCACACGCTGCCCTACGACGCCGCGGTCATGTCGGAGTTCACGGTGCCGAGGGCCCGCCTGGGCTCCATCAGGGTCCCGGTCCTGGCCATGCACGGCTCGAAGACGGATGCGCGGCTGAAGCTCGCCGCACACGAGGTGGCCGAGGCCGTTCCCGGCGCCACGCACCGCGTGCTGGCGGGGCAGACGCACAACGTGAAGCCGGGGGTGCTCGTGCCCTCCGTCGTGGAGTTCTTCAGCGCCTGATCATGCGATTCATCATCATGCACAAGACCACCGCCCACTGGGAGGCGGGCGCCATTCCCACGCCGGAACTCGTCGCGCGCGTGGGCACGCTCCTCGGCGAGCTGGCAAAGGCCGGCGCCCTCCAGAGCGGCGAAGGCCTTCGCCCCAGCTCGGAAGGCGTGCGCCTCACGTTCAGCGGAGGGAGGCGCACCATCACGGAGGGACCGTTCACGGGTCGTCACGAGCTGCCCGCGAGTTTCAGCATCCTGCGCGTCGGGTCGCTCGACGAGGCCATCGAGTGGGCCACGCGCGCCGCGACGGTGCTGGGCGACGTCGAGATGGACATCCGTCCGGTGACCGAGGCCTGGGACATCGGCATGGCGCCGAGGCCGGCGCAGCTGGCCACGCGACGATTCATGGTGCTGAGGAAGGCGACGGCTGCCTCCGAGGCTGGTGCGCCACTGTCGCCGGGCCAGCAGGCGGAGATGGATCGCCTCGTTTCGGACCCCGCGCGCGCGGGCGTCCACCTCGTGACGGAGAAGATGCGCCCCAGCGCACGGGGCAGGCGCTACAAGAACTCGCGTGATGGGCTGAGCGTGATGGACGGGCCGTTCACCGAGTCGAAGGAGATGATCGGCGGCTACGTCATCGTCTCGCTGCCGTCGCTCGACGAAGCCGACAAGTGGGCACGGCGCTACATCGAGGTGGTGGACGCCGGGGAGGTGGACCTGCGGGAGCTCGAGGGGTAGCGCACGGGGGTTCGAAGCACGTGGGTTCGAAGCACGAGGATTCAAAGCACGAGGGTTCAGGCGCGGGCCGCGGCGTGGTCGAGGGCGGCGTGCAGCCGCTCGATGTCCTCGCCGTTCACGTGCAGGTGCGGGGCGAAACGGAGCGACGCGCCTCGCTGGCTGACGTAGACGTTCCTCGCTTTCAGCTCTCCGAGGATCTTTGCGCTGTCGCCGCCCGGCAACTCGGCGCCGACGATGTGCGGGCAGCGTGCCGCGACATCCGGCAGCTCGAAGCCAAGTGATGCCAGGTGTGCCGCAATCTGCGCGTTGATTCCGCCGAGCGCCTCCGCGATGTTCCCGATCCCCCACGTCCGGATCTGCTCGAGCGCGGCGATGGCGCCGGGCAGAAGGGCCGAGCACTTCTCGCCGACGTCGAACCGGCGCGCGCCGGGCATGTACACGTCCGAGTAGTCGACGAGCCGCGCGAAGTCCCGCGCGTTCCCGCGGGCCTGCCACGTCTCCTCGAGCGGGCGGGCGTCCCGCCATCGCGGGGACGCGTAGAACAGGCTGACGCCGTACGGGAACAGCAGCCACTTGTAGCCGGCAGCCACGAGGAAATCGGGATCGACGTCCGCCAGCGGAAACGGCATCGCCCCAAGCGACTGCGTGGCGTCGACGACGAGAATGGCGCCCAGGTCGCGGCAGGCCTGCGCAATGGGCCCGAGGTGGATCAGGGCTCCGTTCGTCCAGTGGCACGTCGAGATGGACACGACCTTCACACGCTGGTCGATGCGGTCCAGGACCGACCGCGTCCAGTCGCCATCCTCGCGAAGGGCAACGGTGACCAGCGTGGCTCCCGTCTCCCGTACAGTCCTTCTCCACGCAAAGACGTTGCTGGGGAACTCCTCGGCAATCACGAGCACCGAGTCACCGCGCTGGAGCTCTGGCTCGACGGCGCGGGCCGCCGTGGCAAGGCCGTAACTGGCGGAGGGGACGACCGCATAACCATCACGGTCACCGCCGAACAGATCCGAGGCACGCTCGCGGATGGCCTCCGCGTCCTCGAAGTAGCTCGCCGGCGTGCGCTTCCACGGGTGACTCTTCGCGCGCGCGGCCTCCAGGAGTCTTGCGGTCGAGGCTTTCAGCTGGGGTGAGTTGGACGCGCAATTGAAGTACGCGACATCGTCCGGGATTTCGAACAGGTGCCGCTGGCACGGAATCGTGGGCATGTCCTGTAGAGGATACCCGCCTCTCATCGTTCAACGGCGCCCGCCATGAGCGCGGAGATGGCGAGCAGCACGACGCCGGTGGCGGCCATCCCCAGCGCTCCGGTCCAGCGAGCGTGCGGGTGAAGGATCTCGACGGCCTCCGGGGGGCGATACGCCACCTTGACGCGCTGTCCCGGCTCTACTCTCGACCACCAGGCCGGGGAGAAGGGAAGGCGCTCGACACGAGGCCGACCCACCAGCAGGCGCTCGGCACGCCGAGCGCCCTGGCCCGCAGGCGCGAACTCGACCACCGCAGAGTAGGCGTAGAAGGGATCGTCGGGCGACAGCGGCCCGCCGACGGAAACCACCGTGGCCGGGACGCGCTCACCCGCCAGCAGGACCGGCAGCGCGCCCCGCGCGACAACCAGGCCCGCGACGAACAGGACGGCCCCTGCGACCCTGATCCAGAACACGGCGCGCGGGCTGACCTTCGTGCTCGACCACGTCACGCCGCCCTGTGCCCGATTGCCACTGGCCACTGAACCTCCCCGCCCGTGCAAGCGGACAAACGCTGCGCGATTTCTCACCCGACGGCTCGGACCGGGCCAGCGCCCTGGGACGACGCGGGAGCGCGCCGGATCTCCTTGACACCCTGGTTGAGCCGCCGCCGGAGCAGGGCGCGCAGCGTCGCGCCATCGCCGTAGCCCACCCGCGTGGCGATGTCGTCCACGCTCGCGCTCGTGGTCTTCAGCAGGTGCACCGCGCGCTCCACGCGGACGCTCTGCACGTAGGCGAGCGGCGATGTGCCGAGCACGCGCTCGATGCGGCGCGCCAGCGTCCGCTTGCTGGCCCCCACCGCCCGCGCCGCCTCGTCCAGCGAGAACCCTCGCGCCAGGTGGGCGCGCGCCCATGCGTCGAAGCGCTGGACGACGGGGTCCGAGTGGGCGAGGTGGTCCGTCAGCGCGTAGGCGGATTGTGACGGCCGGGCGTCGACGATGAGGTATCGCGCGGTGAGGGACGCGAGCTCGGGGCTGACCTGGCGCACCAGCCAGAGCGCGAGGTCCATGTGGCCGAGCGCCGCTCCCGCGGTGACACGGCGTCCCGACCTGACGATCATGCTCGACTCCTCCAGCAGAACGGCGGGGTAGCGCCGGCGGAAGAGCGGCGAGAGCCACCACGTGGTGGTGGCGCGCTGGCCGTCGAGCAGCCCTGACTCGGCCATCACGAAGGTGCCGATGCAGGCGGCGCACATCGTGGCGCCGCGCCGATCCCAGTGGCGGAGCGCCTCGGCGGCGTCGCGGATGTCGGCCCTCCGGAGCGCGGCCTCGAGCGGTCCCGGCATCTTGAAGGCGATCGCCGGCACCACGACGCAATCGGGCGCCCGCCGTCCCACGGCCTGCACCGGCACCGCGAGCCGCTGTGCGGTCCTGACGGCTCTCCGTACCCCGACGGTCCGCACCTCGAACGGCGGGACCGTCATCCCCGACGCGTCGATCAGCTCGTTGGCCGTCTGGAAGGCGTCGAGGATGGCCGACAGGCCCAGGTCGAAGACGCCGTCCAGCGCGAGCACGTCCACCCGCATGGCGATAACGATATCAAATATGTCGCTCCTGCCACTCGCCCCGCCTGGCGCCCTCGCCTACGCTCAAAGCATGCACGAGCCGCTGAACGACATCCTGCAGGGCGTGGGCCGAACCCGGATGCTGGCGCTCCGCCGCCTCGCTCCCGGGAACGGCACGCGGATCCTGCTGAAGCTGGAGAGCGACAATCCCACCGGCAGCATGAAGGACCGCATGGCGCTGGCGATGATCGAGGCCGCCGAGGCCGACGGACGTCTCCCCCCGGGAGGGCCGGTCGTGGAGTACACCGGCGGCAGCACCGGGGTGTCGCTGTCGCTCGTGTGCGCCGTGCAGGGCCATCCGCTGCACATCGTCACCTCGGACGCCTTCGCGAAGGAGAAGCTGGATCACATGCGGATCCTGGGCGCGACGCTGCAGGTCATTCCGAGCGATGGCGGTCGCATGACCGAGCAGCTGACCAGGGACATGATCGAGGCGGCCCGTGTCGTCGCCGTCGACACCGGCGCGTTCTGGACCGACCAGATGAAGAACCGCGATCAGCTGTCGGCCTACCACGCGATGGCGGACGAGATCCTGATGCAGGCCGGCGGGCGGATCGACGGGTTCGTCCAGAGCGTGGGCACCGCGGCGTCGCTGCGGGGCGTGGCGGAGGGCCTGCGCCGTCACGACGGTCGCGTGCGGATCGTGGCGGTGGAGCCGGCGGAGTCGCCGGTCCTCTCGGGCGGGCGCCCGGGCGCGCACAGGATCGATGGCGTCGGGGCCGGCTTCGTCGTGCCGCTGTGGCAGGAGGGGCTGGCCGATCACGTCGAGCGCGTGTCGACCGACGAGGCCCGCGGCATGGCCCTCCGGCTGGCACGCGAGGAAGGGCTGTTTGCGGGCACGTCGACAGGCGCGAACGTCATCGGCGCCCTGCGCCTGGCGGAGCGGGTGGGGCCGGGCGCCACCGTCGTCACGGTGATGTGCGACACGGGCATGAAGTACCTCAAGTCGTTTGGCGCGTAGGTCCCGTCACCGCGCGTCGTGGAAGATGATGCCGACCGTGTGCCGGCGGCCGGAGCGCAAGCGACTCACGCCGTGGCGCAGGTTCACGCGATAGACGCCCCGCGTGCCCTGGACGGGCCGGTGTGCCACGGCGAAGATCACCGCGTCGCCCTGCCGGAGCGGCACGACCTCGGCGCGCGACTGCATGCGGGGCCGCTGCTCGGTGAGCACGAATTCTCCGCCCGTGAAATCGCGCCCTGGCTCGGACAGCAGGATGGCCACCTGCAGCGGGAAGACGTGCTCGCCGTACAGGTCCTGGTGCAGGGCGTTGAAGTCGCCTTCGACGTACTGGAGCAGGAGCGGCGTCGGCCTGGTCTGGCCCGCCTCGCGGCACCTGTCGAGGAACTCCGCGTGCGTGCCGGGATAGCGCACGGGCACGCCCATCGACTCGTTCCAGCGGTTGGCGATGGGCGCCAGGCGTGGATAGAGCGACGAGCGGAGCGCCGCGACCGGCTCGGGCAGCGGGTAGGCGAAGTACTTGTACTCGCCGCGTCCGAACCCGTGCCGCGCCATGATGACGTGGCTGCGGAAGCGCGCGTCCTCCGGGTACGAGCGGGCCACCTCGCCGCACTCGTCGGCCGAGAGGACGCGGTCGAGCATCGCCCAGCCATGCGCGTCGAGGTGTGCGGCCACGACGGACCAGTCGCGGCCGTCGAGCCGGGCGTCAAGAACCGCCGAGGCGGGTGTGGGAGGGAGAGCCGTGGTCATGGGGCCGAGCGTGTCACACGCGGCGCGTGTCGCGTACTCCGCGCCTTGCGCTCAAAGCCGGGGGGTCATCCGTCAGTCGACAACCGCTTCCTCCTTCTCACTTCTCACTTCTCACTTCTCACTTTTC
>JBFWQE010000094.1:0-20869 GCA_050249615.1 Vicinamibacterales bacterium
GTTTCCCCATGACCTGCCTCCCTTGGTGTGTGGCTCGGCGCGCCGCCTTCATCAGCTCCGCGCAACCCACGATAACAACGTGAGGCAGGTCTCTCGATTCAGAATCGGACAGCCATACTGTCTAGCCGGACAACCGATGCCAGAGCATCGTCGAAACCCGTTGCTACTGATGACGCACCGTGTTGCCGTGGTCCTCACCATGGCGCTCACGGGTGCCTCCGGCTGCGGAGCATCGCCGGATGCTGAGAATACATACTGGCTCGCTCAGTTCCGTCGGGCGACATCCGTCCCCGCCAGCCCACACGACCAGCCGGGATGGGCATGGTCACTCGATATCGCCGACCTCTTCTGGGATACGCCAGACGTCACGGTCAGCGTGCGAGGACGAGCAAACGAGCCTGTCCGGATCCGGTTCTCGGACGAACCAGGACATCGGACCATCGACGCTGACAGCGGCGCTGGCAAGGTCGTCGACATGCGGGTCAATCACTCGATGCTGTATGTGTCCTGGGAAGGGAGCCAGGCCAGCCCCGCGTACTTCGTGGTGGCGTACGACCTCCGGGCCCGCAGAGTGCTGATCAGGTGGCGAGTCAACCCGGCCGATGCACCAATGATCCGGAACCAGGCCGGGTGACATCGGCCTGCAGCCGACTGCGGCCCGCGCGATGATGAGGCAGCGCCTCTGCCGGTCCACGCCCACCCGAGATCTGCTCGGCGAGATGCGGCGAGGCGCTGGGAACGCCAACCTCCTGGTGCTATCCTCCCCGCCCATGGGTACACCTCGATCGATCCTCCCGGCCATCCTCGCGCTGCTCACCCTCCCCATCGCGTTGTCCGCACAGCCATCCCGCGGGCTCAAGGTGCTGCTGCTCTACGACATGGAAGGCATCACCGCGGCTGACGAGTACCGGAAGACGACCTTCGCGCACCCGGAGCAGTACGCAGAGGGACGCCGGTCGCTCACGGCGGACGTCAACGCCGCCATCGCCGGCCTGAAGGCCGGCGGCGCCACCGAGATCGTCGTCGTCGATGGCCACGGCTCCGGCAACTCGCAGGAGCCCGACATCCTGGTGGACCAGATCGCGGCGCCCGGCGCCATGCACTTCCGCTCCACGCCCTTCGACATCTACATGGACAGCTACGACCACTCCATCGACGCCATCGTCGCCATCGGGATGCACGCGGGGGCGGGGAACCGATCCGGGTTCCTGGCGCACACCTACAGTTCGCACGACATCGAATACCGGGTGAACGGGGTGCCCTTCAACGAGACGATGATCCTGGCGATGGGCGCGGCGCGGCTGAGGATCCCCGTGATCATGGTCAGCGGTGACGATCAACTCGAGCGGGAGCTCCGGCGCAACCTGCCGTGGGTGAAGTACGCCGCGGTCAAGCATGCCGTCAAC
The DNA here is from genome assembly GCA_050249615.1 of Vicinamibacterales bacterium. GTDB lineage: Bacteria > Acidobacteriota > Vicinamibacteria > Vicinamibacterales > UBA2999 > VFZN01. The sequence goes on from JBFWQE010000094.1 coordinate 1,407, forward strand.
GTCGGGAAGGCGGAGCCGCTGCCGCGCGAGGAGGCCTCGCGGCGCATCGAGACGTCGGCCCGCGAAGCACTGCAGTCGCTGGCGCAGATGAAGGTGATGGAGCTCGCCGGGCCCTACCGCTTCGCCGCGAAGTTCGAGGAGCCGGCACAGGCGCTGAACGCGGCGCTCTGGCCGGGCTCGGAGCTGAACGCCGACCAGCAGACCGTCCAGATCCGCGCCAACGATTTCGAGGACGGCTACCGCACGAGCCTGCGGCTGCTGGGCCTGGCCGGTGCCATCCGTGGCGCCTCGAGCGCGCAGGCCGCCATCGCGAAGCTGCCCAACGCGACCGAGGTCAGGCAGGGCATGACCGACTGGGGCTACGACCGCTGGATCAATGGCGTGCCGCTGCCCGCGCCCGCCGTGCCGGGCACCCGTTTCTGGGGCGCGCGGTAACCGCACCGGTTCCGTAGCGTCCCGCTCACGTGACCGGGAACGCCAGAACGTGCCCCAGGCGCTGGAAGGCCTCCATAATCGCGGCCCCCCAGATCTTGAACGCGTCCAGCAGGGCACATCCCGCCAACACTTCGAGCACCTCGAGCTCATCGAAGCGCTGGAGCGCGTCGAGCGCTCGTCGTCCCGGCCCATCATCGCCTCGCCTCGAGGATAAGATTGAACGGCGTCTCGGCCGCCCGGCGGAAGTGCGTGAAGCCCGCCTTGCGGAACACCTCCGCCAGCCGCGCCTCGCCAGCCTGCGCGCCGAGGACCAGGCTGCCGCCCTCCGACACCGCGTGCGGGCAGCAGATCGTGGCGGATCCCGCGTAGTACAGCCGCGCCACCGGCGATGGCGACAGGTTCTGCTCCAACCGATCGTGCGCGAACGGTTCCACCAGCACCACGGTGCCGCCAGGCGCCAGCACCTGTCCGGCATATCGCACGGCCCCGACCGGGTCACCCAGGTCGTGGAGGCAGTCGAAGAAGCAGATGAGGCCGTACTGCCGGTCCGGGTAGTCGGCTGCCCGCGCGACCTCGAAGGTCACACGCTCGCCCACCCCGGCAGCCTCCGCGTTGCGCCGCGCCTCGTTGATGGGCGCCAGGTGCGCGTCGAAGCCGTGGAACCGTGACCGCGGGAAGGCCTTCGCCATCAGGATGGTGGAGTGGCCGTGGCCGCATCCCACGTCCGCGACGGCAATGCCCGACTCGAGCCGTGCGACGACCCCGTCGAGCGCAGGCAGCCACTGCGGCACGAGGCTCCCGCGGTAGCCGTTGCGGTAGAACGCCGCCACGCCGCAGTGCATGCGCCCGTCGTGCTCGCCCCACGCCACGCCCCTGCCGGTACGGAACGCCTCCAGCGTCTTCGCCTCGTCGAACCACAGCGACGCGTTGACCTCCCAGGCCGGCGGCAAGTAGACGGGGCTCTCCTCGTCTGCCAGCACCATCGCGTGCTCCGGCGGCAGCTCGTAGGTGTCGCTCACGGCGTGGTAGATGACGTAGCCACCCGCGGCCTGCGAATTCAGCCATTCGCGCACGTACCGCTCGGCGCAGCCGGCGCGCGCGGCCAGCTCCCGCGAGCTGATTGGGCCCGCACCCGCCATGGCCTCGTACAGGCCCAGCTTGCTGCCCAGGCTCACCATCACGCCGCCCTGCGCGGACGAGAGGTCGTTGAACGCTCGAGCGACGAACGCCTCGAGCTTCGTCTGATCGATCACCAGTGTGCTCATGGTCTTGGCTCCTCTGCCCGCCATGGTCGCAGCCCCGCCCGGGACGTCGAAGTGCCGGAATCGCCTAGAATCGGTTCGTTCGTGCCACGCCGCCCGCCGCGCGGCGTGGACTGCCGTGCCAATGGCCAGACACTCCACGCCCTCCGGAGCCGTTCCGCTCCACGTCAGCCTCGTCGCGCTTCCCGATGCTGTCGTCTCCACGCTCACCGGCGTCTACGACGTGATGAACGGCGTGACGCTCATGGGCCTGGCAGCGAAAGGGACGCCGGCGCCCTTTCGCGTGGTGATCGTCGGCGAGACCGCGGGAGCGCTCCCGCTGGCAAGCGGCGTCCCGATCGACGTGCAGCGCGCCATCGACACGCTCGACGCGACCGACATCGTCATCGTGCCGTCCATCCTGCTCGGCCGGCAGGGCTGGCAGAAGGGCCGGTATCCCCGCCTGGTGGAGTGGCTGCGGACGATGCACGAGCGCGGGGCGATGCTGTGCTCGGCGTGCTCCGGGGTGTTCCTGCTGGCGGAGACGGGGCTGTTCGATGGCAGGGACGCCACCGTGCACTTCGGCTATGCCCGCGAGTTTGCGGCCACGTATCCTCGCGTGGCGACTCATCCCGAGCGCGTGCTGGTGATCTCGGGGCGCCGCGAGGAACTGGTGAGCTCGGGCGCGTCGATGAGCTGGCACGACCTGGTGCTGTACCTCATCGCGCGGCACGCGGGGGTGACGGTGGCGCAGGAGGTGGCGCGCTCCTTCGCGCTCCAGTGGCACCAGGACGGCCTCACGCCTTTCATCGTCTTCGAGGGTCGTACCGATCACGGCGACGCCGAGATCCAGGCCGCGCAGGAGTGGCTGAAGCGACACTTCTCCGTGGCCAGCCCGGTGGAGGAGATGATCAAGCGCTCAAAGCTTGCCGAGCGCACGTTCAAGCGGCGTTTCGCGGCCGCGACCGGCCTGACGCCGATCGCCTACGTCCAGCGCCTCCGCATCGAGGACGCGAAGCGACGGCTCGAACGCACAGACGCGCCCATCGACGAAATCAGCTGGCGCGTGGGCTACGAAGACCCTGCCTTCTTCCGCCGACTGTTCAAGCGGACGACGGGCCTGGCCCCCGGCGCCTATCGGAAGCGCTTCCGCATCCCCGACTTCGCGCGCCCATAGCGCGGCAGCCCCAAGCCCCAAGCCCCAAGCCCCAAGCCCCAAGACTCAAGCCCCAAGCCCCAGATCTTCCCGCGTGAACTCGAGGCGCTGCTCAGGGAACATGCAAATGGCCCGTGCGCCAGAAGAAGAGAAATCGACCCGCCAGGTCTGCTGCTCCACTGGCCCGTGCGAGCGGAACGCACGACAGGCGAGTACCGCGAGATTCAGGCCGCGCCTGGGGTCGCGCGCCGACTCGTAGCGCAGCACCTCCACGCCGGCCTCGCGCGCCTGGTCGGCGAGGCGCTGGCAGGCGTCGTAGTCCGTGGGATGCGCCCACGCGGTGCGATCCCGGTCCAACGGCGGCGCCGTCAGGTCCAGCGCCGCGCGCGTGCGAAGGTCCACCGCGAAGGCGGTGAACTCGCCGGGATTGGCCGGCCAGGGAGTGCCTGGCGACTCGGCGAAGAACAGCAGCCGGTGGAAACTGAGCTCCGCGATGGCCGTGGCAGGCGTCCGCGAGCCGTAGAAGACGCCGGGTGAGAAGCCGGCGCGGCGGAATCGCGAGCCGCGCGGGTAGGGCGCGCCATAGCGGAAGGGCGTCGCGAGCAGGTAGTGGAGCTGCCGGCATGGGGAGGGCACCGGTGGTTTGTTCTGCTCGAGGATGGCCTCGAGCCGTTCCTGCTCCGCCAGCGTGTCCACGAGCTTCATCGTCGAAACGCGGTGCTGCGCCTCGACCGCGCGCCAGCATCGGCCGGCGAGGCGACGACGCTCAGACGAGAGCGCGGCGGCTGTCCAGGTAGGCGACGACATCCACCAGTCCCGTGACCGACTGGATGCGCTCGAGCGGCACCCCGCCCAGCGCGAGATTCTCGCTCGTCAGCCAGGCGCGCGCGGCGGTCTCGTCGCCGCCCACCATGGCGTCCAGCGAACGAAACAGCCGTACGAACAGCGCCGCCAGCTCGAACGGCTTGTCGCCGGGCGACAGGGTCACGCGGCCGGACTGCATCCGCGACACAGTCGCCTCCGAGACGCCGATGATGCGGCTGACGGCCTTCTGCGGCACGCCCAGCCGGCCGGCCGCGCGCAGCACCGCCTTTGTCACGATGGCACCGTCCGACTCACGAGCGGGGGCGATGGCAAGGCTCGACACGGTATGGCTACAGAAATACTATCAGCATATGATTTCATGTGCAACGTCAGCCGAAGGCGGCCCCGCACGCACCATGCGTCAGTAACTGCTCTCGGGCGCCGACCCGGTACGCGCAGCCGCTGCGTACCTCCGCACACCGCCGTTGCGAATCCGGCCGCAACTCCCGTGGAACCCTCCTTGCTCTCTGGGGCCCGCATCACAGGAGGGCCCATGGACACTCAGGACGGCTTCATCGTCGGCATCTTCAACTACTGCGACCGCTGGTGCGAGCGGTGCCCGCTCACGGCGCGGTGCCGCGTGTTCGCGGAGATCGCGCAGGAAGACTTCGAGCGCGAGCACGGTCCGATGCCGGCGTCCGCGCAGGAGCCCGAGTTCCGATCGCTCGGCGTGATGGCGTTGCAGGCGAGCCCGGGCGGCGAAGACAACGGGCTCGTGGACCTGGATGGCACCCGGGGCTGGGAGCCGCCGCGGCTGGCGCCCGACGCACAGGCGCTCGAGGGTCGCGTGAAGGCGCTCGGCTTCCGGCTCGCGGCCTGGCAGCCCCCGGACGGCACGACGATGGACGAGGGCATCAGCGAGGCGCTGGAGGTGCTGGGGCACTACGGCATCTTCATCGGCGCGAAGGTGCACCGGGCGCTCTTCGGCCTCTCGCTCGCCGACGACGGAGACGACGCGCTGAGCGACGCCAACGGCTCGGCTAAGGCCGCGCTGCTCGCTTTCGACCGCCTGGGCGATGCGTGGCTGAAGCTGGTGGAGCGCGGGGCAGTGAGCGTCGCGGCCGCCGAGCCGACGCTCAGCGAGCTGGCGTGGATGACGGGCGAGGTCGAGCGCCGGTTCCCGCAGGCACGCCAGTTCGTTCGGCCGGGGCTCGACGAACCGATCGCCGTGGCGATGCTCGAGTGGCAGGAGCGCGGCTGATCGTCTGAGCCCGCACCTGGGGCTCAACCGCGGCACGCCCGGCGCCGATAGATCGGTCCATGGCAGGCATGGTGTTCCTCTCGGCAGAGTGGCGGCACCTCGCGATGATCAACTTCGAGGCGCCCGCGCGGCTGCTCGAGCCGCTGGTCCCGCGCGGGACGGAGCTGGATCGGCATCGGGGGAGGACCCTGGTCAGCCTCGTGGGCTTCCGCTTCCTCGACACGCGGGTGCTCGGCTGCCGCCTGCCCGGCCACGTGGACTTCGACGAGGTGAATCTCCGGTTCTACGTGCGGCGTGACGCGGGCGGAGAGCTGCGCCGCGGGGTGACGTTCGTCAAGGAGATCGTGCCGCGGCGCCTGATTGCGGCCGTCGCGCGCGTGGTCTACAACGAGCCATACGTGGCCCTGCGGATGCACAGCGAGATCCGGACGGGTGACGCGGATGCGTCCACGCGTGCGCGCTATGGCTGGCGGAGCCGCGCGGGAGAGCACCACCTTGAAGTGCTGGCGCGCGGCGCGCCCAGGGTGCCCGACCCCGATTCAGACGAGGCCTTCATCGCGGAACACTACTGGGGCTACACGCGCCAGAGGGACGGCGGTACTATCGAGTACCAGGTCGCGCACCCGGCCTGGGAGCTCCGGATTGCGGCCTCGGCCAGCGTGGGCGGAGACCTGGCGGCGCTCTACGGACCTGCTTTCGGGGAGATCCTCACGGCGAAGCCCGTCTCCGCGTACCTGGCGGAGGGGTCCCCGGTAACGGTCTTCCGCCCTCTTCGCATCGCGTGAAGACCTCAAGACCCAAGACCCAAGACCCAAGACCTCAAGACCCCAAGACCTCAAGACCCCAAGACTCTACCGCTTGCTCCCCACGTCCCACTTCGACGTGAAACCGTTGGTCCCCGAGTGCTTCCAGTTGTGCGTGGCGCTCGTGTGCGTGTGCGATACCGATCGGAACTGCGTGTAGTCCTGGAAGACGGCGGCCGGCAGGTTCAGGATTCTCACGGCCTGGCCGTTGAACCCCTTCATCACTTCCATGTCCACCGCGGACTCGGGGCCGGAGAAGCGCACGCGGGTGTCGCTCACTTCCATGGTGATGGGCGCCTTCGTGAACGACAGCATGCCCTTCTGGAACCCGGCGAACGCGAGCGGCATGAGCGCCTCGACGGCCTTCATCTGCTGATCGCTCACCTTGTCGCTGATGTAGATCTTCGACCACGTGCGCATGTGGAACGTGACGAGCAGCTGCACGCCCGCCAGGTCCACGTCGTTGTAGTGGCCCTTCTCGATGGAGATGATGCGGTTGCCCTCGCACTTGCCCCCGTCGGGCTCGCCGCCGAAGTTGCACCGGCAGGCGATGGCGCAGCTGCAGCTTTCCGCCACCGTGGCGGTGAGGTGCCAGTCGGGCGCCTGGCCCCGGGCAGGCACGACGAGGACGAGCAGGCACAGCGAGACGATGGCGGCGGCGGTGCGCATGGCAGAGTCCTCCAGTGATTGATCGGCACAGCGTGGCCGATCGGACGCGTCGTGTCAATCGGGTGGGGAGGAGCGGGGTCGCGCGGGCGAGTCCCCCGTCGGCCCGGTGACCGTCGAGGCCGCTCGACTCGTTCCGTGGCCGACAAATGATCCGCCGGTCATGAAGGCGCGGCCCTTTTGCGCGAACGGTTCTGACGTCACGGCGGGACATTTGACCGACTGGCCGAGCCGGTCACCGGGCCGACGGGGGACTCGCTCGCGTGACTGGCGTTCTATCGCGCGCCGCCCGCCTCGCGGATCTTCCGGAACACCCGGTCCTCCATCCAGTGCGGGTCCCACCATTCCACCGGGTTCACGGCCGTCCCCTGCAGCAGCATCGTGAAATGCAGGTGATCCCCGCCCGCCAGGCCCGTCACGCCCGTTCGTCCCAACTCCGCACCCTTCTCCACCCGGTCGCCGGCCTTCACTCCCAGCGACGACAGGTGCGCGTACAGCGACTGCACGCCGAGCCCGTGATCCAGGATCACGCAGTTGCCGTAGATGCCGAGGAAGTCGGCGAACACCACGACACCCGCGTTGGCGGCGCGCACCGGCGCGTGCTGCACCGAGGCCAGGTCGAAGCCGAGGTGCACCTGCCGGTCGATCTCCCGGCCCTCGAAGAAGTACGTGCGCTGGTCCGCGAAGCGCGACTCCACCTGCGAGTTCCCCATTGGCGCGAACGCCTCGCGCCACAGCATCTCCGGCGCCGACTTCGCCGCCTGCGCGCGGATGGTCTCGGCGTTCTGCTGGCGGAGCCGTCCGTTGATCGTGAGGAACCCCTCCAGCAGCCCTTCCGCCGATTCGGTGTCCACCTTCAGGTCCGGGGTCTGTGACACGATCGCGGGGACGACACGGTCCAGGAAGCGCTGGTCGATGGGGATCTTCGACTGGACGAACCTCTTCGGGAAGGGGCGATGCTCGATGGGGGTCGTCACCTGGTTGCCCGCGCGGTCGCGAGCATAGGCGGCGATGGGCGTGTTCACGTCCTGGTCGTGCCTGAGCGCGAAGAAGGCCACCCGCGCCGCCGCGTCCGGCAGGCCCGCCGCCGAGCCGGGATAGGCGGGGTACTCGGCGTCTCCCACGCGGACGCCGGCTTCCACGTCCTCCGGCGTGGCGCGCAGCACCACGAATTCCGCGCCGCCGAGGTTGATGAAGTGGTGCAGCGACACGACCGACACGCGCGGCGGCTCGAGCCGCACCTGCAGATCCTTCGTGACGGTCGTCGAGGCGCTCCGCAGGCCGAAGAGCACGGGGCGGACAGCGGTGACGACGAGTCGCGCCGGTCCTGACACAAGCGCGGGCTGCGCCTGCTTGCCGAGGGGCTGCGAGATGGCCAGGCTTGTCGGCGCCGCCGCGCCGACGCCCTCGGGGGCGTCGGGCGGTCCCTCGTGCGAGTAGACCGGGATCGGCTGACCGTTCTGCTCGAGCACGCCATCGATGCGGGTCAGCTGCCCGTCCGGTGTGGCCACGGTCATCTCGAGCGTGGCCGACTGGCCGATGAAGTCACCGGGCGACGTGATGACGATGGTGGGGCCGGGCTCGCGCCCCGCGAGGAACCAGCCGACGCCGGCGGCAAGGATGGCAAGTGCGACGAGCAGCAGGAGTGCACGCACGAGAAATCGCATGCACAGATGATAAGGCCACCGGAACCTCAGCGCTTGCGGGCGGCACGATGCGTAGGCGTCGCCGTCCACGGATCCTCGGGCCAGGGATGCTTCGGGTACCGCCCGCGCAGCTCTTTCCGGACTTCGGGATACGTGCGCGCCCAGAAGCTCCGAAGGTCGCGTGTCGTCTGGACGGGGCGGCCGTTCGGCGCGAGCAACTCGAGCGTGACCGGTACCCGATTGGGGCCCACGCGCGGCGTGTCGGCCAGGCCGAACAGTTCCTGCAGCTTGACGGCCGCCACCACGCTGCCGTCGTCACGATAGGTGAGCGCGGCGGAGCGCCCGCTCGGCACGTCGAGCCGCTCCGGCGCATGCTGGTCCAGCGCCTGTCGCGTGCTCCAGGGAAGCGCGTCCTCGATGCTGATGTCGGCGAGGCTGCGCGCCTCGGCCGAGGCCGAGGTCGCCAGTGAGGGCAGGTCGAGATCGATCCCGGCGAATCGAGCGCGCGCCAGCAGCTGGATCGTGCCCGCGTCTTGCGCATGGCTCAGCCATGCCTGGGCCAGCAGCCGGGCGCGTGTTGCCGGATCGGGTGCCACCGGCCGCTCGCGGACGGTGAGGCCGTCGTACCGCTCGACTTCCAACGAGGTGACCGTTCCCTTCGCCTCGTCCAGGCGGTGCTCGGTTGTTCGCTCCGTGGGCTGAATCCAATCGGGGTCCACGACCGCCGCCACGCGGATCAGCGCCTCGGTGTGGGCGCCGCTTCGGCCGCCGGCAAGGTCCAGCGCCACGAGCCACTCGCCCTCGACGACGAGCGATTCGCGGGCCAAGGCCGCGCCGCGTCCCGACGCCAGCGTCACGCGGTTGCGATCCTGCGTTCTCCGCCGCGCGAGGCGATCCGGGTAGCCGAGAAACAGGGCACGGCGAAGCGCGCGCTCGTCGATGTGCGGTCGCACGCCGCTGCCCAGCACGCTGGCTGCGAGGCGCTGCAGGTGCTCGGCCACCTGACGGGTGTGGAACGGCACGGCCTGCCAGCGATCGATCAGGGGGAGCAGGTCACACGTCATGGACCCGGCGCCGGCGGAGGGACGCGTCCGCGGCTCCGAGAGCAGCGCGCACGCGGCCGCCGCCTCGAACGATCCGCTGCCCGCGAGCAGGACGCGCCCGAGACGGGGATGCAGCGGCAGGCGTCTCAGCTGGTGGCCCAGCGGGGTGACGCCCAGCTGGCTCACCGCACCCAGGCGCCTCAGCAGGGTCAGGGCGGCCTCCACGCGATCCGGCGAGGGCGCCTCGTACCACTCGAACGTGTCGGGCCGATTGCCCGCGGCGAGGATGCCGAGCAGCGTGGACGCCAGGTCCACGCGATGAATCTCGGGCTCGCGTTCCGGCCGCAGGCGATCGCGCTCGTCCCAGAGCCGCCTGACGATGCCGGGCCCCAGGCGGGCCGCGCGGCCCGCCCGCTGGTCGGCGCTATCCATCGTCACGCGCTCGAGCACGAGTTCGTCGATGGCGCGTTCGGCGTCGTAGCGAGCGACCTTCTGCAGCCCCGTGTCGATGACGACTGCGACGCCGGGGACGGTCAATGAGGTTTCGGCGATGTTGGTGGCAAGTACCACACGACGCCGTTCGGAGGGCTGCAGCGCACGGTCCTGGGCGTCGGGGTCGAGCGAGCCATGAAGAGGAACGATCTCCACCTCGTGCCGTGCCGCTACGCCCACGGCGTCCTGCACCGCCCGCTGGATCTCGCCGGCCCCGGCCAGGAAGCAGAGGACCTGCCCGCGCGTCGCCGGCAGCATCTCGTCCAGCGCCTGCGTCACCGACTGGCCCGGCGTGTACTCCACGCGCAGCGGATGGGCCGCGCCCGGTACCGTGATGATGGGGCAATCGTGCAGGAAGCGGGACACCGGCGCCGGATCGAACGTCGCCGACATCACCAGCACGCGCAGGTCCGACCGCGCCGCCCATGCCTGCTTGACAAGGGCGAGGCCGACGTCGGTGTGCAGGCTCCGCTCGTGGAACTCGTCGAGGACCACCGTTGCGATGTCGCCCAGGAGCGGATCGTCGTCCAGATACGCCGTCAGCATGCCTTCGGTGACGACCCGCACGCGCGTGTCGGTTGTGAACCTGCGGTCGAACCGCACGTGCCATCCCACCTCGCGTCCGGGCGTCCAGCCCTGTTCGTCCGCGATGCGCCTCGCGACGGCACGTGCGGCCATGCGCCGTGGCTGAAGGACGACCACGCGCCCCGTGTCGATGAGCGCGGGCGGCACCCGCGTGGTCTTGCCGGCACCGGGAGACGCCACGAGCGCCGCCGCGCGGTGACGCCCCAGCGCCTCACGCACCGCGCCGAGATGGCCGTCGATGGGGAGTTGCTCGCGAATACACGCTACGATATCGCGTTCGAGGTTGCCATGAGCCGCATTCCCCCCCAGGACGGCGACGCGCTGGTCGTCGTCGATCTGCAGAACGATTTCGTGACCGGCAGCTTGTCCGTGCCGGATGCGCCAGCGGTGGTCGAGCCTCTCAACCGCGCGATTGCGCTCTTCACTGCGCGCGGCCTGCCGGTCTTCGCCACGCGCGATTGGCACCCGCCCGACCATTGCTCGTTCCTGGAGCGGGGAGGCCCATGGCCCGTGCACTGCGTAGCGGGCACGCGGGGCGCCGATTTCGTGCCGGGGCTGCGCCTTCCGACCGATGTGATCCACATTCACAAGGCAACGGAGCGTGATACCGAGGCCTATTCAGCGCTGGCCGGGACACGTCTGGCGGACGAACTGCAGACGCGGGCCGTGCGTCGAGTGTTCATCGGAGGGCTGGCCACCGACTATTGCGTGCTGAACACCGTACGCGACGCGGTCCCCCTGGGCATCGACATTGTCGTCCTGGGCGACGCCTGCCGCGCCGTCAACGTGCATCCCGACGACGGCGCGAGGGCCGAGGCCGAAATGCGGCGTCTGGGCGCCGAGTTCACATCGGTGGACGAGGTCGTGCGGGCAGTGCCCGGCCCTGGAGCCGCCACGCGGAAGTCATGATGGCGGCCGCGGGTGCTCTGCTCACCGACCTCTACGAGCTGACCATGATGCAGGCGTATCTCGAGCAGGGCATGCTCGGGACCGCTGTGTTCGAGTTCTTCGTGCGGAAGCTCCCTGCCCGGCGCAGCTTCCTCGTCGCCGCAGGGCTCGAGCAGGTGCTCGAGTACCTCGAGACGGTGCGCTTCACCGACGACGAGCGCGCGTACCTGGCGGGGATCGGCCGGTTCACGCCGGCGTTCATCGAGGCCTTGAAGGACTTTCGCTTCACCGGCGACGTGGACGCGATGGCGGAGGGCACCGTGTTCTTCCCCGACGAGCCCATCCTCCGCATCGTCGCCCCGATGCCCGAGGCGCAGCTGGTCGAGAGCCGCGTGATGAACCTGCTGCACTACCAGACGATGGTGGCCAGCAAGGCGGCGCGGTGCGTCATCACGGCCCCGGGGCGGACGCTCGTGGACTTCGGGTTCCGTCGGGCCCACGGCGCCGAGGCGGGTGTGCTCTCGGCGCGCGCGAGCTGGCTGGCCGGCTTCACGGGGACAGCCACCGCCGAGGCCGGCCGCCTGTTCGGCATGCCGGTCTACGGGACCATGGCCCATTCGTACGTGCAGGCGCACGAGGACGAGGTCCGCGCCTTCGAGTGCTTTGCCCGGTCGCAGCCGCATCACGCGTTGCTGCTGATCGACACGTACGACACCGTGCGTGCCGCGCATCGCGTCGTGGATCTGGCCAGGCGGCTCGCGCCAGAAGGCATCCACATCAGCGGCGTGCGGCTCGACAGCGGCGACCTCGAAGACCTGGCCCGCCAGGTGCGCGCCATCTTCGACACCGCGGGATTCCCCGGCATCACGATCTTCGCCAGCGGCAACATCGACGAATTCAAGCTGCGGGACCTGGTGAGCCAGGGTGCGCCCATCGACGGATACGGCGTGGGCACGCGCATGAACACCTCCGCGGACTGGCCGTACCTGGACTGCGCCTACAAGCTGCAGGAGTACGACGGCCAGCCCCGCCGGAAGCGCTCGCCCGACAAGGCCACGTGGCCGGGGCGAAAGCAGGTGTGGCGTCGCACGCAAGCCGATGGCCGGTTTGCCGGCGACACGCTGGGCCTCGTCAGCGAGCGCACCGAGGGCGAGCCGCTCCTCGTGCCGGTGATGCGGGCCGGGCGCCGCCTTGGGCCGGTCGAGCCGCTCGCGCAGGCTCGCGAGCGTGCATGCCAGCAGCTGGCCGGGCTGCCCGAGGTGCTTCGAGGACTGGATGAGCAGCCCGACTACGACGTGGTCGTCACGGCCGGCGTGCGTGAGCTGGCGGCCGAGGTCGATCGGACGACGTAGCGCTCCGGCGCGCCCTGAAACCGGTATGATCGAGGCTTACCGCCAGGGGTATCCGCCTTTGCCGCGTCGCGGCCTCGGCGAGATTGAGAGAGACCCTTGGAACCTGATCCGGTTCAGACCGGCGGAGGGAGAGCGGCCATGCCGAAGTCCAGCACCACACCGGGGCCTGCCAGCACGTACGCGGAGGCTTTTCCCAATTCGAGCAAGGTCTACGAAGAGAAGACCGTGACGACCTCCGCCGGTTCGGTGACCCTGCGCGTGTCCATGCGCGAGGTCACCCTCAGCGGCGGCGAGCCGCCCGTCCGGCTCTACGACACCAGCGGGCCCCAGGAGCACGACGTGCGCGAGGGACTCCCGAAGCTGCGCGCATCGTGGGTGGAGCCGCGCCGGGCCGGGTCACGCGCGGGCCAGGCCGTCACGCAGCTCCACTACGCCCGCAACGGCGAGATCACGCCCGAGATGGAGTTCATCGCGCTCCGCGAAGGGCTGCCGGCGGAGTTCGTGCGGAGCGAGGTGGCGCGCGGCCGCGCCATCATCCCCGCGAACATCAACCACCCCGAGCTCGAGCCGATGATCATCGGCCGCCACTTCCTGGTGAAGATCAACGCCAACATCGGCAACTCCGTCGTGTCGTCGTCCATCGACGACGAGGTGGAGAAGCTGCGGTGGGCCACGCTGTGGGGCGCCGACACGGCAATGGATCTGTCCACGGGCAAGCAGATCCACGAGACGCGGGAGTGGATCCTGCGCAACTCGCCGGTGCCCATCGGCACCGTGCCCATCTACCAGGCGCTCGAGAAGGTGGGCGGCCGGCCCGAGGATCTCACCTGGGAGGTGTACCGCGACACCATCATCGAGCAGTGCGAGCAGGGCGTGGACTACTTCACCGTCCACGCGGGCGTGCTGCTGCGCTACATCCCCCTCACCGCCCGCCGCGTGACAGGCATTGTCTCGCGCGGGGGATCGATCATCGCGAAGTGGTGCCTGGCCCACCACCGGGAGAACTTCCTCTACACGCATTTCCGCGAGCTGTGCGAGATCATGCGCACCTACGACGTGAGCTTCTCGCTCGGCGACGGCCTCCGGCCCGGGTCCATTGCCGACGCCAACGACGAAGCGCAGTTCGCCGAGTTGCAGACGCAGGGCGAGCTGACGCGGATCGCGTGGGAGTACGGCGTCCAGGTGATGAACGAGGGCCCCGGGCACGTGCCCATGCACCTGATTCGCGAGAACATGGAGAAGCAGCTGGAATGGTGCAGCGAAGCGCCCTTCTACACCCTGGGCCCGCTCACCACGGACGTGGCGCCGGGCTACGACCACATCACCTCGGCCATCGGCGCCGCGATGATCGGCTGGTACGGCACGGCGATGCTCTGCTACGTCACGCCCAAGGAGCACCTGGGCCTGCCGAACCGGGACGACGTGAAGGCTGGCGTCATTGCCTACAAGATCGCGGCGCACGCCGCGGACCTGGCGAAGGGACACCCCCGCGCGCGGGAGTGGGACGATGCGCTGTCGAAGGCCCGGTTCGAGTTCCGATGGGAGGATCAGTTCAACTTGTCGATGGATCCCGTCACCGCGCGCGCGTACCACGACGAGACCCTGCCCGCCGACGGCGCGAAGGTCGCCCACTTCTGCTCGATGTGCGGGCCGAAGTTCTGCAGCATGGAGCTCACGCAGCAGCTCCGCGCCGAGGCGCAGAAGGGCATGGCCGACAAGTCGGAGGAGTTCAGGAACGCTGGCGAGATCTACGTGAAGTCCGTGGACTAGGCCGGTCCCAAGCCCCAAGCCCCAAGCCCCAAGCCCCCGAGGGGCTTCCCGGGCCCGCCTACCGCACCGGCGGCGCCAGGACGATCTGGATGACGGTGGGAAAGCGCTCGGGCGTGGCCCCCAGGATCGGGTTCACGTAGCCGGCCGAGCCACCCCACGTGTAGTCCTTCACGGTCACGCTGGGCGGAAACGCCATCTCGGAGTCGCGGAATCGACCGAGCTCGAACTGGTGCGTCGGCGGCGACTCGAAGAGCTCGTCGCCGCGTGTCTTGAGCGCGCTGCGGTAGTACGAGACCGCGTCGGCGTATGACAGCATCACCCCGTACAGATGGAAGCGCTGGCCGCGGCCGGCGTCGTACGACGTCAGGTAGACCGCGTTTGGATACAGGGGCACGCCGCCGAGGTCCGGCGCGCCTGGCGAGGCGGGCGCCGTCGCCTGTGGCGCCGCCACGGGCGCGGGGGCGGGAGCCGCGCGCTGCGGAGCCGGTGACGCAGGTTGTGTCTGCGGCGCCGACGGAGCGGCCGGGGCCGGCTGGCTGCTCCTCGGCGTCGGGAACGGCTGCGGCGTTTGTGCGGCCACCGACGCCGTGAGCACGAGAAACACGATTCCGGTCACGCCACGCATGACCAGTATTATAGGCACGCGCATGACCAGACGCCTGCTGGAGTACACCCGCACCCACACGCCGTGGATGCTCGAGCTCATCGAAACGCTCGTCGCGATTGAGTCGCCCACGGACGACAAGGCCGCGGTGGACAGGTGCGGGCAGGCGCTGGCCGATTGGTTGGGGGCGATGGGGGCCCCGGTGACGCGGATCGCCGCGGCCAGCGCTGGCGACCACCTCGTGGCGCGATTCGGTCCGGGCCCGCGACAGGTGCTCATCCTGGGCCACTTCGACACCGTGTGGCCGGTCGGACAGCTCGCGCGCATGCCCATCCGCCGCGCGGACGGCCGCCTCTACGGCCCCGGCGTGCTCGACATGAAGGCTGGCATCGCCCTCGGCATGCTGGCGACGAAGGCCCTGCTGGAGCTGGCGCCACCCGGGGACGCGCGCATCACCATGCTCTGGACGACAGACGAGGAAGAGGGCAGCGAGACCTCGCGCGCGCTCATCGAGTCCGAGGCCGCGCGCAGCGAGGCGGTGCTCGTGCTCGAGCCGGCACTGGCCGGCGGTGCCCTGAAGACCAGCCGGAAGGGCATCGGGCAATACGAGCTGGTGGCGCGGGGCGTGGCCGCCCACGCGGGCGTGGATCCGCGGAAGGGCGTAAGCGCGATCCGAGAGATCGCGCGCCAGGTGCTGGCCCTCGACGCCATTCGCGACATCGACCGTGGGCGGCTGGTGAACGTCGGGCTGGTGTCCGGCGGGTCCCGCCCGAACGTCGTGCCCGACCTTGCCAGGGCCACCGTGGACGTCCGCGCCAGCACCCTGGCGGATGCCGATTACCTGGATCGCACCTTCCGCGGGCTGAAGGCGCAGGAACCCGGCGCCAGCCTCGAGGTGAGCGGCGGCTTCAACCGTCCGCCGATGGAGCGCTCCGAGGGCGTCGCCCGGCTCTTCGGCATCGCGCGCGAGGTGGCCGCGGAGATGGGCGTGGACCTCGCCGAGGGCGGCACCGGCGGCGGCTCGGACGGCAACTTCACCGCGGCGCTCGGCATCCCGACGCTCGACGGGCTCGGCGCCATCGGCGACGGCGCCCATGCCCTGCACGAGCACGTGGAGCTGGAGCCGCTTCCGATGCGCGCCGCGCTCATCGCGGGCGTGCTGCGCCGCGTGACGGCCGACCGCGCCTGGCGCTGAACCCGTAGCGCGCCTTCAGCATCCCCACGGCCTCCTGTACGCGCTCGAGGTAGGCCTTCGGCGCGTACTTCGCGGCGTAGAGGTGCCCGTACCGGTCGGCGAGCTCCGGGAACTCACGCGCGAGAAAGCGCATGAAGTGGTCGCGCGTGCCGCCCTCGAGGTGCATCACCATCGCGCCCACCGAGCGCGCGCCGGAGTCGGCAATGGCCTTCACGGTACGTTCCAGCTTCTCCGGCTGCGAGGTTAGTCCGGGGACGATGGGCGCCATCAGGACGCCCGCGTCGATGCCGGCGTCCAGCAGTTCGCGCACGGCGCGGAGGCGCTGCAGGGGATGGGCCGTGCCTGGCTCGAGGCGCCGCCAGGCGTCCTCGTCCACGGTGGGCACGCTCAGGTACACGCGGCACTCCGCGCGGGCGGCGAGCTCCTGCAGCACATCGCGATCCCGCACGACCATCGGGCCCTTCGTCACGATCCCGACCGGGTTGGCGGCTGCGGCCAGCCGCTCGAGCGCGCCGCGCGTCAGCCGGTACGTGCCCTCGATGGGCTGATACGGATCCGTGGCCGTGCCGAGCGCCACCTGCTCCCGCCTCCAGGTCGGCCGGTCCAGCTCGACGGCCAGCCGTTCGACGAAGTTGGTCTTGACGAAGATTACCGACGCGAACGAGTCGCCCGCGTCGAGCTCGAGCTGCGCCTGGTACCGTCGCGCGAAGCAGTAGTGGCAGCCGTGCGTGCAGCCGCGGTACGGGTTGAGCGTCCACTTGAACGGCATCCCGTGGACGCGGTTGAGGGCCGACCGGCAGCGGATTTCCTGGTAGGTGGCCTCGTCCGCGCGCCTGACGGCGTCGGGGAGGGCGGTGACGCCACCTTCCCGGACGAGCCTGGCCACGTCCCGGGTAGTGGGGCGGAGGGGGCGGAGGTCGGCGAAGAGAGTCGCTTGTTCCACTGGAATCCCACGAACATCGGCGTCCGTCTCATTATTTCGCCTTATTTTCGCCTGTCAAGCATCCGCGCGCATAATCCTGGGACGAACGCAGACACGGGCCATCCATGAGGGAGTCGGATGGATCAGACGCCGAAAAACCTGAGCCGCAGATGCGCAGCACAGGGAGGAGCTCATGCCAGGCTGTCTTTCTGCGGTCTGTCTGCCTATCTGCGGTCCATGCTCATCTGCGGCCCATCTGCGCTATCTGCGGTCCATGCTCAGCTGCCGCCCATCTGCGCTATCTGCGTCCCTGTTCTGCCTTCATCTGCAGGTCAATCTGTGTCCGCCACCAGGCGAGCAGGTCGTCTACAGTCTGCTCCAGCGGAATTCGCGGCTGCCAGCCCGTGTCGGTGGTGAGCCGCGCGTGGCTGCCCGCCAGGCGGGGCACGTCGTTGGGCCGCATGCGCGACGGGTCCTGCTCGATCGCGATGGGGACGCGCGCGCGGGCGCGGAACAGGTCCACGAGGTCCCCGATGCGGATGGGACGGCCGCCGCAGACGTTGTAGGGGATGCCCGGCGTTGCCCCGTCCATCATCGCGCGATAGGCACGCACCGTGTCGCGCACGTCCATCACGTCCCGCTCGGGGTCGAGGTTGCCCATCTTCAGCACAGGGGGGAGCACGCCACGCTCGATGAGCGCGACCTGTCGCGCGATGCTGGGCGCGACATACGACGGCGTCTGCCGCGGGCCCACGTGGTTGAACGATCGCGCGAGCACCACCGGGATGCCCTGCTCCCGCCAGGCCTGCGCCGCCAGCATCTCCTGCGCCAGCTTGCTGGTGGCATACGGGCTGGCGGGCGCGAGCGGCCCGCCCTCGGTGATCGGCTCCGCCGACGGCGCGTAGATGGTGGCCGACCCCGAGACGAGCACCCGGGGGCGCAGTCCATGGCGGTGGAGGCCCTGGAGCAGGTGATGAGTCGCGAGGACGTTCCCCTCGAAGGTCTCGCGGGTGTGCGACCAGGAGTCGGCCACGTGCGCCGAACCGGCCAGGTGATAGACAGCGGAGGGTCGAAGCTCGTCGAGCGTGGCCGAGACGGCGCTGGCATCGAGCAACTCCACGGACATCCATCGCGCGGCGGCCGCCGCGAGGGGCGTCGTCCCGGGCCGCTGCCAGCCCACGACCTCGGCGCCCTCTACCGCGAGGAGCTCGACGAGGTAGGAGCCGACGAAGCCGGCGGCGCCGGTGACGAGGACAGGACCGGGGTCGGGTGATGCGCTCGTCATGGCGGGTTCCGAATCGCCACTTGCGTGAAGGCCCTGCCTGCGGGCTCAGTACGCCCGCCGACCGCCGTACTGCTGCTCGATGTAGGCGCGGTACTCGGCGTCCCGCTCCTTGACGGGGCGCCACCACCACTCGTTTTCGCGGTACCAGCGCACCGTATCCGCGAGCCCCTGCTCGAACGGGACCTGCGGCTGCCAGCCCATGGCCCGGAGCTTCTCCGTGCTCACGCTGTAGCGCCGGTCGTGGCCCTTGCGGTCCTCCACGCGGCGAATGAGCGAGCTGTCCTTCCCGAGAAGGCGGACCAGCAGCTGCGTGAGGTCCACGTTCTTCACCTCGTTGCCGCCGCCGATGTTGTACACCTCGCCGCTCTGGCCCTGGTGGATCAGGAGGTCCAGGGCGCGGCAGTGATCCACCACGTGCAGCCAGTCGCGCACGTTGCCGCCATCGCCGTAGAGCGGCACCTGGATCCCCTCGATGAGGTTGGTGACGAACAGCGGGATGATCTTCTCCGGAAACTGGTAGGGCCCGTAGTTGTTCGACGCGCGCGTGACGATGACCGGGACCTCGTGGGTGGCCCAGTAGCTGTAGGCCAGGCGGTCCGCGCCCGCCTTGCTTGCGGAGTACGGATTGCGCGGCCTGAGCTCGTCGGTCTCCCGGCTGGACCCCTCCGCCACGCTTCCGTACACCTCGTCCGTGGAAATCTGCACGAACCGCCGCAGTCCGGGGTTCCGCCGCGCGGCCTCGAGCAGCACGAACGTGCCCTCGACATCGGTCCGGATGAAGTCTCCGGCCGCGAGGATGGACCGATCCACGTGGGTCTCGGCGGCGAAGTGCACCACGATGTCGGCGGCCTCGACGAGCGGGCCGGCCACGGGCGCGTCGCAGATGTCGCCGTGCACGAACGTATGGCGCGGGCTGTCCATCACGTCGTGCAGGTTCTCACGCCGGCCGGCGTAGGTGAGCTTGTCGAGCGTGGTGACGTGCCAGTCCGGGTGCGCGCCGAGCGCGTAGCGAACGAAGTTGCTGCCGATGAACCCGGCCCCGCCGGTCACCAGGACGTTCGTGGAAGGAGAAGTCATCGCGTGTGAGCCCAGCCGACTATCTTATCCCGCCTTATCCCGCTTATCCCGCCCTCGGGCGCGTCAGCGCGTCGAAACCGCCCGCACCCGCCCGCACCCGCCCGCACCCGCCCGCACCCGTCCGCACCCGCCCGCACCCGCCCGCACCCGCCCGCACCTGTCCGCACCCGCCCGCACCTGTCAGTACGCCCTTCCCCCGAACGTCCCGAAGAAATTCGAGAAGCTGCCGATGCCCGCC
>JBFWQE010000095.1:0-20853 GCA_050249615.1 Vicinamibacterales bacterium
AGTGCACGATCTTCGAGAAGGGGCCGCGGCCCGGCGGCCTGATGCGCGTCAACATCCCCGCCTTCCGCCTCCCCGAAGAGGTCCTCGACGAAGAGATCGGCTACATCACCGACATGGGCGTCGAGATGAGGTACGACACGCCCGTCACCAGCCTCCGCGCGCTGGTGGAGTCGAAGGAGTACGACGCGGTGTTCGTCGGCAGCGGCGCGCCCAGGGGCAAGGAGCTGGAGCTGCCCGGGCGGCGCGACACCGACCAGATCTTCATCGGCATCGAGTGGCTGGAGTCCATCCACTTCGGGCACATCGACACGGTGGGCAAGCGCGTGCTCATCATCGGCGTCGGGAACACCGCGATGGACTGCTGCCGCTCGGCCAAGCGCCTGGGCGCGACGGACGTGAAGGTCATCGCGCGCAAGACGCGGAAGTACTTCAAGGCGTCGCCCTGGGAGCTGGAGGACGCCGAGGAAGAGCACGTCCAGATCCTCGAGAACCACTCGCCCGTCCGCTTCGTCGTCGAGAACGGGACGCTGACGGGCATGGAGTTCGACACCTTCACCGCGCGTGAAGAGGGCGGCAGGCTGATTCAGGAGCCGGCGGGCCGCACGATCATCCCGTGCGACACGGTGATCCTGGCCATCGGCCAGGAGAACGCGTTCCCCTGGATCGAGCGCGACATGGGGCTCGAGTTCGACAAGTGGAACATGCCCGTGGTGGACAAGGTGACGCACATGTCCACGCGGCCCGGCGTGTTCTTCGGGGGCGACGCCGCCTTCGGGCCAGCCAACATCATCTGGGCCGTGGCGCACGGCCACCAGGCGGCCATCTCCATCCACCACTACTGCCAGGGCATCCCGGTGACCGAGCGGCCGCCGGACGGGCTCACGCTCACGAGCACGAAGATGGGCCTGCACGAGTGGGCCTACAGCAACAACTACAGCCCGGCGGCGCGGCAGAAGATGACGCACGTGTCGATGCCGCACCGCTTCTCGAAGATGACCATCGAGGTGGAGCAGGGGTTCACCGCCGACCAGACGAAGGAAGAAGTCGAGCGCTGCCTCAACTGCGACGTCGAGACCCACTTCACCGACCCGCTCTGCATCGAGTGCGATGCCTGCATCGACATCTGCCCGGTGGACTGCCTGACGATCACGACCAACGGCGACGAGCCGGACCTGCGCCAGCGCCTGACGGCGCCGGCGGAGAACCTCGACCAGGCGCTGTTCGTCTCGGGCCCGCTGAAGCAGACGGGCCGCGTGATGGTGAAGGACGAGAACGTGTGCCTGCACTGCGGTCTCTGCGCCGAGCGCTGCCCGACCTACGCGTGGGACATGCGCAAGTTCGTCCTGCAGCAGCCCTACGCGGGCGTGACGTTCATTCCGCTGGAGGCGGTGGGGCGGTAGGGAAGGCAGAAGGCAAACGGCACAAGGGCAAGAGGCAGAAGGCCGACTCCCGGTTCCCGACTCCCGACTCCCGACATCATCTATGAGCCAGATCAACGACTTCGCATTCAAGATCGCCACGGCCAACGGCACGGGGTCGGCGAGCGCCAACGGCCTCATCATGCAGGCCATCTTCCGGATGGGCGTGCCGGTGACGGGCAAGAACGTGTTCCCGTCGAACATCCAGGGCCTGCCGACGTGGTACGAGATCCGCGTCAACAAGGACGGCTACACCGCCCGCACGCCCCACTTCGATCTGATGGTGGCGCTCAACCCCGCCACCTACGCCAAGGACGTGGCGGAGGTCCGCTCCGGCGGCTGGCTCGTCTACGACTCCACCTGGCCGCTCGACGAGAAGCTGAAGCGGCCCGACGTGACCTACCTGGGCGTCCCGCTGGCCGAGATGTGCAACGCCACGTTCAAGGGCGTGCGCGAGCGTATCCTGATGAAGAACATCGCCTACGCGGGCGCGCTCGCGGCGCTCCTCGGGATGGACACCGAGATCATCAAGGGCCTCACGCAGGAGAAGTTCTCGAAGAAGCCGGCCCTGCTGGACTCGAACGCGAAGGCCATCGCGCTCGGGTTCGACTACGCGACGGCGCACTTCGACTGCCCGCTGCCCATCCGGCTCGAGCGGATGGACGAGACGAAGGATTCCATCCTCATCGATGGCAACACGGCCGCCGGGCTCGGGGCGGTCTTCGCGGGCGCCACGGTCGGCGCCTGGTACCCGATCACGCCGTCGACGTCGCTGATGGAGGCGTTCAAGGGCTTCTGCCAGAAGTACCGCCGCGACGAGGCGACGAAGAAGAACCGGTACGCGATCATCCAGGCCGAGGACGAACTGGCGGCCATCGGCATGGTCATCGGCGCCTCGTGGGCCGGCGCGCGCGCCTTCACGCCCACCTCGGGCCCCGGCATCTCGCTGATGAACGAGTTCATCGGCCTGGCCTATTACGCCGAGGTGCCCGCGGTGCTCTTCGACGTGCAGCGTGCGGGCCCCTCCACCGGCATGCCCACGCGCACGCAGCAGTGCGACCTGCTGCTCTGCGCCTATGCCTCGCACGGCGACACGCGCCACATCTGCCTCTATCCCTCGGACCCGCGCGAGGCCTTCGAGATGGCGGTGAACGCCTTCGACCTGGCGGAGCGCTTCCAGACGCCCGTCTTCGTGCTGAGCGACCTCGATATCGGCATGAACGACTGGATGGTGCCGAAGCTCACCTGGGACGATGCGTATCGGCCGGACCGCGGGAAGGTGCTCTCGGCCGACGAGCTCGACCAGGTGAAGGCCTTCTACCGCTACATGGACGTGGACGGTGACGGCATCCCGCAGCGCACCCTGCCGGGCGTGCACCCGAAGGGCGCCTACTTCACGCGCGGCTCGGGGCACAACAAGTACGGCGCCTACACCGAGGACGCGGACGAGTACCAGGAGGTGATGGACCGCCTCGCACGCAAGGTGCAGAACGCGGCGAAGGCCGTGCCCGCCCCGATGGCCCGGAAGGCGGCCACGCCCACGAAGATGGGGCTCATCACGGTGGGCGGCTGCCATGCCGCCTGCATGGAGGCCATCGACGTGATGGCGAGGGAAGGGATCGCGCTCGACTACCTCCGCGTGCGCGGCTTCCCGTTCAGCAACGAGGTGCACGCCTTCGTCGCCGACCACGACGTGACGTTCGTCGTGGAGCAGAATCGCGACGCCCAGCTGAGGAGCCTGCTGATGCTGGAGACCGGCGCGGGCATGGCGAAGTTCGAGTCGGTGCGCTACTACGCGGGCTTCCCGATGAGCGCGCACCACGTGATCTCAGGCGTGAAGGCGAAGCTGGAGAGGGCGGCATGACGTACATCGCGAAACCGAAGGTCCACCACCCGTCGCTCCAGAAGAACGCCCTCGGGCTGACGCGCCGCGACTACGAGGGCGCCATCACCACGCTCTGCGCGGGCTGCGGCCACGACTCCATCACGGCGGCCATCATCCAGGCGTTCTGGGAGCTGTCGGTGCCGCCCCACACGGTGGCCAAGCTCTCGGGCATCGGCTGCTCGTCGAAGACGCCCGCCTATTTCCTGCGCGAGGCCCACGGCTTCAATGCCGTGCACGGCCGCATGCCGGCCATCGCCACCGGCGCCGGCGCGGCCAACGGGAGCCTGATGATGATTGGCGTCTCCGGGGACGGCGACTCCCTCTCCATCGGGCTCGGCCAGCTGTCGCACGCCATCCGGCGGAACGTGAACATCCTGTACCTGCTCGAGAACAACGGCGTGTACGGCCTCACGAAGGGGCAGTTCTCCGCCTCGGCCGACCCGGGCTCGACCAGCAAGAAGGGCGAGGTCAACACGATGGAGGCCATCGACGGCGTGCTGCTGGCGCTGACGCTGGGGGCCACGTTCGTCGCGCGGAGCTTCTCGGGCGACAAGGCGCAGCTCGTGCCACTCATCCAGGCGGGCCTCGCGCACAAGGGCTTCGCCTTCATCGACGTGATCTCGCCGTGCGTCACCTTCAACGACCACGAGGGCTCGACGAAGAGCTACGCGTACACGCGCGAACACCAGGTGGAGGTGGTGCAGGCCGACTTCATCGCGCCGCGCGAGGAGATCACCTCGGAGCAGGACGCCGGCACGGTGAAGAGCGTGATGCTGCACGATGGCAGCTGGGTGAAGCTGCACAAGGTGGCCGACAGCTACGATCCCACGGACCGCGACCGCGCCTACGCCTACATCCGCGAGCGCCAGAAGGCCAACGAGGTGCTGACGGGGCTGCTGTACATCTCGTCCGACTCGAAGGACATGGTCGAGCAGAACGAGCTGGTCGACCAGCCGCTCCACAGCCTGCCCTTCGGGCTGCTGTGTCCCGGAAGCGCCGAGCTGGAGAAGCTCCAGGCGCGCTTCCGGTAGGCTTTCCATTGATGATTGCCGATTGACGATTCATTGGGTGATTGACGATTGGGACAGTGCGCATTGGATTGAGGGATTGAGTGATCGGGTGATTGGCGCATTCTGTCACGCTGTCGAGGCGATGTCGGTCCCGCAGCAGTCATCTGACATGATCGCAACCGGCTGCACCGGCGCGCCGACCGCGCCCCGACAGTGCGACGGTGGAATGCCCCAATCGTCCGATCACCCAATCACCAATCCAATGCCCAATGCCGCAATCCCCAATCACCCAATCAATCGCCAATCGCCAATCGGCAATCATCAATGAGCACCGTTCAACAGTCTACCGGGGCCACAACCAGCCAAAGGCGCCGGCGGTGACGCACCCGTAGACGAGCCCGTCGAGCATCGACCGCATCGTGGTGCCCCAGCTGCGCTTCCACCAGATGGAGTGCTGCGGCAGCGCCAGCGCGTAGCCCGCGAAGGCCGTGGTGCCTGCGAAGCGGAACACGTCCAGGTAGGTGGCCCCCATCGGCAGGGCGGCGCCCGCGATGTAGCCGGCGAAGATGCTGACGACGATGGCGTAGACGAACCAGCCGGCGAGCTGGCCCCCCATCGCCGTCGTGCCCTTCCACACCGTCATGAACACCGCCGGACCGGCCTCGAGCCGCGCCACGTAGGCCGGGTCCTTCATCGCTTCCATCGAGGTGGCATAGGGCATCACGTAGTCACCCGGCGGGATGTTCAGCTTTCGCAGGGCCGCCATCGCATCGGCCTCCCCGGGCACGCCGCGGAGGTCGCCCTTGTGCCACGGCGTGAACATGTGGATGACCGACGAGACCAGGAACACGAGCACCGCGGAGAGCAGGACGGGGAGCCAGAGCGAGGTGAGGGGGACCATGGGACCTCCGGCTGTTCATTGACGATTGCCGATTGGCGATTGACGATTCATCGGGCGATTGGCGATTGCGTAATGGGCATTCGGATTGGGGGATTGAGTGATTGAGTGATTGAGTGATTGAGTGATTGGGGGATTGGGTGATTGGGTGATTGGAGGATTGGGGCATTGGGCGATTCGTCGATGACCGCCGCGAGGGCGACAACGCCTCGACCGCGCGACGGCAGAATGCGCCAATCCCCCGATCACTCAATCACCAATCCAATGCCCAATGCCCAATCATCAATCGCCCAATGAATCGTCAATCACCAATCGGCAATCACCAATGGGTACGGGACACCGCTATTGTTCTATTGAAGCCTTCCTGATGTAGTCGAGCTTCGGGAAATTCTTGATCAGATAGGCGTTGCCTTCCATCTGCACACGCCCCTGCTCGGGGCCCTTGCCGCGCGGGGCGCCCTCGCCGTAGAACGTGTTGATCTTGTCCACCACTTCCATGCCGGAGACGACCTGGCCGAACGGGGCGAAGCCCATCTTGTCGAGGTTGGTGTTGTTCCGGAAGTTGATGAACACCTGCGTCGTCCGCGTGGTGGGCGAGGCGCCCATCGCGTAGGTGATGTACCCGCGGAGGTTGGACTGCTTCACCGGGTCGGCCGGGAGGGTGGCGTTGCGCCACACGGCCGAGACGCCCGGGTCGCCGTTGATGCCGAACTGCACCATGAAGTTGGCGATGGCGCGGAAGAAGCGGGCCTCGTCGTAGAAGCCGTTCCGCACCAGGTTGTAGAAGCGATCGGCGCCGTGCGGCGCCCAGTCGCGGTTCACCTGGATGACGAACTCGCCGGCGCTGGTGTCGAACTTCACCTTGTAGGTGGCCGGCGCCTGCGCCTTCAGGGCGGCGGGGTTCATGAGCGCCTTGCGGTTGGCGGCCGCCTGTTCGGCGCCCACCGAGACGGTGGCCAGGGCGAGGCCGGCGGCCAGCAGCGATGCGAGGGGTCGGATCACGTGAGTTCCTCCAGCCGGGAAGCGTACTATAGAGCCGGTTTCCATAGAAGCAGGAGGCGAGCGCCGTGCCCGACATCATCGTCACCACCACCCCCACCGTCGAAGGACGCCGCATTACCCGTTATGCCGGGCTGGTGACGGGCGAGGCCATCCTCGGCGCCAACATCTTCAAGGATCTCTTCGCCGGCATCCGCGACATCGTGGGCGGGCGATCGGCCACCTACGAGAACGAGCTCCGGTCGGCGCGCGACATCGCCGTGACGGAGCTGACGCAGGCGGCCGCCGAGCTGGGCTGCAACGCGGTGGTCGGCGTGGACATCGACTACGAGACCGTGGGCAGCAGCGGCAGCATGCTGATGGTGAGCGTCAGCGGGACGGCCGTCGTGGTGGAGTAGCGTGTCACCGCCCGACGATGCGCCCGTCTTCGTCGCCCGGAACCTCACGAAGGTCTACCCGATGGGCGAGGTGGAGGTGCACGCGCTCCGCGGCGTGGACTTCGACCTGTACCCGCGCGAGTTCGTCGTCCTCCTCGGCCCTTCGGGCAGCGGGAAGTCCACGCTGCTCAACATCCTCGGCGGACTGGACGTGCCCACCTCCGGCAGCGTCGTGTACCGCGATCACAACCTCACCACGGCGGGCGAGGCGGCCCTGACGGAGTACCGGCGGGATCATGTCGGCTTCGTCTTCCAGTTCTACAACCTGATTCCCAGCCTCACGGCGCGCGAGAACGTGGCGCTCGTCACGGAGATCGTGGACCACCCCATGACCCCGGAAGAGGCGCTGGGCCTGGTGGGGCTGACCGAGCGGCTCGATCACTTTCCCGCGCAGCTCTCCGGCGGCGAGCAGCAGCGCGTGGCCATCGCGCGCGCCATCGCCAAGCGGCCCGACGTGCTGCTGTGCGACGAGCCGACCGGCGCGCTCGACATCACCACGGGCGTTGTCGTGCTGGAGGCCATCGCGCGCGTCAACCGGGAACTGGGGACGTCCACCGTCGTCATCACCCACAACGCGGCCATCGCCGGCATGGCCGACCGGGTGGTCCGCCTCGCGGACGGCCGCGTCGCCAGCGTGGAGCGCAACGCCACCCGGATCTCCGCGCGGGAGCTGTCGTGGTGAGTCGCGGGCGCGTCTCCGCGCTGGACCGGAAGCTCCTGCGGGACCTGTGGGAGATGAAGGGGCAGGCGCTCGCCATCGCTGCCGTCATCGCCGCCGGCGTCACGATGTTCGTGGCGTACCTGTCGAACTTCGACTCGCTGGAGCGGACGCTCTCCCAGTACTACGAGCGGCAGCGCTTTGCGGACGTGTTCGCTTCCGCGCAGCGCGCGCCGGAGCGGCTGGCCGCCCGCATCGCGGAGATCCCGGGCGTCATCACCGTGGACACGCGCGTCGTGGCCGACGTGACGCTCGACGTGCCGGGCATCGACGAGCCCGCCAGCGGGCGGCTCGTGTCCATCCCGCCCAACGGCGTCTCGCCGCTGAACGCGCCCGTCCTGCGGCGCGGCGCCTGGCCCGATCCCTCCCGCCCCGACGAAGTGGTGGCGAGCGAGATGTTCTGCGAGGCCAACGGGTTCGGGCCCGGTGACCACGTGTTCGCCATCATCAACGGCCGCCGCCGCAGGCTCACCATCGTCGGCGTGGGCCTCTCGCCGGAGTACGTCTACAGCGTCCGCCCCGGCGAGATCTTCACCGACAACCGGCGCTACGGGATCTTCTGGATGAACCGCCAGGCGCTCGCCAGCGCGTTCGACATGGAGGGAGGCTTCAACGACGTCGCGCTGAAGCTCTCCCCCGGCGCGTCGGACGAGGAGGCCGTCGGTCGGCTCGATCGGCTCCTCGAGCCGTACGGCGGTCTCGGCGCCTACCCGCGGCGCCTGCAGGTGTCGGCGTGGACCCTGTCGAACGAGCTCACCCAGCTCCAGACGTTCGGGCTGGTCACCCCGATGATCTTCCTGGCGGTCGCGGCCTTCATCCTCAACATCGCGCTCGCCCGCGCGCTGGCCCTGCAGCGTCCGCAGATCGCGGCCCTCAAGGCCCTGGGCTACTCCAATCGCGAGCTGGCGTGGCACTACATCAAGTGGGCGCTGGCCATCGCCGCGCTCGGCAGCCTCGCCGGCCTCGTCGTCGGCGCGTGGCTCGGCGCGCAGATGATCGAGCTGTACAACGAGTACTTCCGATTCCCGATGCTGGACTACCGCCTGTCGGCCGACGTGACGGCGGGCTCCATCGCCGGGAGCCTCGTGGTGGCGGCCCTCGGGGCGCAGTCGGCAGTGCGTCGCGCGGTGGACGTGCCGCCCGCCGAGGCGATGCGGCCCGACTCTCCGGTCAAGTACCGCCAGAGCATCGGCGAGCGGTGGCGCGTGTTCCGCCGGCTTCCCCAGGCGTCGCGGATGGTGCTGCGCAATGTCGAGCGCCAGCCCCTCCGGGCGGCGATGTCGGTCCTCGGCATCGGCTTCGCGGGCGCCATCCTGCTCATCGGGCTCTCGTTCATCGACGTGATGAACGTGCTCATCGACGAGCAGTTCATGTACGCCATGCGGCAGGACGTCACGGTGACCTTCTCGCGGCCGCTGTCCGCCGACGCCATCCATGCGGTCTCCCGGCTGCCGGGCGTGATCGACGTCGAGCCGATGCGGGTCGTGCCCGCGCGGCTGCGCGTCGGCCATCGGCATCGCACGCTGGCCGTGACCGGGCTCGTCCCGGAGCCGCGCCTGAACCGCGTCGTCGAGCGGAGCGGCCGGGTGTTGACGCTTCCACCCGGCGGGCTGGTCCTGTCGAAGATGCTCGGCGAGGTGCTCGGCGTGGGCCCGGGTGGCACCGTGCGTGTCGAAGTGCTCGAAGGAGCCCGCCCCGCGTTCGACGTGCCCGTGGCCGCCCTCGTGGACGACAGCATGGGCGTGCAGGCCTACATGCGACTGGACGCGCTCCACCGGCTGATGCGGGAGGGCGGCACGCTGACCTCCGCCGCGCTCCTGGTGGATCCGGGCCGCGTGGACGCGCTCAACGCGGCGCTGAAGCGTCTGCCGGCCGTGGCGGGAGTGGCCGTGCGCGACGCCACGCTCAGGAGCTTCCGCGAGACGATGGCGGAGAACATGAACCTCATCATCTTCTTCAACGTGTTTTTCGCGGGCGTGATCGCCTTCGGCGTGGTGTACAACGCGGCCCGGGTATCCTTGTCCGAGCGCAGCCGCGAGCTGGCCAGCCTCCGCGTCCTCGGCTACACCCGCGGGGAGGTGGCGCTCATCCTGGTCGGCGAGCTGGCGCTGCTCACCCTGCTGTCGCTGCCGATCGGGGCGGTGGTCGGGTACGGGCTGGGCATGTACATCATGACGATCTTCACGAACGAGGTGTACCGGATCCCGTTCTTCGTCACGCCGCAGACCGTGGCGTGGACGTTTCTGAGCGTGATCGGATCGGCGGCGGTCTCGGCCCTCGCCGTCCGCCGCCAGCTCGATCGGCTCGACCTCGTGGGCGTGCTGAAGTCCCGGGAGTAGCTCATGTGGCGCCTGCTGACGAATCGACGGGTGCTCCTGGTCGCCGGCCTGGTGGCGGCGCTGCTGCTCGTCGCGCTGTGGCCCCAGGCCGTGGCGGTCGAGGTCGGCGCGATCGTGCGGGGCCCGCTGGTGGTGACGATCGACGAGGAAGGGGAGACGCGCGTCCACCATCGGTTCGTGGTGTCGGCGCCCGTGGCAGGGCGCCTGGAGCGCGTGGATCTGGAGCCCGGCGACCTCGTCGAGCGCAGCAGGACGGTGGTGGCGCGCATCCGCCCCGAGGCGCCGCAGCTGCTGGACGCGCGCACGCGCCTCGAAGCCGGCGCGGCTGTCGACGTGGCCCGTGGCGCGATGGGGCGCGCCCGGGCCGAGGAGCAGCGCGCGCGCGCCGCGCTCGAACTGGCGGAGTCGGAGCTCAAGCGCGAGCAGGAGCTCTTCAAGGCGGGGCTCACCACGCGCCAGGCGCTCGAAGCGCGACAGAACGCGCTCGTCACTGCGGAGGAGAGCGTCAGCGCCGCGGCGTACGCGGCCGCGGCCGCGCAGTCGGAGCTGGAACGCGCGCAGGCCCGCCTGGCCCCCACGCGGCTCGATGCGGCGGGGCGCGTGCTCCCGGTGCTGGCCCCGGTGGACGGTGTCGTCCTGCGCCGCTTCCGCGAGAGCGAATCCGTCGTCCCGGCCGGAGAGCCGATCGTGGAGATCGGCGATCCGAGCCATGTCGAGATCGTGGCCGACCTCCTGTCCAGCGATGCGGTGAAGGTGAAGCCGGGCATGCGCGTGTCCGTCGAGCAGTGGGGCGGCGACCAACCGATGGGCGCCAGCGTCGAGCGAGTCGAGCCTGGCGGCTTCACCAAGGTGTCGGCACTCGGCGTCGAGGAGCAGCGCGTCAACGTCATCATGGATTTCGACGATGACCGCGCGGCGTGGAAGGCGATGGGCGATGCGTACCGCGTGGAGGTGCGCATCGCCCTGGCATCGCTCGAGAACGTGCTCAAGGTGCCCACGAGCGCCCTGTTCCGGGTGGGCGAGCCGTGGGCCGTGTACGTGGTCGAGGGCGGCCGCGCGCGGCGGGCAGCGGTGGACCTGGGCCAGCGTACCAGCACCGAGGCCGAGGTGCTGGGAGGCCTGCAGGATGGCCAGCAGGTCGTGGTGCACCCGCCCGATACGCTCACCGACGGCGCACGGGTGACCGCCCGCCCGTAGCGCGTGTCACGGGAACACGAAGAACACGAGGGGCACGAAGAAGGTCACGAAGGCAGAATGGGGGTCGCTTCCTCTTTCGTGAGCGTCGTGTTCCCGTGACGCCGCGCGGCTACTTCTGCTTTTTCCCGGTGAAGGTGCCGTTGAGCTGGCCGCCGGCCATGTTCACCGTGCCCTGCATCGAGTCGCCCTCCACCGTGCCGGCGTAGGTCACGTCGATCTCGGTGCCCTGCACGCTCGCGTTGAACGTGAACTGAATGGCGTTGCCCTTCACCGTGCCGGTGAAGTCGGCCTCGCCCAGGGTCTGGCTGCTGTAGTGACCGGTGAGCTTCTCGCCGTCCTGCTTGAACGTCAGCGTGGGCTGGCCGCCGCCGCCGCCCGTCTGGACGTCGAACGCCCACGTGCCCGTGATGTTCACGCCCTGTGCTGCCGTTCCAGCGCCCACGAACAGGAAGAGGGAAAGCATCGCGACCGCGCGAATCGTCGTCCGCATCGAAGTGGCCTCCAGTGGAATGAGCCGGGTCGACAGTATACGGAAGCTTTGGGGGTTCTGGGGTTCTCGGGTTCTCGGGTTCTCAGGTTCTCGGGTTCTCAGGTTCTCCTCTTCCCGGCACGGGTTCTGGCTACACTCGGTCCATGCGGGAGCCTCGGGTAGGGCTGAGGTGGGGAGGGGCGCTGCTGGTCGCCGTGGCCGTGGCAGGAACCCTCGTGGCCGCGCAAGGAAGACGGGGCGGGCGATTCGGGTACGCCGTTCCCCTGGCGACCCCGGAAAGCTTCGATGGGGCCTTTCACTTCTGCCGGCTCGCCTTCCGCGGATCGCGCGGCGGGGATGGCGGCAGCTGGTTGGTGGACTTCCCACGCGCCGACGTCAACCTGTCGATCCGACTCGCCGAGCTCACGAAGACCGTGGTGAGCTTCGACGAGCGGCGCGAGCCGCGGCACCTGGTGGTCCGGCCCACGGATCCGGAGCTCTTCCAGTGCCCCTTCGTCATGGCCACCGAGGTGGGCGCCGCGTACTTCGATGAAGCAGAAGCTGCGGCGCTCGGCACGTATCTCCGCAAGGGCGGCTTCCTGTGGGCGGACGACTTCTGGGGCAGCTACGCGTGGGACTACTGGCAATCGCAAATCGAGCGCGTGCTCCCGCCCAGCGAGTTCAGCATCGTCGACCTCCCGCCCGCGCATCCCCTCTTCCGCGCGCAGTTCGAGGTGAAGCACGTGCCGCAGATCCCGTCGATCAACTTCTGGGGTGGCCGGGGCGGCCCGACTTCGGAGCGGGGCGCCGACAGCGCCACGCCGCACGCCCGCGCCATCCTCGACAAGGCGGGGCGCATCATGGTGCTGATGACGCACAACACCGACATCGGCGACTCGTGGGAGCGGGAAGGGGACGACCCGGACTACTTCTACACGTTCTCGGTGGATGGGTATGCGTTCGGCATCAACGTGCTCGTGTACGCCATGACGCATTGACGGGTGCGGCGGGTGCGAACAGGTGCGGGCAGGTGCGGGCGGGTGCGGACGGGTGCGAACAGGTGCGGGCAGGTGCGGGCGGGTGCGGACAGGTGCGGGCGGGTGCGGCAGGTGCGGGCGGGTGCGGGCGGGTGCGAACGGGTGCGGCGGATAGCGTCTACGGGCGATCGGGGTTGTTGCGAAGGTAGCGAAGCAGACGCGCCAGCGGGGCTGAGGTCCGGCGAACCTGGCGCTCGAGCTCCGATGCCCCCTCTTCTGTCATGTAACCCCGCATCCGGGCCTCGTGGATGAGGTCTTCAATCTCCCGTAGCGAGCTGGACGCCAGCTCCAGGAAGCGTGCGAACTCGCGGTGCGACCGGCGGCCGAAGCCTTCCGCCGTGTTCGAGCAGACGGACCGCGCAGCGTCGGTCCACTGGGTGCGGAATTTCGGGTCCATGCCCGGCGTGCGCCGCACGGCCGCCCAGATTGCCTGGCGAAGGAGGTCAGCCTGCTGCCACGCGATCAGTTCCTTGAAGTGGCGAGCCATGCGCCGGCTCGTGCAAGAAGCGCCGCTGGCCGCGGCCGCGAGTCAACCCGAAGAAATGGGCGTGTGTCAGCCAGCCGGCTCGCAGCCACACCATCGTGTTGCGAAGTACGCATCCCCCGCGCGGTGGTGTACGGCTCCGCTCGCACCGGCCCGCACCCGTTCGCACCCGTCCGCACCCGTCCGCACCCGCCCGCACCCGTTCGCACCTGCCGCACCCGTGCGCACCCGCCCGCACCCGCCCGCACCTGCCGCACCCGTTCGCACCTGCCCGCACCTGCCGCACCCGTTCGCACCTGCCCGCACCTGTTCGCACCTGCCGCACCCGTTCGCACCTGCCGCACCTGGGTGCCCGCGTTGACAACCTCGACCGCGGTCAACTACCGTTCGACGACCCGTTCGCCGGGAGTCCGCGCCCCGCAAGGAGTGGCTTCGATGGAGAGTAGACAAAGGTCTGGTTGGAGCCTGACGGTCGGCCTGATCGCGATTGGCGCCGCCCTGACGGGGCTGGCCGTGCCGCCCGATGTGCACGCCCAGCAGGCGGCGCCGGCGGTCGCGCCGGCGGTGAGCTTCACGAAGGACATCGCGCCCATCCTTCAGCGCAGCTGCCAGAACTGCCACCGGCCTGGACAGGTGGCGCCGATGTCCCTCATCACCTACGAGGAGGTGCGGCCGTGGGCGCGCGCCATCCGGCAGCGGACCAGCATCCGCGACAAGGCCGGCGCCATGCCGCCCTGGTACATCGAGAAGAACATCGGCGTCCAGAAGTACAAGCACGACCCGTCGCTCTCGGACGACGAGGTGGCGACGATTGCCCGGTGGGTGGAGAGCGGCGCGCCGCGCGGGAACGCGGCCGACATGCCGGCGCCCATCCAGTGGCCGGACGACACCGCGTGGACCATCGGCGAGCCCGACCTCATCGTGGACGGCCCGGAGATCGTGGTGAAGGCCAACGCGCCCGACTGGTGGGGTGAGCTCGAGCCGGTGAAGGTCCCGCTCGACGAGGACCGCTACGTGGCGGCCGTCGAGATCAAGGAGGTCAACGACGTCCCGAACGACGAGAGGGGACGCGCGACCGTCGGGCAGCGCTACGTGTACCACCACCTCATCTGGTCCACGGCCGTCCTCGAAGAGGGCGGCGAGCTGCCGGAGTCCACCGGGCTCGGCGGCTGGCCGGTGCACGAGGTGGGGAGGAACGCCGATATCTTCGACCCGAAGGCGGGCCGCCTGCTCAAGGCCGGCTCGAGCATCATCTACGAGTCCACGCACCTGCACTCGAACGGCCGCGACACGAAGTCGAGGCTGCGCTTCGGGTTCAAGCTGCACCCGAAGGGCTACAAGCCCGAATTCCGCAGCACGCTGCGCGCCCTCGGCAACGGGCTGGACATCGACATCAGGCCGAACGAGGCCAACCAGCAGCTGCACGCGTACCTCGTGCTCGAGCGCCCGATGAAGGTGGTGACCTTCGAGCCGCACCTGCACGCGCCCGGCGCCCGGATGTGCCTCGAGTACATCTGGGGCATCAACATCCAGACGCTCACCTGCGCCGGCTACGACCACAACTGGGTGCGCCAGTACGAGTACGAGGACGACTACGCGCCGCTGCTCCCGAAGGGCGCCATCCTGCACATCATCGGCTACATGGACAACACGGAGAAGAACAAGAACATCCCCGACCCGCGCAACTGGCAGGGCTCGGGCAACCGGTCCATCGCCAACATGTTCATCGACCTGGGCCAGAGCATCGCGCTCACCGAGGAGCAGTTCCAGGAGGAGATGGCCCTCAGGCGCGAGCGCCGCAAGATGAAGAAGAACGACTTCTTCATCGACTGCCCGCTCTGTGGCGTCCCGCCGCCGCCGAAGGTGACGACCTTGGAGCGGCAGCCGCGGTGAAGAGCCCACGGTAGACGGGCTTGGGGCTTGGGGCTTGGGGCTTGGGGCTTGGGACTTGGGACTTGGGACTTGAGGTCTTGGAGTCTTGGGGTCTTGCGGTCTTGAGGCCGTGAGATCTCGATCTTCGTGGTCGCCTTCGTGCCCTTCGTGCCTTCGTGGTTTCCTTGGGACAGCGTTTCAGACGGGGTGACGGCATGAGGGGACGGACGTGGGCGGTGGTCGGGGTGTTGGGGGTCGCGGTGGCGGTGACATCGATCGCCACCGGCGCGCAGACGCTGTCGTACCTGCGCGGGCAGAACATCTCGCCCGCCTTCGAGGGCTGGGAGCAGAACCCCGACGGCTCGTTCAACATGCTGTTCGGCTACATGAACCGCAACTGGGAGGAGGAGCTCGACATCCCCATCGGGCCGGGCAACAGCATCTCCCCCGGCCCGGCGGACCAGGGGCAGCCGACGCACTTCTACCCGCGGCGCAACCGGTTCGTCTTCAAGGTGCGGGTGCCGAAGGACTGGGGCAACAAGGAGCTCGTCTGGACGCTCACTGCCAACGGGAAGACCGAGCGCGCCTTCGCCACGCTCCGGCCCGACTCGTTCGTGGACGATCTGGTGCAGGCCTCGGAGCAAGGCGCGCTGGGCGCCGGCGTGAGCTCTCCGGAGATGCGCAAGAACGTGGCGCCGACGCTGAAGGTGGACAGCGCTCCGACGCGCACGGTGAAGGTGGGCGAGCCCGTCCAGCTGGCCGCCTGGGCCTTCGACGACGGGTGGCCGCGCCCGCGCTTCGGGCCGGGCTCGCGGAACGAGAAATTCTTCAACCGCACGGTCAACGGCATGCACCCCTCGCAGCGAGCGCCCGTGGCGCTCACCGTCGGGAGCCAGACGGGCCTGCGCGTGTCGTGGTTCGTCTACCGGGGCCCCAGCACCGTGACCTTCGATCCCGAGCAGACGAAGGTGTGGGAAGACACGCGCGCCGGCGCCAACTCGCCCTGGGCTCCCCGCTGGGTGGCCCCGAAGATCCCCGAGGACGGGAAGATCGACACGACGGTCACCTTCCACGAGCCGGGCACCTACGTCCTGCGCTGCCTGGCCTCGGACGGCGCCGTCGGCTCCACGCACGACGTCACGTTTACGGTCACCAGATAGGTTCCCGGGTTCTCAGGTTCTCGAGTCAACCTCGGCACCTCAGAACCTCAGAACCTGAGAACCCGAGAACCTGAGAACCCGAGAACCTGAGAACCCGAGAACCTGAGAACCCGCTTCGGTGGCATACTTTCCCTGATGTCTGCCCGAGGCCTGTTCCGCGGTCCCGTCCTCGTGCCGGCGCTGATCGGTCTGGGCGCCCTTGGCCTGGCCGCGGCCCTCACGTCGCGGCCTGTCGAGACCCACCCTCGCATCACCACGACCCTGCTCTGGCACAAGGACATCGCGCCCATCCTGCAGCGGCGGTGCTTCTCCTGCCACTCGCCCAACAACGTCGCGTTCTCCCTGGCCACGTTCAGCGAGGCTCGGCCCTGGGCGGCGGCGATTCGCGAGGAGGTCCTCACGCGCCACATGCCGCCCTGGAGCGCCGTCGCCGGCTACGGGCGGTTCCGGAACGATCCCAGCCCCACGCAGGGCGAGTGGGACCTGCTGGTAGCCTGGGTGGACGGCGGCGCGCCCAGCGGGCAGACGCTCGCGGAGGAAGCGCAGGCACCGGTCTTCGTGTCCGAGATGCCGATGTGGGAGCACGGGGAGCCGGACCTGGTCCTGTCCGCGCCAGCCGCGACCGCGGTGCCCGCGGGCGCCGGAGACGAGGTGAAGCACTTCGAGATCCAGACGCCCTTCAAGACCGCGCAGCGCGTGCACGGGCTGGCCTTCAAGCCCGGCGAGCGCCGCGTCGTCCGGCGCGCGGCCATCTATGAGGCAGGAACGAATCGCTGGCTCTTCTCGTGGACCCCGTGGGCAACCGCGATGCACCTGCCCGAGGGCGTGGCCTACACGCTGCCCGCGGGCGCGAAGCTGATCCTGGAGGTCGGCTACCACGGCGCGGAGGAGGCCGTGTCGGACACGAGCGAGGTCGGGCTGTACGTGGACGACACCGCGTCTGGCGCGGCGGCCACCACGATGGTCCTCGAGGCCGCCGCCACGGATCTGCCGGCGGGCGCCGGGCCGACGCGGATCCGCGCGGAGGTGGTGCTCGACGCGGCCACGGGCCTCCAGGCGGTCTATCCGCGGCTGGGTGCGGCTGCCCGCTCGCTGGAACTGACAGCGCACCTGCCCGATGGCAGCGTGCGGCCGCTGCTCTGGCTGCGCGACTACCGCACCGACTGGCCGTCGCCCTACGTCTACACGGATCCGGTGACGCTGCCGGGCGGCACGCGGCTCGTGATGACGGCGTACGAGGCCAACCCGGGGGACGCGGCGGTCAAGGTCCAGCCTCGCCTCGAGCTCGTGCGCGTGCCGCCCACCGCCACCACGTTCTGACGGGCTGATCTCATGGCCACGCGTCGGCGGTTCCTGGCCGGCCTCGCGCGCACGAGTGCGGGGGCGTGCGTGGCCGTCGCCGTCGGCCCACGGGTGCTCGGCGCCCAGCGCGGCGCCGTGACCACCAACAGGATCTTCCGCGCCAGCGCGGAGCTGGTGCCCACGCCGGTGACGGTCCGGGACGCCAGCGGGCGGCTCGTCACGTCCCTTCGCCGCGAGGACTTCACCGTCACCGAGGGCGGCATGCCGCAGCCCGTCACGCAGTTCGCCGCCGAACGCGTCCCCGTCAGCCTGGCGCTGGTGCTCGACATCAGCGACAGCATGCGCGGCCCCCGGATGGACGACGCGCGGCTCGCGCTCAGGACGTTCGCCGAGGACCTGCTGAAACCGGAAGACGAGGCGGCGCTCATCGTCTTCAACCATGCGTCGCGCCTGGCGGCCGGCTGGTCCACGGACCGCTCCGCGCTGCGCGAGGCGCTCGAGACCGTGCGGCCGACGGGCGGCACGGCCATCTACGATGCCGTCACTTCGGCGCTCCCGCTCTTCGCGGATCGCCAGCACCCCCGCGGCGCCATCGTCCTCGTGTCCGATGGGGCGGACACGGCGAGCGACACCACGGTGACCGACGTGAAGCAGCGATTGGGACGGAGCGACGTGTTCCTCTACGGGATCGCGGTGGACACGCCGAACGCCCGGTCATCGACGCGCATCAACCCGCAGGTGTTCCACGAGCTGTCGGCGCAGAGCGGGGGCTATGCGGAGGTGGTGTCGTCCACCGCCGACATCGCGCCGGCCACTGCGCGCATCGCCGAGGAGCTGGATGCGCAGTACGTGATTGGGTACACGCCTGCGACGCCGGGCGACGGGCGGTACCGCGCCATCCGCGTGACCGTCGGTCGCGACGGCTATAGCGTGCGCGCCAGACGGGGGGTGGTGCGCTAGGCTGCGTGCGCCCGGCGCGGGCCCATTGGCGATTGCCGATTGCCGATCGGGCGATTCATCGGGCGATTGGCGATTGGGGCATTGGGCATTCGGATTGGGTCATTGGGGCATTGGAGCATTGGAGCATTGGAGCATTGGGGGATTTCGAATCGCGCAACCGCTGAATCGCCGAATCGTCAATCCAATGATCGATGTCCCAATCGCCAATCGCCGAATGAACCGCTCAATCATCAATCGGCAATCATCAATGGACGACCCCGGTAAACCCCTCACCCGGTCGCAGCACCCGGAACGTGAACGACACCATCGACAGCTTGCCGCCGCGCTGGAACTGAATCCAGGCCTTGTAGCGCCCGCCCTTCGGGAAGAGCGTGTGGAACACCACGTCGGGGCCGCCGCCGCTCTTGATGTCGGTACCTTCCAGCATCTCCTCCGGGTGGGCGTGGATGTACTCGGTCAGCTCCTCGTTCACGATGAGGGCGTGCGCGAAGGCACCGAGGTAGCGCTCCAGGTCCCGCACCGGCTCGCCCGTCTGGGCGTTGACGAAGTGGAAGGGCAGGTCGATGTCCTCCGACGCGACCAGTGCGCTCTGCGCCATGCGCAGGTCCACGTCCACGCCGCCCTCGCGCTTCGTCCACGACGTGTCCGGGGTGAACGTGGGGATTTGAGACACGACGTCGCCGTCGAACCCGGCGGTGACGATGGGCGTGGTGAGCACCTGGCCGCTGCCGCCGGTGGGGAAGAAGTCGGAGATGAGGACGTAGTGGCCTTCCTTGGGCAGCGTCACCTCGAGGGCGTAGACGCCGTCGGGGTCGAGCTCGGGGTGCTCGTGCATGAAGATGCTGGTGTCGCGGCTCAGCACGAACAGGTGGTAGCGCTTGTCGTGGACCAGCGCGTAGTCAGTGACCTTCTTCCGCGTGACGGGATCCTCGACGTGGAAGCGGAACTTCGTCTTCTGGCCGGCCTTCACCACCTTCGGGACCGTCTCGACGCGCAGGCGGTAGTTGGCGGTGCCGAGGGGGTTGGCGGCCACCAGTGTCATTCCACAGCGCGGACACGTGCCCGGGGCAGCCTCGATGACGTCGGGGTGCATGGGGCAGACATAGCCGGTAACCGACGTCGATTGATCCGCGGAGGGGGCCGCCGACACGGACTGGGCCGCAGATGACGCAGACACGGACTGGGCCGCAGATGACGCAGATGACGCAGATTGGGCCGCAGATGACGCAGATGACGCAGATGACGCCGATGACGCAGACAGTGCCAGGCTGAGGGTCACGGCCAGGGCCGGGGAAAGAGCGAGCCAGCGCATGGGGCAAGGATAGCGCAGGTGCGAACGGGTGCGGACAGGTGCGGGCGGGCCTGCCGTGCCGTCGTTCGCTCAGGGGGCCACGCGAGCGAAGGCGGGGACTAGGGCCGCTTCAGCCGCAGCTCCTTCCACATCCACGTCATATCGCGCGGCGGGTCCGGGGCGGCCATCCGCGCTTCGCGATTCTCGATGTCGATGAGGAGGTTCTTCAGCCGCGGCCGCATCCGCCGGTCGCGCGCGGCTGTGCGGGGGGTCATGCCGTCGAGCGCCGGGATATCCAGGTCCAGCCACGCCCGATCCTGCTGGTCCCGCCACGCGGCCAGCTCGGGGATGTCGTCGATGGACAGGTCCACGTCCCGGCTTCCAAGTGGTGAGGACAGGTCGGCGGGCTTCGTCAGGTCGGGCTCGCGGTGCTCCTCGCGTCGCAGCCGCAGCGGGCCGAGCCGTGACTCCAGCCGCGCGCGGGCGCGCTCGGCGCGTTCACGCGAGATCGTCCGGACCATCAGCGTGCCCTTGTCGCACGACACGCTTGCCAACATCCGCGGTCCCTGCGGCGCCGGCTCCATCCACACGGCCTCCCCGATGTCTCCCGGCTCGAAGTCGGGCTCGCGGAGCAGCGCGACCAGCGCCTCGCCCGCCCTCGGCACGTCGAACTCCAGCTCGCTCATCGACAGGGCATCGCCCTCCGTCGTCTGGAGCTCGGGGGGCTCGGCGTTGCCGACCAGCTCGTCCCACATGATGTGGAACAGCGGCGCCTTGATCTTGAAGAAGAACTCGTCCGGCACGTCGGGCATCCGACGGCGGAGGCGGCGGTGCTCGGCTTTGAGGCCCTTCACGACGGCGGGGGCGGCGGCGGGCAGCAGCATGGCGGAGCCTTCGAGCTGGTGCGTCCCGTCGGCATGGCGCACGATGCGCGCGACGAGGACGTCCCAGATGACGACCTGGCGGGAGGCCGTGCGCTCGGCGACCGTGACCTCGTCGTTCGACCAGAGGTCGCGCAGCGTCATGTGCGCGCCGGGCTCCACCGAGCGCACCTGGAAGGCGCGGAGGCAGGTCCCCTGCATGAGCCGCAGGTAGTCCAGCGCACGGGGATTGAGCGAGCGGGCGTGGCGGTCGAGGAACGTGTCCGCGACGGTCCGCCGGTCCTCGAGGGGCAGGTCGTAGAACAGCCAGTCGAAGAACGTCTCGCGCGAGGTGTCGAGCGCGAGGATGTCCTCGAGCGCCTCGCCGGGGTCCGCGTCAAGATCGTCACCCATCCACATCAGCGCCGCGTCCGCGACGACCTCGTTCCACTCGGGGCGGCGCGTGTAGCGCATCAGGGCGGCGGAGACCTCGCCGCGATCGGCGGGCGTGATTCCG
>JBFWQE010000096.1:0-16811 GCA_050249615.1 Vicinamibacterales bacterium
GGTCCTGAGCGTACCGGAGGAGCGTTTGACCGGCCGGCCGAGCGGGAAGCGCGGCCGGGCGACCACCGCCCGACGCTCACTCCAACTGCTTGCCCCGCGTCTCCGGCCCCAGCCACAGCAGGACCAGCACCGCCGCTCCGGCCGACGCGATGCACCAGAGCATCGCGGTCCTGAGGTCCATGCCGCCGTCCTGCAGGGCGCCGATCAGGTACGGCCCGAGTGCGCCGATGCCGACGCCCACGTGATACGAGAATCCCGTCCCGACGCCGCGCGCGTCGGTCGGAAAGCGCTCGGAGAGATACCCGGGCACGATGCCCCAGGCCCCCGAGGCCATGAACCCGATGAGCCACGCCCCGGCCAGCAGCCCGAACGCCGAGCCCGAGAACAGGTACAACGGCGCGGAGGCCAGGCCCAGCACGACGCCGAGCGTGGCGGCCCCGCGCCGCCCACCCCAGCGCTCGGACAAGGCGCCGAGCGTCACCGAGCCGAGGAGGCCGCCGGCGTTCAGCAGGAGCAGGAACGCCAGCGGTTGCTGCTTCAACTGCGCGAGCAGCGTCGGATACCAGAACGTGGTGCTCTGGTACATGAGCGTGAAACCGCCCATCAGCAGGGAGGTGTGCAGTGTCACCCACCTGAGATCGGCGTCGAACAGGCGCCGCAGCGACAGCCGCGGGCGCCCGCCGGCCGCGGCCAGCTCACGTTGTTTCTCCAGCCACACCGGACTCTCCGGCACGCGTCGCATCGCGAAGAAGATGAGCGTGCCGGGAATCACGCCCGCCCACAGCATGAGGCGCCACGCCCAATCCGGCCGCTCGCTGATCAGCGGGTAGCCGAGCTGGTAGACCAGCGACGACAGCAGGAACCCCGTCGAGTAGCCGCCCTGCAGGATCCCCGAGGCGATGCCGCGATGCTTCGCCGGCCACTGCTCGAGCGCCAGCGGCATGCCGGCGGCCCACATGCCCCCCATCCCGATGCCGAAGAGACCGCGGAACGCGAAGAGCATCACGTAGCTGGTGGAGAGCCCGCTCAGGAACGCAAACGCGGTGTACCACGCGATCGAGAAGAGGATGGGCCCCTTGCGCCCGTAGCGATCCGCCAGCGTGCCGGCGCCAATGCCGCCAACCGTGCGGAAGAGGAGCGTGACCGTCCCGAGCGCCCCGGCCAGCGCCCGGTTCACCGAGAAGCTCTGCTGGATGTCGATGAGGACGAAGGTCAGGACCGTGAAGTCGAACGCGTCCAGCGTCCACGCGGCGAAGGTCGTCAGGAAAGTCTTCCACTGCGACGCGCTCACCTCCCGGTACCAGGGCACTTCCGTACGGTCCGTCATCCGACGTGCCTCCTCGACGCCGGGGCTGAAGCCCCGGCGCTCCAAACAACGCCGGCACGCGCCTCTCGCCTGCAACCATGCAGCCTCCCCGGCGCTCCGTCGCGAGGGCCCCGGTGCCCGTGTGCCGGCGGGGGCCACAGTGTACTCGGGTAGAATCCCCGCATGACGCTCTGGCGGCTCGTGCTGGTGGTCGTGGCGCTGTCGTACGCGGGCTTCGGCTTCGCGTTCTTCTCGCGGGCGGACGAGATGGCGGAGATGGTGAAAATCGCCTT
The DNA here is from genome assembly GCA_050249615.1 of Vicinamibacterales bacterium. Classification (GTDB taxonomy): domain Bacteria; phylum Acidobacteriota; class Vicinamibacteria; order Vicinamibacterales; family UBA2999; genus VFZN01. The sequence goes on from JBFWQE010000096.1 coordinate 1,600, forward strand.
CGCCACGCCGGCCGCACGGACCGACTTCCGGGCCACGTACGGCGGGCTGGAGTTCGGCCTCGGCGTCTTCCTGCTGCTCTGCGCCCTCCGCCGCGAGTTCGTCCGCATCGGACTCTTCGCCGCCGCCTGCGCCCTCATTGGCATGGCCACGGCGCGCACGACGGGCATCGTCACGGACGGCTTCGACCTCCTGCAGTTCATGGTCGCCCTCACGGAATGGGGCGCGGGTGCGCTCTCCACCTGGGGCGCGGTCGTGGCAAAGCCGGAGAAGGACGCGGTCCCCATTCCCCTTCAGGACCCCACGCCGGACGAGCCGCCCTTTCCGCCAGCGGCCTAGGACGATGGTTCGCCGAGGGGCTCTCACGGAGGTTCGCACGATGGTGCGCCAGTGCGTTCGCGTGGCCGCGGGCGCCGTCGCCTGCGTTCTCGGCTCCTCGCTCGCCGGCGCGCTCCTGGTGGCACAGTCGCCGCGCACGCACAGGCTCGAGGCCACGCCGGCAACCGTCGCCTACGGCCACTACTGGTCGGAGTCGAAGCCGGTGCTGCGCCTCGAATCAGGCGACATCCTGGACGTGGATACGCTGCTCACCTCCACGCCGGAGCGGCTGGAGAAGGCCGGCGTGAAGCCCGCGGACGTGCAGGCCTCGCTTCGCGCCATTGTCGAGACGGTGAAGGATCGCGGCCCCGGCGGGCACATCCTGACCGGGCCGGTGTGGGTCGAAGGCGCGGCGCCCGGCGATGCGCTGGAGGTGAAGGTCCTCGCCATCGACCTGCCCATCGCCTACGGCTACAACGGGTGCAGCGGCTTCATCCGCGAGAACTGCGAGCCGGGCCGCCCGATCACCATCATCCCCCTGGACCGCACGCGCATGATCGGCACGTTCCGGCCCGGGATCGAGATTCCACTGAAGCCGTTCTTCGGCAGCATGGGGGTGGCGCCGCCGCCGGCGCTCGGGCGCGTGCACAGCAGCCCGCCGGGCATCCACGCCGGCAATCTCGACAACAAGGAGCTGGTGGCCGGCACCACCCTGTGGATCCCCGTGCACGTCCCGGGTGCGCTCTTCCAGATCGGGGACGGCCATGCCGCGCAGGGCGACGGCGAGGTGGATCAGACCGCCATCGAGACCTCGCTGCGCGGGCGTGTGCAGCTGACCGTCCGCAAGGGCACGACCCTGAAGTGGCCGCGCGCCGAGACGCCGACCCACTACATCAGCATGGGCATCGACGTGGACCTGACCGCCGCTACACGTATCGCCATCCAGGAGATGGTGGACTTCCTCGTGGAGGTCAAGAAGCTGGACCGCCACTCGTCCTACCAGCTCACCAGCCTGGCGGGAGACGTCGCCATCACGCAGCTCGTGGACGGAACCATGGGCGTCCACGTCAAGATGCCGAAGGGCATTTTCAAGTAGGGGGCGGCAGGTGCGAACGGGTGCGGGCGGGTGCGGGCAAGTGCGAACGGGTGCGCACCGGTGCCGACAGGTGTGGACTGCGGCGCTGCTGGCCGTGGGCATCCTGGCGACCGCCTGCTCTCAGCCCGCCCCTCCGCCGGCTGCGCCCGCCCAGAGCGTGGCCCCGCAGGACCCCCAGCACGCGGGCATCACCGAGCCCCACGGCGATCACACCCCGCAGCATGGCGGCCTGGTGCTCATGAACGGCGACATCCACTACGAGGTGGTGCTGAATCCGTCCGGACGCCACGCCGTCTGGTTCACCGACGCCATCCGCACCGAGCTGCCGGCGGCTGTCGCATCGAACGTGCGCCTCGTGGTCACGCGGCCCGATGCGCCGCCCGAGGCGCTGGCGCTCGAGATCGACGAGTCCGGGGAGAGCTGGATCGCGAGGGGACAGCCCGTGGCGGGCGACGCGGTCATGGTGAAGCTCACCTACGACATCCGCGGCGTGCCCCACGAAGTCGAGATCCCGTTCATCCCGCCAAAACCCTGATCCCTGATCCCTGATCCCTGATCCCTGCTCCCTGATCCCTGCTCCCTGGAGGACTCCCATGCGCCTTCGCCTCGTCCTGCTGCTGGCCGTTTCCCTGTGCGTGGCCACGCTCGGCGCGCAGGCGCCGCCGGCCGCACCGGCGCCGGCCCTCGCCGCCACGAAGGCCGTCGCCCCAGCCGGGCTGGACGCGTTCGTCGAGCGCGTCCGCTCCACCTTCGACATCCCCGGGATCAGCGTCGCCATCGTGAAGGACGACGCCGTCGTCACGGCCAAGGGCTACGGCGTCCGGAAGCTCGGCGAGGCGCCCGCGGTTGACGCGGGCACCCTCTTCGCCATCGCCTCGAACAGCAAGGTCTTCACGGCCGCCGCACTCGGGCTGCTGGTCGAGGAAGGGAAGATCGCCTGGGACGCGCCCGTCATCACGTACCTGCCGTGGTTCCGGATGTCCGATCCGTTCGTCACCGGCGAGATGACCATCCGCGATCTGCTGGTACACCGGAGCGGCCTCGGCCTCGGCGCGGGCGACCTGCTGTGGTGGCCGCCTTCCACCTACACGCGGCGCGAGATCGCCGAGCGCCTCCGCCACATCCCGCTGGCCACCAGCTTCCGCAGCGCCTACGCCTACGACAACGTGCTCTACCTCGTGGCGGGCGAGGTGATCGAGACGATGAGCGGGCTGTCGTGGGAGGATTTCATCCGGACCCGCATCCTGGCGCGAGTGGGCATGAAGGCCAGCAGTCCCAGGTTCGACGCCGCCGCCAACGGCGGCAACGTCGCCTCCCCCCACGCGCGCATCGACGAGCGCGTGCGCCCCGTCAATCCGTTCGCCAGCGACAACACCAACCCCGCCGGCGGCATCCTCTCCAACGCCACCGACATGGCCGCGTGGATGCGCGTGCTGATCGACCGCGGACAGCTCCCCGACGGATCGCGGCTCTTCTCCGAGCGCACCTGGCGCGAGATCTCCACGCTGGTGACGCCGATGCCGAACCCGGATCCGCCCGCGGAGCTCACGCCGCTCAGGTCCTTCGTCTCCGGCTACGCGCTCGGGCTGAACGTGAGGGAGTATCGCGGCCGCCTGGTGCTGACGCACACCGGGGGCCTGCCGGGCTTCGTCTCTCGCGTGTTCCTGATGCCGGACATCGGCCTCGGCGTGTCGGTGCTCACCAACCAGGAATCGGGCGAGGCCTTCAATGCCATCGCGTACTTCGTGGCCGACGCCTACCTGGGCGCGCCGCAGACCGACTGGGTGAGGGCGTACGCGGCGGTGCGTGCGCGCGGCCTGGTGGACGTGGCCGCCGCCGAGCTGAAGTCGACCCAGGCCCGTGATGCGAGCTCGAAGCCATCCCTGCCGCTCGCGGGGTACGCCGGGACGTACACCGATGCCTGGTACGGCGACATCGTCATCGAGGAATCCGGTGGACGGCTGTCCATGCGGTTCACGAAGACGCCGGCCCTGGTCGGGGTGATGGAGCACTGGCAGCACGACACGTTCATCGTGCGGTGGACGGACCGCGAGCTTCGCGCGGATGCCTTCGTCACCTTCGCCCTGAAGCCCGATGGCTCGATCGATCAGGCGAAGATGGCCGCCGTCTCGCCGGCGACGGACTTCAGCTTCGACTTCCAGGATCTGCGCCTGGCGCCGAAGGCCAGATTAGCACCGGCGGCGAGACACCGTTCAGTCCCGATCCATGTGGAACCGGTGCAGCACGTGTGTGGCGATCGGCGCCAGTACGAGGCCCACGGCGGCGATGAACACCACCCCGCAGTAGATGGCGTAGGCACCGGCGAAGAGCTTCACGCGGTCGTTGGCCAGGGGCGAGACCGGCCCCATGCCGCCAAGCAGCATGGAGGCGTTGAGGAACGCGTCGACCCAGGGCATCGGGCCCAGCCAGTGGTAGCCGGCCATGCCGGCCGCCAGCGACGCGGCGATACCCACCCCCGCAATACCCGCGTTCCGCACCAGGTGCGAGCGGAACCGGCGACGCAGCTGCTCGGCCGTCGCCCGTTCGCGGCTGCGGCTACTCATAGCGCAGCGAATCGATGGGATCGAGCCTGGAGGCCCGGCGTGCGGGATAGTAGCCGAACGCCACTCCGACGAAAGCGGCGATGCCGAACGCCAGCGCGATGCTCCCGGCGGTGATCTCCGTCTGCCAGTCGAGCAGCGCCGTCAACCCGCGCGCGGTGGCGATGCCCGCCAGCACGCCCAGCGTGCCCCCGATGAGGCTCATGACGACCGCTTCCACCAGGAACTGCAGCAGCACGTCGCGCCGCCGGGCGCCCACGGCCAGCCGCAGGCCAATCTCCTTCGTCCGCTCGGTCACCGACACCAGCATGATGTTCATGATGCCGATGCCGCCGACGATGAGGGCGATGGCGGCGATGCTCGCGAGAAGCGCGGTCATGGTCCCGCCGGCGCGGGCCAGCGTGCTGGACATCTCCTGCAGCGTCACCTCGTCCAGCCTCGGCATGTTGGCCAGCGCGAACGCGGCGACGGACGTGTAGAGGCCCTTCGTGACGTTCGCGGCCGCCTGCGTCTTCACGGTGAAGTCGTCCGCGGCGGCGAGGGAGCCCGGCCCCTGAAGGCCGCCGAGTCCCGTGGTGGTCGCCGCCTGGCGCCCCTTCGCGTGGCGCTGGCGCAGCAGCGCCGTCACGTCGCTGGCCACGCGGGTCGCGTCGCCCGCCTGTTCCACCGCCAGCGTGATGGTGTGCAGGTGCCGGATCCCGAGCAGCGCCTGCCCGGCGGCCAGGGATACGAACACCGTCTCGTCCTGGTCCGCGTCGTTGGTGCGAGCCACGCCGGACACGGCGAACGTGCGGTCGCCGATGGTCACGCGCTCTCCCTCGGCGCTGAACCCCTCGCCGAAGAGCTCCGCCGCCGCCGTCCGCCCCAGCACGGCGACGTCATGGCCGTCGTCGAACCTGCCTTCGACGAACGTCCAGCCGTGCACGTCGGCGAGAGCGGGGTCGGTACCCCGCACCTGCCCGAAGAACTGCCGGTGCGGCGCCTTCACCCACGTGCGCGTGCGCACGCCGGGGGCCACGGCCTGTACCCCTCGAATCCCCCGGATCGCCTCACCGTCCTCGCTGCTGAGCGTCGTCGCCGACCCGAGGCCGCTGGCGATGTTCATCGACTCGCCGCCACGCGTGTAGTTGCCGGCGCTCACCAGGATGATGTTCGTGCCTGCAGACTTGAGCGACCGCTCCACCGACGCCCGTGCGCCGCTGCCGAGCGCCACCATGGCGATGACCGCGGCGACACCGATGATGACGCCGAGCATGGTCAGAGCCGTGCGGAGCCGGTTCCGCCCGAGCGCACGACCCGCTATCTGGATGCTGACTGCCAGGCGGCGGATCACGGCGTCACGCGTCCTTCACTCATGGCGCAGCGCGACGATGGGATCCAGCTGGGACGCACGCCTGGCCGGGTACCACCCGAAGAAAATGCCGACGGCACCCGCCACGCCGAAGGCCAGCAGCACCGAGAGCGGGGACACCACCGTCGCCCAGTTCAGGGTCCGCGCAATCAGCGCGGCGGCCGCGACGCCGAGGACGATCCCGGCCAGGCCGCCGGCCAGGCTGATGGACACCGCCTCGATGAGGAACTGCCGCATCACGTCACGGCTGCGCGCGCCCACGGCGAGGCGGAGGCCAATCTCGCGCGTCCGCTCCGTCACCGACAGCAGCGTGATGTTCATGATGCCGATCCCACCCACCACGAGCGACACGGCCGCCACCGCCGCCAGCAGCCAGGTCATGGTCCTGCTGGCACGCTCCAGCGTCGTGGCCAGCTGCTCCAGCGTCACCTTCTCGAGCTCGGCGACGTTCCCGGCCACCGCCCGCGCCACGCTCGGCGGCAGCCCGCCGGTCGTCAGCGCCTTTGTCGCCTGGGTCAGCACCGTGAAATCGTCCGGCTGGTCGTCGCCGATGCCGTGGCGCTGCCGCAGCAGCGTCGTGATCTCCCGCGCGAGACGGGAGACGTCCCCGGACGAGGCTGCGGTGATGGTGATGTCGTTCAGCTTCGACAGGTTCAGCAGGCGGTGCGTGGTCGTATAGGGCATGTAGACCGCATCGAACTGATCGTCACCGGGCGCCGGGCGCACCACCCACGTCGCGCTCGTCACCACGCCCACCACCTCGAACGGCTGGTTCCACAGCGTGACTTCCTGCCCGACGGCCTTGACCCCCGCTCCGAACAACCTCTCCGCCACGATCTGCCCGATGACCAGCACCTGCTCCGCCCGGTCCTGCTCGCGCCGCGTGAAGAACCGCCCCTCGGCCAGCATCCACCCGCGCTTGATGGACGGCATCTCCACGTCGGTGCCGTGCATGCGCGTGAACCAGCGCTTGCCGCCGGAGTGCACGCGCGCGTTCTCGTGGACACCGCCCGCGACGTACTGCACCCCGGGCAGTCCCTTGATGGCCTCCGCATCGTCGAAGGTCAGCGTCGCCGCGGATCCGAGGCCCGCCTCGAGGTCCCCGAGCCGCTGCCGCGCGAGGGGATGATCGTGCTTCTCCATGGGGTCGTCCTCGGGGTGGAAGGCGATCAGAGACACGTCGGGAGCCGGCGAGTCGAGCCCCGGCAATGCTGGCAGCACGAGCGAGTCGCGGGCATCCCCCTGGTGGGCGACGGCCTCGCCCGTGTCCTCCACCTTCGGGCGCCAGTTGCCCGCGCGGACGGTCAGCTGGTTCAGGCCCGCCGCCCGCACCTGCTGCTCGATGGACTGCTGCGCGCCGGCGCCCACGGCCATCATCGCCAGCACGGTGGCGACGCCGATGGTCATGCCGAGCAGCGTCAGCCCGGTCTGCAGCCGATTGCGGCCCAGCGCCCTCAGCGCGAGGTCAACGTAGGGATGGCTCAACAAGCGTTTGATCATGGTGCACGTCCGAAGTGACCTTGCCGTCGCGAAAATCGATGGTTCGCGAGCCGTAGGCCGCGATATCCCGCTCGTGCGTGATGACGACGATGGTCAGCCCGCGCTCGCGCCTCAGGCGCGCGAAAATCTCCATCACCTCGTGGCTGGTCGCCGTGTCGAGGTTGCCCGTCGGCTCGTCCGCCAGCAGCACGGACGGGTCCGCCACGAGCGCGCGCGCGATGGCCACGCGCTGCTGCTGCCCGCCCGACAGCTGGTTGGGATGATGATCGGCGCGATCGGTCAAGCCTACGGCCTCGAGGGCCGCCATGGCCTTCCTCCGCCGCTCGCTCGTTTTCACCACGCCCCGCCGCGTGTAGAGCAGCGGCAGCTCCACGTTCTCCACCGCCGAGGTGCGCGCCAGCAGGTTGAATCCCTGGAACACGAAGCCCAGCATCTCGTTTCGCACGCGCGCCAGCTCGTCGGGCGGAAGCGTGGAGACGTCGCGGCCGTTCATCAGGTACTGCCCGGTGGTCGGCCGATCCAGGCACCCGAGAATGTGCATGAACGTCGACTTCCCAGAGCCCGACGGCCCGACGATGGTGACGAACTCGCCGGCGTCGATGCCGAGCGACACGCCGCGGAGCGCGTGGACGATGTGATCGCCCACGTGGTACTCCTTCGCGAGGTTGCGTGTTTCGAGCAGCGCCATCAGTTTGTGGTCTTGGCCGGGGCCGGCGGGATCTTTCCGGCGAACGCGTAGGTCATGGCGGCAACCGTCTTCTCGGCGCCCGCCATGCCGTAGACCTTCCCCGCGCCTTCGATCACATAGTACTCATTGGCCGCGTGCGCGCGGCCGCCGTGACCGCCGCCACCGCCCACGATGGGCACGCCCGCAAAGGAGGACACCTTCTCGCCGACCTCGCCGTTGCCGAACAGGTACGCCGGCCAGTACCCGCCCGCCGCGCCGCCACCGCCCCCGATGCCCCAGTCGGCCCGCAGCTCGCCGCGCGGGATGTTCATCACCTCGTAGGCCCGCTTGAGTGCCCGGCCGGCCTCGTGGTCGGAGTTCATCTTGGCCCACGGCACGTCGCCGATCATCTTCACCTCGACGTCCTTGTAGCCGTTCTTGTCCAGCTGGGCCCGCAGCTTCTTCACGATGTCCGGGCCCGTCATGTTGGGCACGTAGCGGAAGTTGTGCTTCGACGTCACCTTGTTCGGCAGGATGGCCCCGGCGCCGCCCGCATACATGTTGCCGCCCCAGATGCCGTCCAGGTTGAACGAGGTGCCATACCGCTGCATCTTCAGCATCGTGTACGGGTCGTCCGAGATGTAGCGGGCCACGCCCACGTTCTCGGCCGCCACCTTCAGATCCGTGCGCGCCGCCGCGTTCTTCAGGTCGGCCTCCTGCCACTCCGTGAGCGGTTGGATCCCCTCGAGGAAGCCGTCAATCAGCGGCGTGTTGCCGTCGTCCGACACCAGCGAGGCCAGCATCTTGATGTGCCGCCACGCCGGGCTGTCCACGCTCCGCTTGTTGCTCCCGTGGATATCCGACACCGTCGGCCCGCGCCCCCAGGCCGTGCCACTGGTCGTCAGCTCCACGTACACGCAGCCCTCCGAGCCCCCGCCGTAGCCGCCGCTGCCGCTCGGCGACTGGCTGCCGAAGCGCAGCATGCCGTCGGCGCCCTCGAGGAGTTCCGGGTGGTCCTTGACGAACTTCCGCAGGCCGATGTCCATGCGTTCCTCGTCGCCCTCGGCCACGAAGATGAGGTTCACCGGGAGCCTCCCGTGCACCGCCTTGATGGCGCGGAAGGCGTTCAGCTGCGACATCTGCGGGCCCTTCGAGTTCGTGGCCCCGCGGCCGATCAGCACCTTCTTGTACGGCGCCTGCTCCACCAGCCGGCCCTCGAAGGGCGGCGCCATCCACGCGTCGGGCTGCGTCACCGGCATCGTGTCGTACATCCAGTAGATCATCAGCGTCTTCTCGGCCCCCTCGTCGCACTTCGCGTAGACCACGGGGTTGCCGGGCGCGCCGTACTCGGTGACGCCGACGTCGAAGATCTGCGTCTGCTGGCACCCCAGCTCGTCGAAGAAGCCCTTCACCATCTCGGCCGACTCGGGGATGCCCTCGCCCGAGTTCGAGATGCTGGGTTGCCGGATCCACTTCTGCAGGTTCTCGACGTGCTCGTCGATGTGCTCGTCGATGTAAGCGAAGACCTTCTGGACCTCGGGCGGCACCTGCGACAGGTCGGGCTGGATCTCCGTGTCACCCTGCGGGCGGATCCCCAGCTTCGCCTGTGGTGCCGTCTCTGGCGGCGCGGTCGGCGCCGGCGGCGAGCATCCCGCGGCCAGGGCCAGCACCATCCCGATCATGCACAGTCGACGCATCACCACCTCCTCCGGCCTTGGCCGTCCCGCCACTTCCGACTCACACCCGACTCCGCACCCGTGCCCGCGGAAGACCCGCGCCAGCCTCAGTTGGTCGGCGACGGGGCTGGCGGGATCCTTCCGGCGAAGGCGTAGGCCATGGCCGCCACCACCTTCTCCGCACCCGCCATGCCGTACACGCGGCCCGCTCCCTCGATCACGTAGAACTCGTTCGCCGCGTGGGCGCGGCCGCCATAGCCGCCGCCCCCGGCCGCGATCGGGATTCCGGCGTAGGAGGACACCTTCTCGCCCACTTCGCCGTTGCCGAACAGGTACGCCGGCCAGTAACCGCCCGCGGCGCCACCGCCGCCCCCGATGCCCCAGTCGGCCCGCAGCTCGCCGTGCGGGATGTTCATCACTTCGTAGGCGCGCTTCAAAGCGCGGCCCGCATCGTTGTCGGAGTTCATCTTGGCCCACGGCACGTCGCCGATCATCTTCACCTCGACGTCCTTGTAGCCGTTCTTGTCCAGCTGGGCCCGCAGCTTCTTCACGATGTCCGGGCCCGTCATGTTGGGCACGTAGCGGAAGTTGTGCTTCGACGTCACCTTGTTCGGCAGGATGGCCCCGGCGCCGCCCGCATACATGTTGCCGCCCCAGATGCCGTCCAGGTTGAACGAGGTGCCATACCGCTGCATCTTCAGCATCGTGTACGGGTCGTCCGAGATGTAGCGGGCCACGCCCACGTTCTCGGCCGCCACCTTCAGATCCGTGCGCGCCGCCGCGTTCTTCAGGTCGGCCTCCTGCCACTCCGTGAGCGGTTGGATCCCCTCGAGGAAGCCGTCAATCAGCGGCGTGTTGCCGTCGTCCGACACCAGCGAGGCCAGCATCTTGATGTGCCGCCACGCCGGGCTGTCCACGCTCCGCTTGTTGCTCCCGTGGATATCCGACACCGTCGGCCCGCGCCCCCAGGCCGTGCCACTGGTCGTCAGCTCCACGTACACGCAGCCCTCCGAGCCCCCGCCGTAGCCGCCGCTGCCGCTCGGCGACTGGCTGCCGAAGCGCAGCATGCCGTCGGCGCCCTCGAGGAGTTCCGGGTGGTCCTTGACGAACTTCCGCAGGCCGATGTCCATGCGTTCCTCGTCGCCCTCGGCCACGAAGATGAGGTTCACCGGGAGCCTCCCGTGCACCGCCTTGATGGCGCGGAAGGCGTTCAGCTGCGACATCTGCGGGCCCTTCGAGTTCGTGGCCCCGCGGCCGATCAGCACCTTCTTGTACGGCGCCTGCTCCACCAGCCGGCCCTCGAAGGGCGGCGCCATCCACGCGTCGGGCTGCGTCACCGGCATCGTGTCGTACATCCAGTAGATCATCAGCGTCTTCTCGGCCCCCTCGTCGCACTTCGCGTAGACCACGGGGTTGCCGGGCGCGCCGTACTCGGTGACGCCGACGTCGAAGATCTGCGTCTGCTGGCACCCCAGCTCGTCGAAGAAGCCCTTCACCATCTCGGCCGACTCGGGGATGCCCTCGCCCGAGTTCGAGATGCTGGGTTGCCGGATCCACTTCTGCAGGTTCTCGACGTGCTCGTCGATGTGCTCGTCGATGTAAGCGAAGACCTTCTGGACCTCGGGCGGCACCTGCGACAGGTCGGGCTGGATCTCCGTGTCACCCTGCGGGCGGATCCCCAGCTTTGATACGGGTTCAGACGTCGCTTGCGGCGCCTGCGGCGCCGGCGGCGAGCATCCCGTGGTCAGGGCCAGCATCATCCCGAACGTGCACAGTCGACGCATCGCCATCTCCTTGTTCCCGGTTCCCGACTCTCCGAGTCGCGGCCCGAAAGGCCGTTCTGGCCGACCAGCCACAGCTCGGCCCGCACATTCGCGCGAAGCGATGGGGACCGACTTCTGACTCCCGACTCCCGACTCCCGACGCGATCAGTAGTGCCTGCGGTTCTACAGGTTCTCATCCCGCGGGTCAACAGTGCTCTAATGCTCCGGGTGAGAAGTCGGGCTCCCATGTGGGTCGCGTGCGCGGTCGTGATGTTCCAGGCCGCCTGTACGACGCCGGCGTCCCCGCCCGACCCGGCTTCGGTTGCATCTCGTTACATTCAGCTGGCGCGCGGTTTCGCGCGGCACGACCCGTCGCTGATCGACCACTGGCTCGTGGCGCCACGGGAAGGTGATCCGGGCCCGCGGCAGCCGGTGCACGTCCTGCGTGGCGACGTGGATGCACTCGCGGACGAGATTGAAGAGGTTCTGCCCGCCGTCTCGGGACTCGACCGCCGGCGCGTGCAGGGCCTCCGGGGCCAGGTGCACGCGCTGCAGCTGGCGGCGCGGCGGCTGATGGGCGAGTCGCTGCCGTTCGACGCCGAGGCACGCATGGGCCTCGGCATCGCGCCAGCCCACGCCGATCTCTTCGAGGTGGATCGCGCGCGCGAGGGGCTGGAGCAGCTGCTGCCAGGCACCGGTGCTCTCGTGGAGCGCGTCGCGGCGTTCCGCGCCGACTTCGCCGTGCCGCCCGACAGGCGCGAGCAGGTGACGCGTGCGGCGCTGGACCAGTGCCGCGCCGCCACGCGCGACAGGCTGAGGTTACCAGAGGACGAATCCATCGACCTGGCGTTCGTGGAAGGCCTGCCATGGGACGCGCACGCACGCTACCTGGGCCGGCACCGCACGCGCATCGAGGTGAACGGCGGGCGCCCCCTGGACCTCTCGCGTGCACTCCGCCTGGCCTGCCACGAGGGCTACGCGGGTCACCACGCGCAGTACATCTGGATGGCCGACACGCTGGTCGGCGAGCGCGGGTGGCTGGAGTACTCGATGGTCCCGGGCTTCGGTCCGCACCTGCTCGTCTCCGAAGGCGCTGCCGAGGCAGGCGCCGATCTGGCGATGCCGGCGGCACGGCGGCTGGCGGCGTACCGCGACCACCTCGTGCCTGCCGGTGGCCTGCGCGCGGATGATCTCGAGAGGCTGGTCCAGGTCGAAGATCACCTCGCTGCCATCGAACCCCTCATCGGCGACATCGCCCGCGAGTACCTCGACAACCGCATCAACGCCGCCACCGCCACCGAGCGCCTGTCTCAGGAGGCGCTCGTCACCGACGCCGCTGGCCTGCTGATCTTCATCGAGCGGCGCCGCTCGCGCCTGCTCGCCTACGCGGAAGGCCGGCGCCTCGTGCGCGAGCACCTCGGCGGGGCCGGCCTGGCCGGCCTGCGGGCGCTCTTCACCGACAGGGCGCTGCAGCTCGATTGACCGGAATCGCTGAATCGCTCAATCACGACAATCCCACGATTAATCGCCAAATCACCAATCACCAATCATCAATGGAGCTGCTACAGTGATGCCCCTCATGCCACCCCGCCTCCTCCCCTTCCTCCTCGCGCTGGGCGTGTCGGTCCTGGTGCTCACCGCCGTGGCGATGGAGCCCTACTTCGCCGGAGACGTGAGTGTCGCCCGCGCCGTGCAGGCCGTCTCTCCGGGCGCCGGCTGGGCCACCGCTGTCACCAGCCTCGCCACCGCGCCCAACAAGTACGTCGTCATGGTGCTGGCAGTGGCGCTGTCGTGGCTGCTGGCCGGCTGGAAGGGCGCGGCGATTGCCCTCGCCGCCATCGCGATCGAGCAGACCTTCGGCGAGGCGAGCAAGAACATCGCCCAGCGGCCCCGCCCCTCGCGCGACCTGATCGCCGTGGTCGGCACCCCCTCGGGGTTCAGCTTCCCGTCCACGTTCACCACGTTCATGGCCGTCACGTTCGGCACCGTGATGCTGCTCGCGCGGCGCTCGCGGGCCAGGACGGCGCCGTTCGTCATGGGCGTGTCGGCGTTGATGATCGTCGTGGGCTGGGGCGCGCGCGTCGCGCTCGGCGCGCACTGGCCGAGCGACGTCGTCCTCACGACCCTCGTCTGCCTCGCCTGGGTCTGGGCGGCCGTCCGGGCCGTGAGGCCGTAGGTGGGCCGAGCGGCGGAGGGCCCGGCTCGTGCTCCGCGCGGCGGCGGCGTTCCCTGTGGCGGGCACGCTCCGCGCGCGCGTGCTTTCAGCCTGCTCGGCACGCTGCTGCTGCTCGCCTTCTCTGCCCGCGCCGACGCGCACCCTGCGCCGTTCTCGTTCCTCGACCTCCACCTGGAGCCGGAGGGCGTGCGCGGGTCGATCATCGTGCACGACCTCGACGCCGCGCACGACCTCGGCATCGATCCGCCCGAGAGCCTGCTGAATCCCGCCATCGCCGGGACGCATCGCGACGCCCTGCAGGCGCTCCTCACGGGGCGCCTCCGCCTCTCCATGGACGGCGAGCCCCGCACCCTTCAGTGGACAACGCTCGAAGTGGTGCCGGAACGGTTCGGCCTGCGGCTCTCGTTCACGGCGGGCCCGCGCCCGGCGCGCGTGGACGTGCACGCGGTGATCTTCCCGTACGACCCCGTGCACCAGACGTTCGTGAACATCTACGAGGACGGCCGGCTCCGGCAGCAGAACATCCTCACCGCTGAAGCCCCTGATCTGCAGTACTACGCGGGCACGACACAGGGACGCCTGGCCGTCATCCGCACGTTCGTGGCCGCGGGCGTGGAGCACATCCTGATCGGTCCCGACCACGTGCTCTTCATCGTGGGCCTGCTCCTGCTCGGCGGCACGCTCCGGAGGCTGGCGCTCATCGTCACCGCCTTCACCATCGGCCACAGCATCACGCTCTCGCTGGCGGCGCTCGACATCCTCAACCCACCGGGGCGATTCGTCGAACCGCTGATTGCGCTGACCATTGTCGTCGTGGGCACCGACAACCTCTTCGTGCTGCACGATCGCCAGCGGGCGATGGCCGAGGGCGCTGGCGCGGCCGCACGCGACGCCCGGCCGCTCTTCGCGGGGTTCTTCGGCCTCGTGCACGGCTTCGGCTTCGCTTCCGTCCTGAAGGAGTTCGGGCTGCCCCGGGACGCCCTGGCGTGGTCGCTGGTGTCGTTCAACGTGGGCGTGGAGCTGGGCCAGCTGCTCATCGTCCTGGCGGCTGCCGTGGCCCTGGCCCTCGCCGCCCGGGGACGGCCGGCGCTCGGCACTGCCCTGGCGCGGCTGGGGTCGATTGGCGTTATCCTTGCCGGCACCTACTGGTTCGTGGACCGGCTGTTCTGGACGGGAGGGTGATCATGACGCGGGCAGGTGTCCTGGGCTCCATCATCACGGCGGGGACGGTGGCGATGGCTGCCGTGCCATATGCCGCGCAGCAGGCGGCCGCGAGCGGCCCGAACGTGGCACAGATCGAAAAGGTGACGGACAACCTCTACGTGATCACGGGCGGTGGTGGGAACACGGCGGCCTTCGTCACCGCGAACGGCGTCGTGCTCGTGGACACCAAGCTCGCCAACTGGGGTCAGGCCATCCTCGACAAGGTGCGGACCGTCTCCGACAAGCCCATTACGCACATCATCAACACGCACACGCACGGTGATCACGTGGGCAGCAACGAGTTCTTCGATCCGAAGGTCGAGATCATCGTCCAGGAGAACACCGCCACCAACATGGCCAAGATGCCGGCGTTCGCCGACGCGTCCAGGAAGCACGGGCTGCCGGACCGGACGTTCAAGGACAGGCACACCGTGCTCGGGGGCAACGACGCCATCGACCTCTACTACTTCGGTCCCGCGCACACCAACGGCGATGCCTTCGTGGTGTTCCGGAACCTGCGCGTCATGCACGCGGGCGACGCGTTCTCGGGACCGAACAACCCGATCATGGACACGAACAACGGCGGCACCGGCGTGGGCTATCCGGCGACGCTCGCGAAGGCCGCCGCGGGCATTAAGGGCGTGGACACCGTGATCCCGGGTCATGCCGGGGTCACCACGTGGCAGGCCTTCGTGGATTACGGCGAGTTCATGAAGAGTTTCGTGGACGCGGTGAGCGCCGCGGCCAGATCGGGCAAGACCGCGGACCAGGCGCTCGCGGAATTCAAGCCGGCGGACAAGTTCAAGGACTACAACCTCACCCGCGCGAAAGCCAACATCGAGACGATCTACGGGGAGGTCGGGAGGTAGGTAGGGGCTTGGGGCTTGGGACTTGGGACTTGGG
>JBFWQE010000096.1:16911-20725 GCA_050249615.1 Vicinamibacterales bacterium
CTTGGGACTTGGGACTTGGGGCTTGGGGCTTGAGGGCTACCTCGCACCTTCGACGGGCGTGCCCTTGAAGTAGAGGCGCCGTGGCAGCAGCGTTCGCCCGGGACGCTGCGAGACTTCCAGCTCCCAGCCCGCGTCGGTCTCGCGGCCCGGCAGATCGGTCTGATTGGGAATGAAGAATCGGTCCAGGCGCAGGTTCACCTGGAGCCGGAAGCCATCGCCGCTGCGGTCCAACTCGAGGCGGGCGCGGCTCCAGAAAGTGGCCGCCGTGCCCGCGGGCGCTGGCTCACCGATCCGACGAAGAGCACAGACGCGATAGAGGGCCTCCACGGGACAGAAGCCGACCTCCGCCTCACCAGCAAATGACGTGTCGCCCACGAGGAAGCGGTCCACCTCCGTCCGTGACAGGTGGGGCGACGTGGCCGAGATGAAGCGATCGGCCGGGTTGAGGACGAAGTACCTCCCGCGCAGCACGTCGAACGGATCGCTCGGGGCCAACGGGATGCGGAACGTCGGCGCGGTCCGCTGGACGTACTCGTGGTAACCCGCCATCCCGAGCAGGACGAGCACCTGGAGCGCGGCGACCGACAGCACGCGCGTCATCCTTCCTCCCCGGCCAGCGTCCGCTGGCGCGCGCGGTTGAGCGCGTAGAGGATGAAGAGCAGGAGCACCCCCGTCAGGAGCAACGCCGCACCGCCTTCGAGGTAGTTCCCGAAGAAGTCGAAGTACCGCGTGAGCACGCCGGCCAGCAGCGCCAGGTAGCCGATGTTGACCCACGCGTCGGCGCCCGCCCGCGCGCCGGCGCGAATGACGACGACGGCGATGCCGATCTGGAGAACCCAGGCGAGGCCCACGGCAAACGTGTCCTTCATGCCGGGGTCGAAGTCCCGGCCCATCACCACCCACGGGAGCAGGCCGGTCACAATCACGATCCGGCACGTCGCGGCATCCCATGACCGCGGCAGGCATCGATCGGGCCACACCAGCGCGGCGAGCAGGGCCGGCGCCACGACCCACCATGCGGCTCCGAGGACGGACGAATCGGCGTCGTGGGTGGCCCCGAGCACCAGCATCGCGATGGTGATGACGCCGAATACCCAGGTCCCCGTCCATGCCTGCAGCGCGTGCACGCGGGTGGGAAGCCACGAAACGAGCACGGCCGCCAGCAGCGGCACAGCCATCCAGAGCCATGGCCCCTCGGAATCCGCCGCCTTGATCCACGAGTCGGCCTCGTTCACCTCCAGGAGCAGCGCCGCCACCAGCGCGGCGAAGACGGAGACCGTGACCGAGCGGCGCGGCAGCACCCAGGCCACCGGCACGATCAGCGCCAGCCAGAGCCAGACGCCATTCGGGTCGCGGGAGGACAGCTGGTAGATCTGGCTCACGAGCGCGATGCCCGCCAGCACCCACCCGCTGCCTGCGAGCGCCAGCCCCTCGGCAACGGCGATCTGCCTCGCGTGGCCCATCCTGTGCGCACCGGCAAGCAGCGCGAACTGCAGCGCGGCCCACGCGCCGAGCTTCACGACCCTGGGCAACGCGTCCCAGTTCTCCGCGACGATCAGGATGAGACCGGTCAGGAGCAGCGCGCCGCCGAGCGCGCCGAGCGCCTTCATCACCAGCCCGCCCGCTTTGCGCTGCTGGAGCTCCACGCTGGCCTGGCGCATGCGGGCTTCGAGCTCTGGTGTGATCAGCCCGGCGGCACGCCACGCCTCGAAGTGGCGGTCGAGGATGGTCCGCTCGCGGGGGATCACGGCGTCTCCCGCGTCGCGCACAGTCGGGGTGCCAGCAGGGCGCCGCAGAGGCCCGCGGCAATCACCGCCAGCAGGTGCGCGCCGAGGACGTGGCCGGGCTCCGAGAAATGACAGAAGAGCCGCCAGCCCGCGTCGGCCATGAGGCCGGCGCCCAGCCCGCCGAGAAGACCCGCGATCGCGGGCCGCGTCGGCCAGGCTCGCGAGGCGAGAATCGCCGCGAGCGATACGCCCGGCAACGCGGTGGCCAGCGATCCAGTGAAGCACAGCAGCCCAATCCACACCCACGCCCGATCGATGTTGATGGCGCTCGCCTCGAAGGTCGTCCAGGTGACGAGGATCACCAGCGCAACGGGCAAGGCCAGCCACGGGGCCAGCTGGCCACGTCCCCAGTTTCGTCCCGGGATGGCCTCGCGCAGCGCCGCGGCAACCATGGCCAGGCCGGCCATCGACTGCACCAGCGACCATCCCCACGACTGCAGCCATCCCAGCCTGGGCGCGTCCACACGGAGCTCGAACCACAGCGGTGCGGCCACGAGCGCGAGCACCGCAAACGGCACCACGCCCATCGCGCGCGCCAAGGGAGGACCGAGCGGACGCACCGCGCGGAAGTCGGATGCCAGCCGGGCCCGGAGCGCGGGGGGAAGGGCGTCACTCATGGGGAAGGGCAGAGAGCTTCGAAGCACAGCGGTTCGACGGACGGACGTTCGAGGCACGAGGGCTCGAGGCACGGCGGTTCAACGCGCACCCCGCTTTCGCGGCGCGACGGCGCCGACCGATTCGTCGCGGAGGATCTCCCTCAGCCGTCTCACCCCGCGGCTCGAGCGGAGCTTGGCAGCGGCCTCGCCGATCCCGAGGCGTGCGCCAATCTCCCGGAAGCTGAGGCCCCATTGGTGATGGGCCAGCAGCGCCTGCCGCTGGGGCGGCGAAACCAGTCCCAGCGCGCGACCGAGGGCGGCGGCCTCCGCCAGCCCTTCCGCCTCGGCTCGCACCGGCGGCTCGTGCGCCGTCACGTCCTCGTCTGCCGTCGGCCGGCGCCGCGCCCGCCTCAGTTCCATCAGCCAGCAGTGGCGCGCGATGGCCATCACCCACGGCATCAGCGGATGGGCCGGATCGTAGCTCCGACGCGCGCGGTGCAATTGCAGGAACGTCTCCTGGAGGACGTCCTCGGCTCGCGACGCGTCCCGCGCCTGGCTGGCCAGGAAGCAACGCACCCGTGGCGCCACGAGCCGGTAGAGCTCGTCGAAGGCCTCGAACTCCCCGGCCTGGTACCTGGCCATCAGCGCTCGGAGCCGCTCGCCGCCGGCCCCGGGCCCCCTCAACTCGTCAGACATGCATTTGCGGCAGCGCGCACGATGGTATCAGGGAGCCGGCGCGATACCTGCGCGCGGACCCCGGCAAAGAAGGGTTTACGGCAGTGGTCGGATGGCAGTTCAGGGGTTCTCGGGTTCTCGGGTTCTCGGGGTCTCGGGGTTTCTCGGGGTTCTCGGGGTTCTCGGATTCTGGGGTTCTGGGGTTATGGAATTCGGCGCCATCTGCGTCATCTGCGGCCATCTGCGGCCATCTGCGTCATCTGCGTCATCTGCGGCCATCTGCGGCCCATCTGCGGCCCATCTGCGGCCCATCTGCGTGAGGGAAATCATGTCGGTGTCCCGATTCGTGTTCGCGGCCTTCATCAGCGTGACCTGCGTCCCATCGTCGTGGGCGCAGCAGGCGTCCAGCCAGGGAGCCGCATCGTCGTTGCCCGCTGCACTCGTGGCGATGGCCGAGACCGAGCGCGCGTTCTCCAGGCGGGCATCGGAAACCACCCCGCGCGAGGCGTTCATCGAGTTCTTCGCCGACGAGTCGGTGAGCTTCCAGCCCGATCCGGGACCGGCGCGCGAGCGGTTGCGCAAGCAGCCGCTGCCAAAGCCAGGCACACCGGCGTTCCAATGGGAGCCGCGCACCGGAGATGTGGCCGCCAGCGGTGATCTGGGATACCTCACCGGTCCCGTCCGCTACCCGCAGCCGGATGGCAGCGTCCGGCACGGCTGTTACTTCTCGGTGTGGAAGAAGCAGGCTGATGGCTC
>JBFWQE010000097.1:0-20605 GCA_050249615.1 Vicinamibacterales bacterium
TGCGATCAGGTGCGGGCAGGTGCGTACGGGTGCGGGCGGGTGCGAACGGGAGCGGGCGGGTGCGAACGGGTGCGGGCGGGTGCGAACGGGTGCGGGCAGGTGCGACCAGGTGCGGGCGAGCGGTAGCATGAAACCCGGCAGCCGTCGTGGGCTCGTGCCGCTGGATCGCGCGCTGTCGAAGCTGGGGCTCGCGAGCCGCACCGAGGCACGCCGGCTCATCGAGGCCGGGTGTGTCGAGATCGACGGCCGCCTCATCGTCGACCCACGCATGACGGTTGTGCCCGAGCGCGCGAGCATCCGAATCCGCGGCGTGCGCGCGACGCCCGCCGCGCACGTGGTGGTCGCGCTGCACAAGCCACGCGGCGTGGTGACGACGAGATCCGACCCCGAGGGACGACCCACCGTCTATTCGCTGCTCGACGATCTCGGCGCGCACGTCGTTCCCATCGGGCGGCTGGACCTTGCCACCAGCGGGCTGCTCCTGCTGACCAACGACACGCGCTTCGCGGACTGGCTGACGGACCCCCGATCCGCCGTGCCGCGTGTCTACCTGGTCACCGCGCGGGGACGTGTCACGGACGAAGACGTCGAACGCCTCGG
Organism: Vicinamibacterales bacterium; assembly: GCA_050249615.1. Classification (GTDB taxonomy): domain Bacteria; phylum Acidobacteriota; class Vicinamibacteria; order Vicinamibacterales; family UBA2999; genus VFZN01. The sequence goes on from JBFWQE010000097.1 coordinate 601, forward strand.
CCGGGGCGTCGAGAGCAGGGGCGAGCGCCTGGCCGCGCCGTCCGTCGTGCTCCGAAAGGTGTCGTCACGCGAGTCGCACCTCGTGGTGACGCTGACCGAGGGCCGGAACCGCGAAGTCCGCCGACTATTCGAGGCCATCGGCCACGAGGTGACCCGCCTCCGCCGCGTGCAGATCGGCGGCCTCGAACTGGGCTCGCTTGCGCCCCGCGCGTGGCGCGTGATTGGCGAGGCCGAGTTGAGCCGCGCCTTTCCCGGCTACCGAAATCGGCAGCCGCCCCGCACCTGATCGCCCCCGCCCGCACCTGTTCGCACCTGCCCGCACCCGCCCGCACCTGTTCGCACCTGTTCGCACCTGCCCGCACCTGCCCGCACCCGCCCGCACCCGTTCGCACCTGCCCGCACCTGATCGCACCCGCCCGCACCTATCGATAGTTGCCGAACTGCAGCGCGATGCCGAAGTCCTTCGCCCGCAGCGCGCTCATCGCGGCCTGCAGCTCGTCCTTCGACGGCGACGACACGCGCAGCTGGTCGCCCTGAATGGCGGCCTGCACCTTCTTCAGCTTGAGGTCCTTCAGGTGCTTGACGATGTCGCGCGCGGCGTCGCTGGGGATGCCCATCTGCAGCGTGACCACCTGGCGGACCGTGCCGCCCGCGGCCGGCTCCACGTCGCCGCGCTTCAGGTTCTTGACGGCGACGTTGCGGCGCACCATGCGCGTAGCGAGGATCTCCCACAGCGCCTCGAGCCTGAAGGTGTCCTCGGCGGACAGCGTCAGCGTGTGCGCCTTCTGGTCGAGCTCGATGGCGGCGGTGGAGCCCTTGAAGTCGTAGCGCTGTGCGATCTCCTTGCGGGCCTGGTTGATGGCGTTGTCCACCTCCTGCAGGTCGATGGTGGAAGTGACGTCGAACGAGTAGGTCGCGGCCATGTCACGATCCTAGCCCAACCGCGGCACGTGGCTGTGCTTGACGCGTGCGATCGGCTGGGTATACTCGCCGCCGATGCCTGAACCAGCCTCTCCCCTCGTGCTGGTCGTGGACGATTACGCCGACGCGCGCGAGATGTATGCCGAGTCGCTGCTCGTGTCCGGCTTCCGCGTGGTCGAGGCGGCCGACGGGATGAGCGCCATCGAACTGGCCCGCGCGCACGCGCCCGATGTCATCCTCATGGACCTCTCGCTGCCCGGCATGGATGGATGGGAGGCCACGCGGTGCCTGAAGGCCGACCCCGGCACGCGGCACATCCCGGTGGTCGCGCTGACCGGCCACGCGATGGCCAGCGCGCTGGAGCAGGCCCGCCTCGCCGGTTGCGATCGCTTCGTCGTCAAGCCCGCCCTCCCCGACGTTGTCGTCGAGGAAGTGCGCCAGGCCCTGTTGAACCGGACACACGTGCTGCAGTAGGGAAGGCGCGCGCCGGTCCGCCGTCCCGCGCACGTGAGGTGGCCGGCGAGGGCGGAGGCATAATGGGCAGGTGGTGCGCATCGGAATCTCCCGCTGCCTGCTGGGCGAGCAGGTGCGGTGGGACGGCGGGCACAAGCGCGACGCCTATCTCGTGGACGTGTTCGGGCCCCAGGTGACCTGGGTGCCGATGTGCCCGGAAGTCGAGTCGGGCCTCCCGGTGCCGCGCCCGACCATGCGGCTCGAACACTCGCCCGAGGGCGGGACGCCGGTCAACGGCATCCTCGTGCGCCTCATCGCGCCACGCACCGGAGTGGATTGGACCGACGAGATGGCCGGCTGGTCTCGCCAGAAGGCGCATGCGCTGGCCGCCCAGGACCTCGACGGCTTCATCCTCAAGCGCGACTCCCCGAGCTGCGGCCTCGAGCGCGTGAAGATCTACGGCGGTGGCGGTGGCGTGGGCGAGCGCAGGGGACGCGGGCTGTTCGCCGAGGCGCTGCTGGCCGCATGCCCCGACCTTCCGGTGGAGGAGGAGGGCCGCCTGACCGACGCACGGCTTCGCGAGAACTTCATCGAGCGCGTGTTCGCCCACGCCCGGCTGCGGGCGCTCTTCGCCGGGCGCTGGACGGTGGGCGATCTGGTACGGTTCCACACCGCCCACAAGCTGACGCTACTGGCGCACCGTCCCACCACCTACAAGTCACTCGGCGTGCTGGTGGCAGGCGCCAAGGGCCGGCCCCGCGCCGAACTGCGCGCCGAGTATACGCGCGCATTCATGGACGGCCTGCGCGCCATCGCCACGCCCGCGCGGCACGTGAACGTCATGCAGCACATGCTGGGCTACCTGAGAGGCCTCGTGGACACGGGCACGCGCGACGAGCTCGCGGCCAGCATCGAGGAGTACCGCAAGGGCCACGTGCCGCTGGTCGTGCCCCTCACCCTTCTGCACCACTACGCGAAGCGCCACAGGGTCGAGTACCTCCTGGGCCAGACCTATCTCCAACCCCATCCGCGCGAGTTGGCGCTGCGCAACCATGTCTGACCGAGGCACCCGCACGTACGCCAGCCTCCATGTCGGACCGGCGGGGGGCCCACGGGACGAAGAAGTCGCCGTCGAGGAGCCCATGGAGGTGCGCGTGAACGGATCGCCGTTCGCCGTCATCATGCGCACGCCGGGCGCCGACCGCGACCTCGCGGCCGGCTTCCTGCTGGCCGAGGACGTCGTCCACGGCGTGCACGAGATCGGGCTCATCGAGCACTGCCAGGACGCGGACCAGGAAGGCCGCGACAACGTCATCAACGTCACGGTCACGGGTGCGGCCGTGGAGCGGCTCGAAAGCCGACTCGCAGGGCGACGCCAGGTCATGATGACCGCGTCCTGCGGCCTGTGCGGGCGCCGCACCATCGAATCGCTCCGATCGCGGGTGAGCTCGGTCGATGGCGAGTGGACCGTGCCCGCGCCGGTGATCGCGTCGTTGCCCTCCACGCTGCGGCACGCGCAGCGCGTGTTCGAAACCACCGGTGGCCTGCACGCCGCGGGGCTCTTCGACCTCGACGGTACGCTCCTCCTGGCGGCCGAGGACGTGGGACGTCACAACGCCGTCGACAAGATCACCGGGCGCATGCTCCTCGAACGACAGCTGCCCCTGTCGCGCGCGATGCTCCAGGTCTCGGGCCGAACGTCGTTCGAGCTGGTACAGAAGGCGCTGCTCGCCGGCATCCCGCTCATCGCGTCGGTCTCGGCGCCTTCGAGCCTCGCGATCGATCTCGCCAGGGATTCCGGCATCACCCTGTGCGGGTTCGTGCGCGGGAAGACGTTCAACGTCTACGCACATCCAGAGCGCGTGGGGGAGACGGTCGGACCGACCGCGGAGGTGTAGCCTCAGGCTGCGGGCCTTCGTGACTACTCCCCGGATCCCGTCATCCGTGTCTTATCTGCGCCATCTGCGTCCATCTGCGTCCATCTGCGCCATCTGCGTCCATCTGCGGCCCATCTGCGTCCCATCTGCGGCCCGTCTGCGGCGCATTCTGCGTCCCTATCGACGTTGACAGCGTGGGCACCAGTAGGTTGCCCGCGCATCTGCGCCTCGCTTCGCGCCCTCGATCGGCGTCCCGCACCTCCGACACGGCTTGCCGCGACGGCCATACACCCAGACGCCTTCCTCCGGCGAGGCCCGGCCCGTCATCTGCCGCAGGCTCCGGTAAGTGACGATGGGGCCGTGGGGCCCGGAGCCCGTGTTGGCACGCAGCAGGCGGCCGGCTATGTCGAGGATGGCCGCACGCTCCTCGTCCGCCAGGCTCGACGCGGGGCGGTCGGGGTGGATGCCGGCCAGGAACAGCCCCTCCGACTTGAAGATGTTGCCGATGCCCGCGACCACGCGCTGATCGAGCAGCGCCTCCGCGATGGGACGGTCGCCAGCCCCGGCCAGTCGCCGCAGCGCTTCCCCGCGATCGAACGCCCTTGACAGGAGATCCGGGCCGAGGGGCGCCAGGGCGCGGCTGCGCGGAAGGTCGCGTGCGTGCAGGAACTCCGCCACCGGAACGTCGAAGGCCACCGCCACCCAGGCGTCGGTGTCGATGCGGACCCGCATCGCGCGGGCGGGTCGCTGCCAGGCCTCGCCCGGGCGATAGATGTGCCACGACCCGCTCATCCGCATGTGCGTGCGGAGCGCGAGATGGCCTGAGAACCAGATGAGGAGGTGCTTGCCCATCGACTCGCACCGCTCGATGGTGCGTCCCGTGACGGGCGTGTCGTCGTGAACGCGCGAGAGTTGTGCGAGCGCGGTGTCGAAGCCGGTGACCACTCGGCCGGCCAGGGCCCGCTGGAGTGCCGCGGCGGCACGGAATATGGTGTCGCCCTCAGGCACCCTCCACCACCTCCTCGTCGCGGGCGAACCGTGCCGCCTGCTCCCGCTCGGTGCGCTCCCAGAACTGGTCGAAGGTCTCCCGCGAACGCTGCCCGTGCCTGGTCTTCCCGTCCATCCAGTTCGCCCCGCGGGCAATCCATGCGGGCGGCTTCTTCGGGGTCCACTGCGGCAGCAGGCTGCCGATGTCGATCATCGCCTTCAGGGTGACGAACACCGAGAAGAACCACCATGGCTGCTCCAGCCACACGAAGAGGAACATGCCGAGCAGGATGATCAGGTGGACGGCGACGACGCGCCCGAGCACCCACTCGGTGCGCCTGCGGATCTCCGCGAAGGGCCAGTTGCCGATGCGCCAGAGGTCCAGCAGGAGCGAGGCGACCTGTGCGCCCAGCATCCACTGGACGCCGCTCACCACGTCTTGGCGGTTGATGGACTCCGGCACCATCGAGCCGAGGATGAACGCCAGGAAGACGCCGTGCGCCAGCGTGAACACCAGCGAGGCGACCAGGAAGTTCCTGAGGAAGCCGTTCTCGTGCCCGCGCTTGCGCGTGGCCGTCCAGTGCGCGGCGATCCGCGCGGCGATGAACACGGAGAGCACCAGGTTCTCGAACCAGAAGAGGGCCAGCATCGTCCCGGGTGACCATCCGCCGAGGAACCAGCCCGAGACCGGCACCGCGTTCTGGCCGCCGGCGAGGAAGAAGCGCGAGAAGCGGCTCATGTCTCCTGTCCCGTTCGTCGCGGCACGCGCAACTGCAGGCCGCCGCTCGTGATGGCAAAGCCCGCCTCGACCAGGTAATCGGCCACCGGGCTCGTGGCCGCGGGCACGGCGTTGATCTCGGCGATCAGCCAGCCGCGGCGCTCGTCGCGTGCATCGTACGCCACGCGGACCAGTTCCCGGGCGAGGGCGCGGCCGACACGCGAGCGCTCGGGCTCGTCGGCCGGCAGCGCCGCGAGCACCTGCCGGTTGCCACGCGCGATCCATGCCGCGAGGTGCCCATCCACCAGCACCACCCGCGCGCCCGCCGACCGCGAGGCCCGCAGCGATTCGCCGCCGGGCCAGGCGGGCCAGGGCATCAGCCCGCCGTACGGGCTGGCGGGATCCGTCGCCGCGAGCGTGGTCACCTGCGGTTCGTCGCGGACGTCCCGGGCCGCGCGCAGCAGATCCACCGCGCCCGGCTGCGCGAACTGCGCGCCGCCCAGGCCGGCCACGAAGTAACCGCGCCGCACGCGTCCGGTCTCCTCGAGGCGGCGCAACACGGGGTAGACGACGCTGAAGCCACCGGGCAGCGGCTCCACTGCGGTGACGTCGCGCGCGACGATGCCGTGGCGGGTGAGCAGCTGCTCGGTGATGGCCGCGGCCCAGGCAGTGGGGGAGGGGCGGTCGGTGACGCCGAGGAGCGTCCATCGGCCGTCCGCGGACGGCGGCACCAGGCGGCGCGACCGGAATGGGGTGGCCCGCGAGGACCGCCGCGTCTTCTCGGGACCGGCGGTGTACGTGCGGAGCGGGTGGAGCGTGTCGTTCGTGACCAGGCCCTGCCAGACGAGCGACCACAGGGCATCGACGGTCTCCTGGGGGAACCCGCCCCCGGCTGCCTCGTGAAGCGGGCCAAAGAACGACGCGCCGTGCCTGGCAAGCCAGGCCACGATGCGCGCCTCGCGATCCACGAGGCCCCCCTGCGTCTGCGCCACGTGCGGCGGCGCGAGCACCTTCAGGTGATCCGCCAGGTAGAGCGCGATGCGCCCGTCGCGCTCACCCAGCGGCTCGACGCCCATCCACATCACCTCGCCGGCGGAGACCAGCGTGTCGAGCAGGGACGGCTCATAGCGATCGATGCGGGCCGCGAGGATCTGCGACTCGAGCACCGAGGCGACGAGCGGCGCGCCCTGGAGCTGCTCGACGGCGTCGAGCAGGGCGTCGAGGCCGCGGCGCTTGTGCGCCACGCCGTGCCACGAGACCAGGAAGCGGCCGAGCACCTGCGGTTCCACCGGCTCCACCTCGTGGCGCAGCCTCGCCAGCGAGCGGCGGCGGATCGCGCGCAGGATCTCGGCGTCGCACCACTCGCGGCCATGGCCCCCGGGGCGGAACTCGCCCTCGATGACGCGGCCGGTGAGCGCGAGGCGCTGCAGCGTGGCGGTCACGACCCCCACGCCGAGGCCCAGGCGCGCGGCCACGTCGGCGGGCGTGAACGGCCCGTGCGTGCGGGCGTAGCGGCGGACGAGATCCCCCGCCGCATCGGCTGCCGGCTCGAGGAGCGACTCCGGCAGGCCCGGAGGCAGCGGCGTGCCGAGCCCGTCCCGGTATCGCGCGGCGTCCTCCACGGCGATGGCGCGCTCGTCGCCGGCGACGCGCACCAGCAGCACCCGGCGCGCCGCGACGAGCCCCGGCAGGGCCGCTTCCGCCACGCCCGGCTCCGCGCGGGAGGCCAGCTCGTCGCGCGACAGGTCGCCCAGGCGGAGCAGCAGGTCGTGGACGGCGTCGGCGGAGCGAGCATGGGAGCGCTCGCTGAGGCACTGCGCGTCCAGCTCGATGGCGGCCAGCGCGTCGGCGTCCACCAGGTCGCGCAGCTCGCCCTCGCCAATCAGCTCGCGCAGCTGCGACTGATCCACGGCCAGCGCCTGCGCGCGGCGCTCGGCCAGCGGCGCGTCGCCGTCGTAGAGGTAGTTGGCCACGTAGCCGAAGAGCAGCGAGGCGGCAAACGGCGACGGCGTGCGCACGTCCACCGTGGACACGCGGATCGACCGGCTCCGGATGCGCGACATGAGGTCTACCAGCGCCGGCAGGTCGAAGATGTCGCGCAGGCACTCGCGGTAGGTCTCGAGGATGATGGGGAACGAGCCGAACCGCGCGGCCACGGCCAGCAGGTCGGCCGCGCGCTTGCGGAGCTGCCAGAGCGGCGAGCGGGCCCCGGGCCGCCGGCGCGGGAGCAGGAGCGCGCGCCCGGCCGCTTCCCGGAAACGCGCGGCGAACAGGGCTGTCGAGCCGAGCTGGCGCACCACCAGGCGCTCCACGTCCTCGGGGTCCGGCAGGAACAGGGCGCTGTCGAGCGGCGCATCGCCCTCCGGAATCCGCACGACGAACCCGTCGTCGCTCCACATCGTCTCGACGTCCAGGCCGCGCTCGTCGCGGAGGCGCGCTGTCACCGCCATGGCCCACGGCGCGTGCACGCGGCTGCCGAAGGGGGAGAGCACCGAGATGCGCCAGTCGCCCAGCTCGTCGGCGGACCGCTCGATGAGCACGGTGCGATCGTCGGGGACGGTGTCCACCGCCTGCTGCTGATCCTCGAGGTACTGCAGCAGGTTCTCGGCCGCCAGGCGGTCCAGCCCGTGGTCGCGCTGGAGGCGAGCCACGGCGTCCGCGGGTTTCGCGGCGCGCAGCTCGCGTGCGAGCTTTCCGATGGCCATGCCCAGCTCGATGGGGCGGCCTGGCGCCTCCGCCTTCCAGAAGGGCATCTTGCCGGGCTCGCCAGGCGCCGGCGAGACGATGACGCGGTCGTGCGTGATCTGGTCGATGCGCCACGTGGACGCGCCCAGCACGAACGTCTCGCCCGCGCGGGACTCGAAGACCATCTCCTCGTCCAGCTCGCCTACGCGCGCGACATCCTTCTCCGCGCCCGCGAGGAACACACCGTAGAGCCCGCGGTCGGGAATCGTGCCGGCGTTGGCGATGGCCACGCGTTTCGCGCCTTGCCTCGCCTCGACCGTGCCGTTCACGCGATCCCAGGTGACGCGCGGGCGCAGCTCGGCGAAGTCGTCCGAGGGATAGCGGCCCGAGAGCATGTCCAGTACGCTGTCGAAGGCGCGCCGGCCGAGATCCGCGAACGGCGCCGCACCGCGGACCATCGTGAAGAGGTCGTCCACCGGCCAGCGATCCATCGACGTGATGGCCACCAGCTGCTGGGCGAGCACGTCGAGCGGGTTGCGGGGGTAGTGCGACGGCTCGACCTGTCCCCGTGTCATCGCCCCGGTCACGGCCGCGCAGGCGAGCAGGTCGCCGCGGAACTTGGGGAAGATGATCCCCGCGCTCACCTCGTCGATGCGGTGACCGGATCGCCCGATGCGCTGGAGGCCGCTCGCCACCGACGGCGGCGCCTCGATCTGCACCACGAGGTCGATGGCGCCCATGTCGATGCCGAGCTCGAGCGACGAGGTGGCCACCAGCGCGCGCAGCCGTCCCGCCTTCAGCAGGTCCTCGATCTCGGTGCGCTGCGCCCGGGCCAGCGACCCGTGGTGCGCGCGGACCAGCGGCTCGCCCGCCAGCTCGTTGAGCGCCGCGGCCAGCCGCTCGGCCAGGCGGCGGCTGTTGACGAAGACGAGCGTCGAGCGGTGCGCGAGGACCAGCTCCAGGAGCCGCGGGTGGATGGAGCTCCAGATGGTCTGCACGGGCGAGCCCTGTGCGGCCGGGCCGCTCGGCTGCTCGACGGGCATGCCCGCCTTCGCCATGTCGGCCATCGGCACTTCCACCGTGAGGGCGAGCTTCTTCGGCTCGCGCGCGTCCACGATGGTGACCGGGCGCGGTGTCACGTCGGCCCGTTCCGGCGTGAGCTCGGCGTGCAACGTGCGGCGCGCCGCGGCTTCCGTCCCGGCATCGTCTGTCCGCCGTTCCCTGTTCGCGCGGCGCCCGGACCGAAGTCCCGGCGCTCCATGCGCGTGTCCCGCGCCTCTCAGACATCCCCCGAGGAAGCGCGCGATCTCGTCGAGGTTCCGCTGCGTCGCCGACAGCCCGATGCGCTGCAGCCGCCGCCCCCCCAGGTGCTCGAGACGTTCTAACGAGAGCGCGAGGTGCGCGCCGCGCTTGGTGGAGACGAGCGCGTGAATCTCGTCGATGATGACCGACTCGATGGAGCGCAGCCGCTCGCGTGCGTTCGAGGTGAGGAGCAGGAACAGCGACTCCGGGGTGGTGATCAGGATGTCGGCCGGATCGCGCTGGAAGCGCACGCGCTCCGCCGCCGGCGTGTCGCCCGTCCGGATGGACACCGCGGGCGCGTGGAACACGTCTCCGCGCGCCCGGGCGACGTTTGCGATGCCGGCCAGCGGCGCCCGGAGATTGCGCTCCACGTCCACCGCCAGCGCCTTGAGCGGCGAGACGTACAGCACCCGGCAGCGGTGAGCGACGGCTGGCACCGGCTGGAACATGAGCCGGTCCAGGCACGAGAGGAACGCCGTGAGGGTCTTGCCCGTGCCGGTGGGGGCGAGGATCAGGGTGGAGTCGCCGCGCCCGATGGGCGGCCAGCCCTCGCGCTGGGGGCGTGTGGCCCGCTCGAACGCCGACTCGAACCACTGGGTGACCGCGGGGTGGAACCGGTGCGCCATCGGGATTGCGGTGTTCCAGTGTGCCTCATGTGGCCGGGCCGGATTCGTGTCATCATCGGGGATCATTCATACGGGAGCGGACTCATGGCATCGACTGGCGACGCGCGTTTCGACTGGAACGACCCCCTGCGGCTGGACGCCCAGCTGACCGAAGAGGAACGGATGGTGCGCGACACGGCGCGCGCCTATTGCCAGGAGCGGCTGGCGCCCCGCGCGCTCGAGATGTTCCGGCACGAGCGCCCGGACCCGTCAATCTTCCGCGAGATGGGCGAGCTGGACCTCCTCGGCATCGTCATCCCGGAGCAGTACGGCGGCGCCGGCATGGGCTACGTGAGCTACGGGCTGGTCGCGCGCGAGATCGAGCGCGTGGATTCGGGCTTCCGCTCCATGATGAGCGTCCAGGGCTCGCTGGTCATGGTGCCCATCAACGCCTTCGGCACCGAGGCGCAGAAGCAGAAGTACCTGCCGAAGCTGGCGACGGGCGAGTGGGTCGGGTGCTTCGGCCTCACCGAGCCCAATGCCGGCTCTGACCCCGCCAGCATGGCCACGCGCGCGAAGAGGGTGGATGGCGGCTACGCGCTCACCGGCACCAAGGCGTGGATCTCGAACAGCCCCATCGCCGACGTCTTCATTGTCTGGGCCAAGGACGACGAGGGCGCCATCCGCGGCTTCATCCTCGACAAGGGGATGAAGGGCTTGAGCGCCCCGGCGACGCACGGCAAGGTGGGCCTGCGCACCAGCATCACCGGCGAGATCGTGATGGAGAACGTCTTCTGCCCGGAGGAGAACGCGTTTCCCGACATCCGCGGGCTGAAGGGGCCCTTCACGTGCCTCAACAGCGCGCGCTACGGCATCGCGTGGGGCGCGCTCGGCGCGGCCGAGGACTGCTGGCTCCGGGCCCGGGAGTACGTGCTGGATCGCAAGCAGTTCGGCCGGCCGCTCGCCGCCAACCAGCTGATTCAGAAGAAGCTGGCCGACATGCAGACCGAGATCGCGCTGGGGCTGCAGGGCTGCCTCCGCCTGGGCCGCATGAAGGACGAAGGCATCGCCGCGCCGGAGATCACCTCGATCATGAAGCGCAACTCGTGCGGCAAGGCGCTGGACATCGCGCGCATGGCGCGCGACATGATGGGCGGCAACGGCATCGTGGACGAGTTCGCCGTGATCCGCCACCTCGTCAATCTCGAGGTCGTCAACACCTACGAAGGCACGCACGACATCCACGCGCTCATCCTCGGCCGTGCGCAGACGGGCATCGCGGCATTTGCGAACTGATCGGGGCGCGCGCCGTCGTATAATGGAAGGCTCATGGGTGACGCCGCAGAAGGACTGATCGACGCCGATGCGCGCCTGCAGGAGCGCATGGAAGAACTGGAAGAGAGCCGCAAGGCCGCGCGCGACCGCCGGCCGAAAGTGGACCCCGAGCGCGCGCGCGCGTTCGAGTCGCTGAGGCTTGCGCGCACCGAGCTGCAGCGGCAGCTCGATGCCACCGCGCACCCCGCGCGGCGCGAGCAGATTACGCAGGCCGTGGCCGAAATCGACCGCCGGCTTGCGGCCATGAGCTAGCCCCGGCCGACGCAGGCCCCGCCCTTGCGCCCCGCGGTGGCACACGCCGCCGCGCGGGCGTTGCTGTGCCCGCGCCGCTCACCAGGGCAGCGCGCCCATCCCCATTTCGCCCAGAATCCGCCGCGCCGTCCCCGTGCCGTCGTCCACGAGATGCGCGGGCAGTGCGCACGCCGGCGCGGCACGCGTTGCCGCCTCGCGTATCAACCGTTCGTAGCCATCGGCCATCCGCGGCAGGGTGTGACGTGCCTCCCACCAGGCACGTGCGCTCGCGCCGAGGGTCCGGCGGGCGGCGGGGTTGGCGGCCAGGGACGCCAGCACGCGCGGCAGCTCGCGTGGCTCGTCCAGCGGGTCGATGGCGACGCCGATCACATCCGGCATCCGCTCCGCGGACGCCGCAGCGTCCTCTCCGGTGGGCACCAGCGGCACGTCCCGCAGTTGCGCGAGCGCGGTGACGAGCGTCGGGCGCCCGGCGCCCAGGCACCGCAGCCACGACGCCGACGTCTCGCCGTTGGACGGCCAGCGCAGGCAGCAGCACACGTCCGCCGCGGCCATCCAGGCCGGCAGCTCCGCATCGGGGACATAGCCCGCCACGTGCACACGTCCCTCCAGGCCCAGCGTGCGGACGTCCGCGTCCACGTCGTAGTGCGGCGCCCGTTGCCCGACCAGCAGCACGTGCATGGGCGGCATGGCAGGCGGCTGGGCGGCCACGGCTTTCAGCAGCTCGGGAATGCGCTTTTCCGGCGTGATGCCACCGTAGGCGCCGATGACGCAGGTGTCAGGCGGGATGCCCAGGCGTGTGCGGATGGCCCGGGCGTCGACACGGACGGCGTTTCCGGCTTCCAGCGGGTCGGCCACGCCCATCTCGATGGCCGCGATGGCCGCGTCGGGGTGCGCCTGGGCGAGCGCGCGCGCCAGGTGCGTGTTGTGGACGGCCGTCAGGCGCGACACGCGGAGCACCAGCGACACCAGGGGCCAGTGGCGGAAGAGGGTCCCGCCCAGCCCCGCCGCGAAGAGCCAGCCGAGATCCCCGGGCGCGTCGGGGTGGTTCGCCCCGAGCTCGGCCAGGTAGTCGTCGAGCCGGGGCTCGAGACGGCGGAGGAGCCACAGCGCCCGGGCCTGGTGGACCTGGGCGTCGTGCAGGACGAGGAGACCGGGGTAGCGGAAGAGATAGGCCCAGATGAAATCGTGGGACGCGGAGTTGCCCAGTTGATAGACGATGAGATCGTACGGTTGCCGCCGATGCCGCCACACGAACCCCTGCGCGGGCCCATCAGCGTAGAGGTCAAGTGCCCCAAAGCGGGAGGCCAGCAGTGGCGTCACCTCCTGCGAATAGGCGGCAATGCCGGACGGGTCGGGAGGCAGGGGGGTGAACCAGGCGACGCGCATCGGCTCCACATTGTGCCGCACGGTGGCCGTGATACCATCAACACGTTTGTTCATTCCTTCACAAGCGCCGCCATGGTGCTTGGGCTGATTTTGGTCTACTGGGGCGACTGACACATGGAAGGGTGGGGCGGCGTAGCGCTGATGGTGCTCCTGGGCACGACCGTGGGCCTGGGCGGCATCGTGATCTCCAATTTCCTGGGTCCGAGGAATCCCACGCCCGAGAAGGAAGCGGCCTACGAGTGCGGCATGCCGCCGGTGGGCGACGCGCGCGAGCGGCAGTCGGTGAAGTTCTATCTCATCGCGATGATCTTCCTGCTGTTCGACATCGAGGTGGCGTTCCTCTACCCGTGGGCCATGGCCATGCGAGACCTGGCATGGCCGGGGCTCATCCAGATCACCGTGTTCTTCTCGATCCTGGTGGTGGGCTACATCTACATCTGGCGCAAGGGGGTCCTCGACTGGGGGCCCGAGTCCGATCCCGACTACAAGCACGCGCCGCGGCCCGGGCCGGCGGTGGTGAAGAGATATCGCTATGGGACTCGAAACTGAGTTTGAAATCCCCGTCCTGACCACCACCGTCGAATCGGTGGTGCAGTGGGCCCGCAAGTCGGCCATCTGGCCCGTGACGTTCGGCCTGGCGTGCTGCGCCATCGAGATGATGGCGATGGCCTCCAGCCGCTACGACATCTCGCGCTTCGGCGCGGAGGTGTTCCGTGGCTCGCCGCGGCAGAGCGACCTGATGATCATCGCGGGCCGGCTGTCGCGGAAGATGGCGCCGTCGCTCCGGCGCATCTACGACCAGATGCCCGAGCCGAAGTGGGTGATCTCGATGGGCGCCTGCGCCTCGTGCGGCGGCGTGTTCGACAACTACGCCATCGTCCAGGGCTCCGACCAGGTGGTGCCGATCGACGTGTTCATCCCGGGTTGCCCGCCGCGCCCCGAGTCGATCATCTACGCCATCGTGCAGCTCCAGAAGAAGATCTCCGCCTCGAAGATGGATCAGACGCCGAAGGTGCGCATCGCATGAGCGCGGCCGATCTGATCGCGGCCCTGGCAGCGGCCGTGCCCAGCGCGCAGTACGAGGCGCTGGAGTCCGCCGATTCGGACGTGACGCCCGTGATCCTCGTGCCGGTGGAGCACCTGCTGGCCACGGCCCGCGCGCTCCGCGAGACGCCGGGGCTGGAGTTCCACGCGTTCTCGGACGTGACGGCGGTGGATTTCTACCCGCGCCGCGAGCCCCGGTTCGACGTCGTGTACCACCTGGTCTCGCCGCACCGGCGCGCGCGCGTGCGGCTGAAGGTGCGCGTGGCGCTGGATCAGCCGGTGCCGTCGGTCACCTCCGTGTGGCCGGGCGCCGGGTGGATGGAGCGCGAGGTCTTCGACCTGTTCGGCATCGTGTTCGAGGGCCACGGCGACCTGCGCCGCCTGATGATGCCGGACGACTGGGCCGGGCATCCGCTCCGGAAGGACTACCCGGTGCAGCTGCGCAAGGACGCGGCGACCTTCATGCCGCTGCAGGTGACCGAAGAGGAGTTCCGGGCGAACCTCGAGCGCGACCGCACCGCGCGGCCGCGTTCGAAAGAGGGAGTTTAGGAAGGAAACCTCGCTGGCACGAGGGAGACGAAGACGGCACGAGGTCTTCGTGAGGCCTTCGTGCTCGTCGTGCCTTCGTGGTTTCCCGTGACTGTGTGACCAATGGCTGAACTTCGCACCGAAACGATGACGGTGAACATGGGGCCCCAGCACCCCAGCACGCACGGCGTGCTGCGGCTGGTGCTGGAGCTCGATGGCGAGACCGTCGTCTCCGTCAGCCCGACCATCGGCTTCCTCCACACCGGCATCGAGAAGACGGCCGAGCAGAAGAAGTGGCAGCAGGTCATCCCGCTCGTCGAGCGGATGGACTACCTGGGCCCCCAGTCCAACAGCCTGGCCTTCTGCCTGTCGGTCGAGAAGATGCTCGGCATCGAGGTGCCGCAGCGCGTGAAGGACATCCGCGTCCTCATCGCGGAGCTGCAGCGGCTCTCGAGCCACCTGGTGTGGTTCGGCACGCACGCGATGGAGATTGGCGCCATCACGGGCATGCTCTACGCCTTCCGCGAGCGCGAGATTCTGATGAATCTCAACGAGCACCTCGCGGGCTTCCGGTTCTTCCCGAGCTACATCCGCGTCGGCGGCCTGCGCGAGGACATCCCGCGCGGCTGGCTGGACGCCGTGACGGCGTTCCTGGATCGCTTCCCCGGGAAGCTGGACGAGTACGAGACGCTCATCACGAAGAACCCGATCTGGCTGGATCGCACGCGCGGCGTCGGCGTGATCACGCTGGAGGACTGCTACAAGTGGGGCCTCTACGGCCCCATCGCGCGCGCGGCCGGCGGCGACTTCGACGTGCGGCGCGCGTTCCCGTACTGCGGCTACGACACGTACGACTTCGACGTCATCGGCGCGAGCAACGGGGACGTCTACGACCGGTACCTCGTGCGCGTGGCCGAGATGCGGGAGAGCGTGAAGATCTGCCGGCAGGCCCTCGAGCGCATCCCGCCGGTGGGCGAGTGGGCGGTGAACGACCGCCGCATCACGCCGCCGCCGAAGGACGAGGTCTACACCGAGATGGAAGCGCTCATCCAGCACTTCCTCATCTACTCGCAGGGTTTCACGGTGCCGGCGGGCGACGCCTACGTGCCGGTCGAGGGCCCGCGCGGCGAGCACGGCTGCTACGTCGTGTCGGACGGCAGCAACCGCCCGTGGCGCGTGCACATGCGCTCGCCCGGCCTGATGGCCTGCCAGGCGCTGCACAAGTTCATCGTCGGGGGCATGATCGCGGACGTCATCGCGGTGATCGGCTCGCTCGACGTGGTCATGGGGGACGTGGATCGATGAGTTTTCATCCCGCCATGCCCTACGGCACCGAGCAGTGGCACCGCTCCCAGCGGGCCACGCTGCCGGAGGGCCCCGAGTTCCAGTACACGGCGGAGAACCGTGCCCGCTTCGAGGAGTTCGCGTCGCACTACGCGCCCGAGCACCGCAAGTCCGCGGTGCTGCACGCGCTCTACCTCGCGCAGGAGCAGCAGGGCTACATCTCGGCCCACGCCGCGCGGCACGTGGCCGAGGTCGTGGGCTGCACCACCGCCGAGGTCGAGGACGTCGTCTCGTACTACGTGATGTTCCACCGCACGCCCGTCGGGAAGTTCGTCCTGCAGGTGTGCACGACGCTCTCCTGCGCGCTGGCCGGCGCCGAACGGGTGGTAGAGGAGCTGAGCCACAAGCTCGGGATCAAGCCCGGCGAGACGGATCCGGCGGGCATGTTCACCATCATGCCGATGGAGTGCCTGGGCGCGTGCGACAAGGCGCCGGTGATGATGGTCAACAACGACCACTGGCACGAGTGCCTGCAGCCCGGACAGGCCGGCCCGCTGGTGGACCGCATGAAGGCCGAGGGGCTGAAGGCGCTCGGCGGCTGCCATCTGGACATCGAGCACCTGCCCGAGAGCGCCTACAAGGGCAAGACCACGACGCCCGCGAAACCGAAGGCGAACCCGGACTACGAGCCGGTGCTGACGAAGTACGCGTTCACCCCGGGCGGGAACACGCTGGAGCACTACCGGCAGCACCAGCAGGGCTACGAGGGCCTGAAGAAGGCGCTCGCGATGGCGCCGGAAGGGGTGATCGAAGAGGTGAAGAAGTCCGGCCTCCGCGGCCGCGGCGGCGCCGGCTTCCCCACGGGCCTCAAGTGGCAGTTCGTCGACAAGAAGTCGCCGAAGCCGAAGTACATCGTCTGCAACGCGGACGAGAGCGAGCCCGGCACCTTCAAGGACCACCTGCTGATGGAGCGCAATCCCCACCTGCTGGTGGAAGGGTGCCTCATCGGCTGCTACGCCATCGGGTCGAACGCCGCCTACATCTACATCCGCGGCGAGTTCTACCACCTGTTCCCCGTCCTCCAGAAGGCCATCGACGATGCGCGGGCGGCGGGGCTGGTGGGGAAGAACATCCTCGGGAGCGGCTTCGACTGCGAGGTGTACCTGCACCGCGGCGCCGGCGCGTACGAGGCGGGCGAGGAGACGGCGCTCCTCGAATCGCTCGAGGGCAAGCGCGCGCAGCCGCGCTTCAAGCCGCCGTTCCCGGCCGTGGCCGGCGCGTGGGGCTGCCCGACGGCGGTGAACAACGTCGAGACGCTGTGCAACGTGCCCATCGTCATGACGCGCGGCCCCGAGTGGTACGCGGCGCTCGGCCCCGAGAAGAACGGCGGGCCGAAGCTGTTCTGCGTGAGCGGCCACGTCAAGCGGCCCGGCGTGTTCGAGGCGCCGATGAAGGTGACGCTGAACGAGCTCATCTTCGAGTACGCCGGCGGCGTGCGCGACGGCCACACGCTGAAGGGCGTCATTCCGGGCGGCTCGTCCGTGCCCATCCTGATGCCCGATCAGCTCGACATCCCGGCGAGCTTCGACGATGTGCAGCGGGCGGGATCGCTCCTGGGCTCGGCCGCCATCATGGCCTTCGACGAGACCACCGACATCGTGTGGCTCGCCGAGAACCTGCTGCACTTCTACATGCACGAGTCGTGCGGCAAGTGCACGCCGTGCCGCGAGGGCACGCACTGGCTGTACCGGCTGCTGAACCGCATGCTGATGGGCCAGGGCTCGCCGAAGGACATCGCGCTGATGCAGAGCGTGGCGAGCCAGATCAACGGCAAGACGCTGTGCGCCTTCGGCGATGCCGCCGCGACGCCGGTGCTGACCACGCTCAAGTGGTTCAAGCCCGAGTTCGAGGCCTACGCGAAGGGTGACATCCCCGCGCCGGCGGACTACCGCGCGCAGCAGCCGGTGGAGACGCATTGACCATGCTCGACTGGCTCACCGCCCCGCAGACCATCTTCTTCCTCTCGGTGACGATGGTCGTGTTCCTGGCGCTGCAGATCTCCGCGGCCGTCATGGTGTACGCCGAGCGCAAGGTGGCGGCGTTCATGCAGCAGCGCTACGGCCCGTACCTCGTGGGCCCGAAGGGCCTGCTGCAGCCCATCGCCGACATCGTCAAGCTGGTGTTCAAGGAGGAGCTGAAGCCGAAGGCGGCCGACACGCTCCTGTTCGCGGCCGCGCCGGTCATCTCGGCCATCGCGGCGTTCACGGCCTTCGCGCCGGTGCCCTTTGGCGCCGCCACCACGTTCTTCGGGCTGTTGCCGGAGCCGATGCCGCTGATGGTCGCGGACATCAACGTGGCGGTGCTGGTCATCTTCGCGGTGACCTCGATGGGCGTGTACGGCATCGTGCTGGCGGGCTGGTCGAGCAACTCGAAGTACTCGCTGCTCGGCGGCCTGCGCAGCTCGGCGCAGATGATCAGCTACGAACTGGCCTACGGCATGTCGCTGGCCACCATCGTGATGCTGGCCGGGTCGCTCTCGCTCCGCGAGATCGTGGACGCGCAGCAGGGCTACTGGCTCGGCTTCATCCCGAAGTGGTACGCCTTCATCAATCCGATCAGCTTCCTCATCTTCACGACGGCTGGCATCGCGGAGACGAACCGCGCGCCTTTCGACTTCCCCGAGGCCGAGCAGGAGCTGGTGGCGGGCTACCACACCGAGTACAGCTCGATGCGCTTCGCACTGTTCTTCCTGGCCGAGTACATCAACATGGTGACCGTCGCCGCGGTGGCGACGAACCTGTTCCTCGGCGGCTGGCACGGGCCCTTCATTCCCGAGGCCTACGGCTGGATCTGGTTCCTCATCAAGCTGAGCGTGCTCTGCTTCGGCTACCTGTGGCTGCGCTGGACGCTGCCGCGGTTCCGCTACGACCAGCTGATGGGATTCGGGTGGAAGCTGCTGCTGCCCGCGGCCACCATCAACCTGCTCGTGAGCGCGGCGGGGGTGCTCTACTTTGGGCTTTGATCAGTTCCTCTTCTTCGTGTTCGCGGGCGTGGCCGTGCTGGGCTCGCTGCTCGTCATCGGGCAGCGAAACCCCATCTACAGCGTCCTCGCGCTCATCGTCGCGTTCTTCGGCCTCTCGGGGCTCTACGTCCTGCTCGAGGCGCCGTTCGTGGCGGTGGTGCAGATCATCATCTACGCCGGCGCCATCATGGTGCTGTTCCTCTTCACGGTGATGCTGTTGAACGTGCCGCGGGAGGACGCGGCGGAGTGGGATCGCGCGCACCCGTACTATCGCCCGTGGGCGCTGCGCGTCGGGACCGCGCTGGCCGTGGTGATGGCGCTGCAGCTCGGCTGGGCGCTGTCGCGGGCCCCGGGGCTTGGGGTCGGCGTGGCCGACGAGCGGCCGGCCATTTCGTCGGTCGCCGAGCTGGGCCGCGTGCTCTTCACCGACTACATGTTCGCGTTCGAAGTGACGTCCATCCTCATCATCGTCGCCATGGTGGGCGCCGTGGCGCTCGCCCGGAAGCGGGAGAGCTGACGCGATGGCCATCGGTTACTACCTGGTGCTCTCGGGCCTGCTGTTCGCCATCGGCGCGGCGGGCGTGTTCCTGCGCCGCAACATCATCACCCTGCTGCTCTCGGTCGAGATCATGCTGAATGCCGTGAACCTGGCGTTCGTGGCCTTCGGCCGGCAGCTCGGGACCGTGGACGGGCAGATCATCACCTTCTTCGTCATGACCGTGGCGGCCGCCGAGGCGGCCGTCGGCCTGGCGCTGGTCATCGGGCTGTTCCGCCATCGGGAGTCGCTCAACCCCGAGGCCTTCACGTCACTCAAGTGGTGATGCCGATGGCGCAGATGACGCTGATGCGGCGGCGGCTCACCGGCGACTCCCGACTCCCGACTCCCGACTCCCGGAGCGTGCACTCGTGTTAGCCCTGATCCCCCTGCTTCCGTTCGCCGGTTTCCTCGTCAACGTGACGATGGGGAAGCGGCTGCCCAAGAGCGTGTCGGGCGGCGTGGCCTGCGCCGTGATGGTGGCGTCGTTCCTCATCGCCGCCAGCCAGGTGTGGGCGCTCTTCGGCATGGCGCCCGAGAGCCGCCAGGTCACCCAGACGCTCTACACGTGGATCACCGCGGGCGACTTCTCGCTGGACCTGGCGTTCCGCCTGGATGCGCTCTCCGCCGTGATGATCCTGGTCATCACCGGCATCGGCTCGCTCATCCACATCTACTCCACGGCGTACATGCACGAGGAGACGGACCCGGAGTACGCGCGCTACTTCTCGTACCTGAACCTGTTCGTCTTCTTCATGCTCCTCCTCGTCCTTGGCTCGAACGTCCTGGTGATGTTCGTGGGCTGGGAGGGGGTGGGCCTCTGCTCGTACCTGCTCATCGGCTACTACTACGAGAAGAAGTCGGCGTCCGACGCCGCCAACAAGGCGTTCATCGTGAACCGCGTGGGCGACTACGCGTTCATCCTGGGCTCGCTTCTGATGATCGTGACGCTGGGGTCGCTGGACTTCGTCACGATCGCGAACGCGGCGAAGGCGCTGCCGCCCGAGGTGGCCTTCGGCACGATCTCGCTCATCACGCTGCTGCTGTTCATCGGCGCGACGGGCAAGTCGG
>JBFWQE010000098.1:0-20491 GCA_050249615.1 Vicinamibacterales bacterium
AGAAGATCAAGAGGTTCTGAGGTTCTCGGGTTCTCGGGTTCTCGGTTCTCGGGTTCTCAGGTTCTCGGTTCTCGGGTTCTCGGGTTCTCGGGTTCTGCCCCCAAGCCCCAAGCCCTCAAGACCTCACCAACAGGTTTTTCGCCACGAACCACACGTTCGCCGGACGCTCGGCCAGGCGGCGCATGTACCACGGGAACCAGTAGGGCCCGTACGCGACGAGCACGCGCACCTGGGCGCCGTCGCGGGCCAGGCGGAATTGCTCCTCCCGCTGGATGCCGTAGAGCATATGGAATTCGTACTGGTCGCGGGGCACGTCGGTGGCGGCCCCCTGCTCGCGGATTCGCGCAATCAGGCGGATGTCGTGCGTGCCGAACACGGCACGGCCGCCGTTCGCCCGCGCCGGCGCTGCCAGCATCCGCTGCGCCAGCCTTGAATACTGTTCGTCCACATCCGCCTTTCGCGGGAAGGCGACGGTCGGGGGCTCCTTGTAGGCTCCTTTCACCAGGCGCACGCCGATACCGCGATCGATCATGTCGTCCAGGTCCTCCGGCGTCCGGAGGAGATACGCCTGGAGGCAGACCCCGACGCGCGGCCCTTCCTCGCGCAACCGCCGCACGATCTCGAGTGTGCGGTCCACGTAGGGGGACTGCTCCATGTCCACCCAGAGGAAGCTGCCGGCCTCCCGGGCCGCAGCCGCGAGCCGCCGCGCGTGGCCGAAGGCGAACTCCCCGTCGATGTCCAGCCCCAGCTGCGTGAGCTTGATGGACGGCTCGCAGTCCATGCCGGCCGCGCAAACGCGCGCCACGGCCTCCGCGTAGTGCGCCGCCACGGCGTCGGCCTCCACCGTGTCGGTGACGTTCTCGCCGAGGCGCGTGAAGACACCGGCGACCCGATGTTCGGCCATCGCGCGGGCCGCGCCCAGCATGTCGTCGAACGTCTCGCCCGGCATGAAGCGCGAGACGGCCCGGCGCACGAACGGCGCCCGGGTGCC
This sequence comes from Vicinamibacterales bacterium, assembly GCA_050249615.1. Taxonomy (GTDB): domain Bacteria; phylum Acidobacteriota; class Vicinamibacteria; order Vicinamibacterales; family UBA2999; genus VFZN01. Next base: position 992 of record JBFWQE010000098.1, read on the forward strand.
ATGCTCGCGCAGCCAGGTGCTGTCGGAGGCCTTCAGGAGCAGCGTGCGGGCCAGGCTCACGAGTCCAGATTGTGCGCGATCGGCTTCAGCGTGTGAAGGGGGCCCAGCCGCGCCAGCGGCGGCCACGCCCACATCACCAGGCCGACGACCCCGATGGTGGCCAGCCCGCCACCCGCCACCGACGCCACCGGCCCGAACAGCGCCGCGGTGACGCCGCTCTCGAACGCGCCAATCTCGTTCGACATGCTGACGAACACGTGTTTCACGGCCGACACGCGGCCGCGCAGCGCGTCTGGCGTGATCATCTGCTCCAGCGTCAGCCGGATGACGACGCTGATGTTGTCGCAGACGCCGGTGATGAAGAGGCACAGGAGCGAGAGGGCCAGGTTCCGCGAAAAGCCGAAGCCCACCATCGCCAGGCCGAAACCGGCCACGGCCACCAGCAGTGTCCGTCCCGGGCGCTCCCAGGGCGCCAGCTGCGTGGTCACGAGCGCCATCGTCAGGGCGCCGGCGGCCGGGGCCGCGCGCAGCAGGCCCAGGCCCTCGGGTCCTACCTGCAGGATGTCCTTCGCGAAGATGGGCAGCAGCGCGACCGCGCCGCCGAACAGCACCGCGAAGAGGTCCAGCGTGATGGCGGCCAGGAAGACCGGGCTCCGCGAGACGAACGACAGGCCCGCCAGCACGCCGCCGCGGGAGGCGACGGTCCGCGCCGCCGGCGCCCTCGGCACACGCACGAGCAGGACGACGAATGTCGCCTCCAGCGCCGCCGCGACGGCGAAGGCCGCGGTGCTCCCGCCGGTGATCGCGATGACCCCGCCGCCTGCGGCGGGGCCGATGATGGCCGCGAGCTGCGCAGTGGACGCGACCCAGGCGTTCGCGTTCGCGAAGATGACCGGCGGCAGAAGCTGCGGCAGGATCGTGTTCACGGCCGGCGCGGCGAACGCACGTCCGGCACCGACCAGGGTGATGAGCGCATAGACCAGCGCGACCGGCGCTTCCGTCCAGGCCACGACCGCCAGTCCCGTGGCCGCCAGCGCCAGCACGCCGTGCGCCGTCATCCCGACGGTCCGTCTCGGGAACCGGTCGGCGGCCGTGCCCGCCGCCATCATCAACACGAAGACCGGCGCCACCTCGAACAGGCCCACGAGCCCGAGCGCCAGTGCCTGCCCGGTGCGCTCGTAGAGCTGCCAGCCGACGGCGACGGAGATGATCTGGTAGCCGGCCACCGCCGCGAACCGGCCGGCCGCGAACGCGCGAACGAAGGGATAATCGAAGGCCTGACGTTGTTCCGGAGTGGTCACGCTGGAACGCTTCTTGATGACCAGCGTACACGAGAGGTAGGTATGGTCCTTCTGAGTGGACGTTCCGCGGCACGTATGGCGATTCTGGTGGGAATTCTGGCAGCGGGGGTGTCCTCCCCGTCGGCGGCGCAGTCCTCCATCGGGTTCACCGGTGGCGCCTCTATCGACCCCGAGCAGGTGTACGCGGGCGTCTTCTGGCAGTCACCGGACATCGGCGGCCGGTTCCGCATCCGGCCCGGCCTGGACGGCGGCTTCGGTGACGGGCTGCGCCTGGCCACCTTCAACGTGGACTTCGTCTACCTGATTCCGCTCGGCCAGGGCACGTGGACGCTGGTCACCGGCGGCGGCCCCGCCGTGGTCCTGACGCGTTTGTCAGACGACCGCTTCGACCTGGGCACGGAGGTGAGCGCGGGGGCGAGCTACCTGTTCGGCTTCGCGCACGACAACGGGTTCTTCACGGACGTCCGGCTGGGCGGCGGGAACGTGCCCGGCCTCAAGTTCGGGGTGGGGTGGGCTATCCGGCTGCAGTAGAGGGCCGGGTGTCCATTGATGACTGCTGACTGACGATTGAGCGATTCATTGGGTGATTGGCGATTGGGGCATTGGGGCATTCAACAGTGCGGCAGTGGCGCCATCGGAATGAGGCATTGACTCAATCGCCCGATCGCCGAATGAATCGCTCAATCGTCAATTGGCAATCGCCAATGGGCGCCAAACACAACGGGCGCGGCCCCCTCGAGGGAGTCGCGCCCGTTCAATCGTCACCCAGTTACCCGTCAGTTACCCGACTTTGGCGGCCACGGCGGTGCCGGGCCGGTCGGCTTCGTCGCCGGCCCCATGCCCTTCATCACGAACTTCTGCAGGCGCTTGCCGGTGTAGGTTTCCGTCGTGTAGATGTTGCCCTTCGAGTCGGTGGCGATGCTGTGCACACCGAGGAACATGCCCGGCTGGCGGCCGCCGTAGCCGAAGTGCGTCAGCTCCTCCATCGACTTGCGATCGAAGATGCGCACGTGCTCGTTGACGCCGTCCGCCATGTAGAGGTACCGCTGCTCAGGGTCCTTCGAGAAGGCGATGTCCCACACGGAGCCGTCCGCGAGCGTGTTCTTCTCGACGAACACCTCGCGCACGAACTTGCCTTCCTTCGTGAAGATCTGGACGCGGTCGTTCGGGCGATCGCAGACGTACACCAGGCCGTCGTTCGACATCTCGGCGCAGTGCACCGGGTTGCGGAACTGCTGTGCCGGCGGGTCGTTCGGGTTGTAGCGGCCCAGCATCTCGTCCGTTGGCGGCTTGCCGTACGCGCCCCAGTGCCGCTTGATCTTGCCGGTGTCCAGGTCGATGACCGCCACGCGGTGGTTCAGGTAGCCGTCAGCCACGTAGCCCTCGTTGGCCTTCGGGTCGATGAAGATCTTGGCCACGCGGCCGAAGTTGTCCATGTCGTTGCTGTTGGCCACGAAGTTCGGCTTGGCCGCCGGCGAGTTCGGGTCGCGGCGGGCGCCGGGCTTGCCGTACTGCGCCACGAACTTGCCGTCGCGCGTGAACTTCAGGATGTGCGCGTCCGGGCCGCCGTTGCCGCCAATCCACACGAAGCCCTTGTGGTCCACCACGATGCCATGGTTGGACTCGGGCCAGGCGTACGGCGCGCCGGGCTGCGCGCCACCCCAGCTGCCGACCAGGTTGCCTTCGGCGTCGAATTCGAGCACCGGCGGCGCCGCCACGCAGCACTCGCCGACGCGAGGCGCGTTGGGCGCAGGGAACGCCAGCTCGGTGCGATCCAGGTTCCCCGGGTCGTTCCCGCGGTGGATGATCCACACGTGGTCCCGATCGTCCACGCCGATCCCGATCGTCATGCCCAGCACCCAGTTGTTGGGCATCGGCTTCGGCCAGAACGGATCCACCTCGAACCGCGGAGCCTGTTTGGTCTGGGCCGAGGTGCGGTCGAGCATTGCCTGCCCGACGCCCAGCCCCACCAGCAGGACCGCCAGCGTCCATCCAACGAATTTTCGTGATTGCAGCACACGCGCCATCTGCGCCTCCCCTCAGAAGCTGGCCGAGTATACACGGGAATAGCTGTCAAGGTGAACGCTGGTTCTGGGGTTCTCGGGTTCTCGGGTTCTCGGGTTCTCAGGTTCTCAGGTTCTGAGGTAACCTGCCACGGTTTCCCATGCGTGTCCGACGTTTTCCTGCCACTCTCGCCGCGCTCGTCCTCCTGGGCCTGCAAGCTGGGCCGGCCGCCCACGAGGTGCCCAACGAGGTCACGGTCCTGGCGTTCCTCAAGCCCGAGGGCCAGGTGCTCCGGTTCCTGGTGCGGGCGCCGATGGAGTCGCTGCGCGACATCAGCGTGCCCGTCAAGGACGAAGGCTACCTGGACATCGCCCGCGCCGACCCGGCCCTGCGCGATGCGGCGACGCTCTGGATTGCCGACTTCGTCGAGCTCTACGAGAACGGCCAGCGCCTGCCCAAGCCCACGGTGGCCGCCGTGCGCGTGGAGCTGCCGTCCAGCCGCGCGTTCTCGAGCTACGAGTCGGCCCTCGCCACGGTGCGCAGCCCGCCTCTGCCGGACGACACCAACATCTTCTGGGAACAGGGTGTGCTCGACGTGCTCTTCGAGTACCCCATCGGATCGGACCGGTCCCGCTTTGCCATTCGCCCGGGCTTCACCCGCCTCGGCCTCCAGGTGAACGTCGGGCTCCGGCTGCTCACACCCGACAAGCCCGAGCGGGTATTCGACGTGCACGCCGACGTGGGGGTGGTCGAGCTGGACCCGCGCTGGCACCAGGCCGCGTGGCTGTTCGTGAAGGAAGGGTTCTGGCACATCCTGGACGGCACCGACCACCTGCTGTTCCTGCTCTGCCTGGTCGTCCCCTTCCGCCGCTTCAGGCCGCTCCTGGTCGTCGTCACCGCCTTCACGCTGGCGCACTCGGTGACGCTCATCGCGTCGGCCTACGACGTCGCGCCCGACGCGCTGTGGTTCCCGCCGCTCGTCGAAACGCTGATTGCCGCCTCCATCCTCTACATGGCCCTCGAGAACATCATCGGCGCGCAGATCGAGCGCCGGTGGGTGATGACCTTCGCCTTCGGGCTGGTGCACGGCTTCGGGTTCTCGTTCCTGCTGCGCGAGCGGCTGCAGTTCGCCGGGGCGCACCTGCTCTCGTCGCTGCTGGCCTTCAACGTGGGCGTGGAGTTCGGGCAGCTCGTCGTCCTCGCCGTCCTCATCCCGGCGCTCGGCTTCGTCTTCACGCGCGTCGTCCGGGAACGCATGGGCATCATCATCCTGTCGGCCCTCGTGGCCCACACCGCGTGGCACTGGATGACGGAGCGATGGGCGGCGCTCAGCCAGTTCCCCCTCCCCGCCCTGGACGCGGCGGCGCTGGCGAGCCTGATGCGCTGGATGATGGCGGCCATCGTGGTGGGGCTCGTCCTGTGGTGGATGTCCGGCGTCGTGCGGCGATGGGAAGGCCTGGCCGCCGACGCGCCACGGACGGATCTCGACCAGCCGGCGGCATGAGCGCGCGGACCCGGACCTTCAGCTGGGACGATCCGCTGGCCATGGCCCGAGCCATCGAGGACCTCTCGGGCCTCGAGCGGATGCGGCAGGTGATCGCGGGCGCCCTGCCCCACCCGCCCATCGCGCGGATGATGGACATCCGCATGGTGGAGGCCTCGGAGGGCCGCGTCGTCTTCGAGGCGACGCCCTCGGAGTTCCACTACAACCCGATCGGCGTGGTCCACGGCGGCTTCGCCGCCACCATGCTGGACTCGGCGATGGGCTGCGCCGTGCACACGAAGCTCCCCGCCCGGGTGGGCTACACGACGCTGGAATTGAAGCTGAACTTCGTGCGGGCCGTCACGCTGGCCACCGGACCGGTGCACGCCATCGGCACCGTGCTTCACGCGGGCCGGACGACGGCGCTGGCGGAAGGTCGACTGGAGTCGGCGGACGGCACGCTGCTCGCCCACGCCACCACGACGTGCCTGATTCTTCGCTGAGCCGTCCGCCGCGCGTCCATTGCCGATTGCCGATTGATGATTGAGTGATTCATTGGGTGACTGGGGATTGGGGCATTGGGGCATTCGGATTGCGTCATTGGCGCATTGCCGCATTGCCGCAATTGGCGCAATTGGCGCAATTGAATGGCGCAGTGCCCCAATCGCTCAATCACCCGATGGATCGCTCAATCGTCAATCAGCAATCACCAATGGACCGCCCCTATTTCTTCACATACTTTTTGACAGCCCTCGGCCCGACCTCGGCGCCGTAGATGTTGCCGTCGGCGTCCACGGCCACGCCTTCGGCGGCCAGCGTGCCCCGTGCGCCGGGCGATCCATCGGCCTTGGTCATGACGGGCTTCCCGTCCACCATCGAGAACTTCTCACCCACGCTCGTCGGGTCGGGGATGAAGTAGAGCACCTTGCCGTCCTTCGCCGAGCCGATGCGCATGCCCCGCATCCACGCGCCGTGCGGCGGGTTCACCGACCCCGACTCGGAGTCGGCGCCGTAGAGCATGTCGTTCCTGTCGATGAAGATGCCGCTCAAGCGGCTGAACTGGTACCAGGTGTCAAGGGTCTTGTAGGTCTCGGCGTCGAGGATCTGGATGCGGTTGTTCGATCGGTCCGCGACGAAGAGCCGGCCGCGCGAGTCGAAAGCCAGGCCGTGCGGCTGGATGAACTCGCCGTCGGGCCCCGATCCCATCTTGCCGAACTCACGCAGGAACTTCCCGTTCTTGTCGAACCGAACCAGCCGGGCCGTGGACGGGGCCGCGTTGCCATGGCCCTCCGCCACCAGGATGTCGCCGTTCGGATAGGTGATGACGTCGTTCGGCTGGTAGAACGAGCCGGGATCCGCGGCCTGCCCCGGCTGGTTGCCCCCGGGCTTGCCGAGCGACATCAGGTGCTTGCCGTCCGGGCTGAACTTGTGGACCTGGTGCCCGACGATCTTCGCGGGCGCAGGCGGCAGCGGCGCGTCAGCGGGCTGGCCCGGCCGGCGCCGCGGGAGGTTGTCCTGGCCGTCGGTCACCCAGATGTTGCCGTCGCGGTCCACGTGGATGCCGTGCGGGAACACCATCATCCCCTTGCCGAAGCTGAGGAGCAGCTTCCCGGAGGTGTCGAACTTCAGGACCGGATCGAGAGGCGACATCTCGCCTGTCGCGGCATCCCAGCAGGAGTTGGCCGAACACCGCTCGGCGACCCAGATGGTCCGGCCGTCCTTGTCGATGTCCACCGCGCTCGTGGAGCCCCAGGCCCGACCCGCGGGCAGCTTGAAGTGGTTCTCGATGGTCTGGAACGGGTTCGGCGCTTCGTTCACCGGCGGCATGTTCGCGCCGCCCTGGGCCAGCGCCTGGTATCCCGCCCCCGCGGCCACCACGGCTGCACCCGCCACCAGTCCTGCACGCACATACTGCAACATCGGAGTTCCTCCCCTCGAATGGCCGGGCCAGCATAGCGTACCGCGCCCTCAGAAGAGCGGCGTGGCGCGGCCGTCCATTGACGATTGCCGATTGCCAATCGGGCGATTCACTGACGATTGAGCGATTGGTGATTGGGCATTGGTTTGGGTGATTGGGTGATTGGGTGATTGGGTGATTGGCTGATTGGGGCATTCTCGGAGGCACGAGTCGTGCGGCCGGGCCCGCGAGACAGGGGCCAATCCGTTGACCGGGCCCCCGACGCCGCAGGCTACGCGGTCAACGCCAATCGGCCGATGCCTCAATCGCAAATCGCCGGCAATTCAACGCGCAATCGCCGATCACTCAATCGTCAGTGAATCGCCCGATTGGCAATCGGCGATCATCATTGGGAACCGTCCCCCACGGCAGCCCGCACGACCCGTTCCGCGAGGGCGTACAGCGCCTGCAGGTGCTCGCGGCGTTCGCGGGTGACGTTCGGGTCGGAGGTGGTGACGATGACCATCTGCGTGGAGGGGATGACGAAGATGAACTGGCCACCGTAGCCCCAGGCGTAGTAGGCGGGACGGCCGGCCAGCTCGCGGATCCACCAGCCGTACCCGTACTCACGGTCGTCGCCCCACCGCGACCGGCCTCGCGGCACGAACGAGCGGTCGACCCAGCCCTCCGGGAACAGCATCCGGTCGCCCGTGCGGCCGCCGTTCAGATAGAGCTCGCCAACGCGCACCATCTGCCTCGGCGTCATCAGCATGTCGTTGCCGCCGAAGTAGATGCCCTGCGGGTCCTGCGGCCATCGCGCCAGCGAGAAGCCCAGGGGCCGGGCCAGGGACTGCTGCGCGAACTGCCACGTGCTCTGCTTCGTCACGCGCGTGAGCAGGGCCGAGAGCACATGCGAGTTCCCGGTGCTGTACTCCATGCGCGTGCCCGGGTCGGCGATGAGCGGACGCCGCAGCGCGTAGCGGACCCAGTTCGGGCTCCGTACCCAGGCGCCGTAGTTGCGGCTGCTGGTGGACTCGAGTCCCGTCTGCATGGTGAGGAGGTGCTCGACGGTGATGGACCGCGTCCGCGGATCGGCCGACGGCGCGAGCTCGGCACGGAAGTGCGGCGCGATGGGCTCGGAGACGTCGCGGAGAATGCCCTGCCGGATGGCGACCCCCACCAGCGCCGACATCACGCTCTTCGATGCCGACTTGATGTTGGCCAGGGTCCCCGCCCTGGTGCCCCGGAAGTAGCGCTCGAGGACCAGGTTGCCGTTCGAGCTCACGAGCAGGCTGCGGAGCCGTGGCAGCTCCACGGCCCCCTCCGCGGCCTCGGCGATTCGTGACGCCAGCGTCGAATCAGGCTCCCCGGTCCCCGCAGCCTCGATCGACCCGGCAGGCCGTGTCCGTACCGTGGCGGCGCCTAGAACCGCAGCCAGGGCAAGGCTCAGCAGGGCGGCACGAACAGGGGGCATGGGCACGGGCAAGCCTCTATAATTGCGTGAGAGGCCAACGATGCCAATCTTCGAATACACGTGCAAGAGCTGCGGCAAGGCGTTCGAGGCGCTGGTCCGCGCCGGCACGACGCCGATGTGCCCCGCCTGCCAGAGCACGGACCTCGAGAAGCTCATGTCGCTTCCGGCGGTCCACTCGACAGGCACTCACGCCCTGGCGCTCAAGGCCGCCGCCAAGCGCGACAAGGTCCGCGGCAGCGAGATGGCCCGCGCCCAGCGCGAATACGAGCTGCACCACAACGACTGAGCGCGCTCCCCGGGCATCGCGCGCCGCGAGCCGCGCGCCGCGCCCATTGCCGATTGCCGATTGCCAATCGGGCGATTCATCTGGTGATTGGCGATTGCCGCAATGACCGCATTGGATTGCACTACTGCCTCATTGGTGCATTGCCGCAATTGAATGCCGCATTGGGACAATCCGCAATCGCCCAATGAATCACTCAATCGTCAATCAGCAATCATCAATGGACGCCAACCTTAGTCACCGCGGCAGCTTCAGCAGCCCGGTCGCATTTCGCTTCGGCACCTGTCCTACGGGCACCCGCGCGACCTCCTTCAGCGTGGCGGTGTCCACGACGAACACCATGTTGTCGCCCGCGGCCGCGACGTAGATGAACCGACCATCTGGCGTGAAGGTGACCCACTCCGGATGCTGCCCGACGAACACGCGGCCCACTTCCTTCAGGTCCGGCAGCGAGTGCACGTACGCGTAGCCGTAGACCTTGCTCGTGGACCACAGCCTCGTCCCATCCGGTGACACGGCCAGGCCGTGCGCGGGCGCGCCCTGCAGGCCGTCGGTGTGCGGGTGCTCACCTTCGATGGCCGGGTGCTCGACGCGCGCGATCTCCTTGCCGGTGGCGAAGTCCACCACGGCGAAGCCATGGAAGTCCGACAGCTGCACGTAGATGTTCTTCGTCGAGCCGTCCGGGTTCGTGTCGAAGGCCATGGGCCGGATGCCGGCCGAGAGCGTGATGGTGCGTGCCAGCGTGTCAGTGGCCGTGTCCACGATGGAGATGGTGCGCTCGGGAATGGAGCCCGCCACGGCGAACCTCCCGTCCGGCGTCACGTAGACGTTGTGGATGGAACCCTTCACCGGCACCGTCTTCACGTTGGTGAGCGACGCGGTATCGATCACGTCCAGCGCGCCGGGCGCCTGCGCAATCCCCACGTACACCTTGCGCCCGTCCTTCGAGAGCGCCACGTTGTTCGGCCGCCCGCTGAGGGGCACGCGCGTGACGACGGTCAAGGTGACGGCATCCACGGCGTCCAGCGTGTGCAGCGACTCGTTGCTCAGGTAGAGGCGGCTGCCGTCCGGCGAGGTAGTGACGCCGTGCGGGATCTCCACGCCGCGGATGACGCCCACGACGCGGTTGGTCGCCGGGTCGATGAGATGCGTGTCGTCGCCGGCCGCGTTGGTCTGGATGATGCGCACCGCCCTGCCGCCGGCGGGTGCGGCCGCTGTGGCCGCCTCCGGCCCCCGCACCCACGCGGCCAGCGTCTGCCACTCGGGATCGAGCTGCGAGCGCCAGTGCTTGCCGCCGCCGTGGAACGCGTCGCCGCCGGCCTGCCGGTCGAGCGGGTGCAGCAGCAGCCGGCTCGTCATCGGCGAGCCGGGCACGACGAGGCTCGACACGCTCGCGAAGTTCTTGCGCGACTGCTCTTCCGTCCAGGCCGCGGCGCCATCGGAGAGCGGCTCCAGCCTCAGGCGCGTGCCCACCTTGCCGCCGTGGCAGGTGATGCAGCGGACCAGCCCCTCGCGTGAAGCCAGCAGGATGGGCTGCACCTTCGTCCGGAAGGTCTCGAAGTCCAGCGGGTGCGAGGAGCTGGCAGCCGGCGCGGCGCCCTGCGCAAGAGCGGGCACCGCCGGCGACATCAGGAGCAGGGAGAGGACACCGACGAGAAGCCTGCGCATACCGGGCGCCTCCTTTGTTCGGGCGCCCCAGTGTAGCGCAGGCTGGCGTCTTCAGCTCATTGACGATTGCCGATTGGCGATTGGGCGATTCATCGGGCGATTGGCGATTGGCGATTGGCGATTGGCGATTGGGGCATTGGGGCATTGGGGCATTGGGGCATTGGGCATTGGGCATTCGGATTGGGGCATTGGGCGATTGTGGAATTGCGGCAATCGCTCAATCACCAATCCAATGCTCAATGCTCCAACCACCCGATCACCCAATGAATCGCTCAATCAGCAATCGGCAATCGCTCAATGGACAACCTAGTCCCGCACCCCGGCCTTTCTCAGGAACGTCATCATAGGGCACCAGTGCGTGAAGGCCGACTGGAACAGGTTCAGCCCGACGAAGGCGGTGAACCAGAAGAAGCCAGGGTGTACGAACATGCCGAGCAGCACGCTGAGGATGATGAAGACACCGGCAATCATGTGGAGCATCGAGTCGACGTTCATTGGGCAGGCCCTCCCTGGGCCTCGGGAACAAACAGCACCGGCATTGCGCAGCCCGTGACCAGGGGCTCGCCCACGTGCGACAGCCAGTGCGAGGTGCGGGGTGTGGGCATGGGCACGGCGGCCCAGGTGGCGCCGGTCCGGCGTCTCGCCTCCGCCGGGTCGGCGACGGTCCCCTCGACGAGGTGTCCGCCGAAGCCGTGCGCGATCCGCTCGGCGAGCCGGCGCGTGTCGTAGGCGGCGCCGTCCTCGCGAGCCACGACGATGCCGCTGGCAAACGCCGACGCCGGCGCCAGCGCCGGACCGGTGGCGTGCACGACGAGCAGCGGCACGCCGCACTCGCGCAGCACGCGCTCGGCCACCGAGCCCAGCCACCACCGCGACGGGCCGCGCCGCCCGTGCGTGCCCATCACCACCAGGTCGGCATCGGCCGAGGCGTGCAGGATGGCGTCAGTGGCGTAGCGGTTGTCCACGACGGGCTCGAACGGCGCGTCGGTGTGCCTCCGCGCGAACTCGCGCAGGTAGTCCCGCGCGCGCGCGCGGGTCTCCTGCGCGTCGCTCTCGAGAGCCTCCATCTGCGCCTGCGTGAAGTACGGCGGCGCGTCCAGCGTCTCGGCGTGCAGCACCCGGAGCGACGCCCCGAACGCGCCTGCGAGCGCGCCGCCCAGGGTGAGGGCCCGCGCGGACGCCTCTCCGAAATCCACCGCCACGAGGACTGTCTTGACGTCGGTGCTCATGGTCACGCCTCCGCCGGCTGCGCCGCGGCGGCGTGCCGGTGCGTCAGGTAGTAGGTGATTGGGACCGTCATGCGCGACAGCAGGAGCGAGGCCACCTCGCCGGCCATCAGCGAGATGGCCAGGCCCTGGAAGATGGGGTCGAACAGCATCACCGCCGACCCGACGATCACCGCCGCCGCTGTCAGCGCCATCGGCCGGAACCGAACGGCGCCGGCGTCCACGACAGCCTCCTCCAGCGGCATGCCGTCGCGCACCCGCAGCTCGATGAAGTCGACCAGGATGATCGAGTTCCGCACGACGATGCCGGCGCCGGCGATGAAGCCGATCATCGAAGTCGCCGTGAAGAATGCCCCCATGCCCGCGTGCGCCGGCAGGATGCCCACGAGCGAGAACGGGATGGCCAGCATGATGGTCATCGGCGTGATGAACGACTGGAACCACCCCACCACCAGGATGTAGATGAGGACCAGCACTGCCGCGAAGGCCATGCCCAGGTCCCGGAACACCTCGTAGGTGATGTGCCACTCGCCGTCCCACTTCATCGCGTACTTCGAGCTGTCGAACGGCTGCTGCGTGTTGTAGATCTCCAGCCCGTACCCCTCCGGCAGGGTCATCTCGCCGAGCGCGCCGTTCATCTGCAGGATGGCGTAGACGGGGCTCTCGATCTTCCCCGCCACGTCCGCCGTCACGTAGGTCACCGGCTGCAGGTTCTTGTGGTACAGGCTGGGCTCCTCGAAGCCCTCCGACACGCGCACCAGCTCACCCAGCGACGCGCCCCCGCCGAGGCGGAGCGATCCAAGCGCATCGATGGAGCCGCGCTGCTCGCGCGGCAGGCGCAACACCACGGGCACCGGCTCGCGCGCGTCGCCGTCGTGGAGCAGCCCCGCGGGCGCCCCCGCGCCGGCCATCCGCGCCACGGCCATGATCTCGGACGCGGTCACGCCGGCGGCGCCGGCCCTGTCGGTGTCCACGTCCAGCCGCTGCTTCGGCCGCGGCGACTCGACGTACCAGTCGACGTCCACCACGCCGTCGGTCTTCTCGAACACCGCGCGCACGTCCTTCGCCACCTGCACGCGCCGCTCGGCGTCCGGCCCGTAGACCTCGGCCACCAGGGTCTGCAGCACGGGAGGGCCCGGAGGGATCTCCACCACCTGCACGCTCGCGCCGAGGGCGCTCGCCACGGGCTCCAGGCGCTCGCGCAGGCGCTTGGCGATGTCATGGCTCTGATCGTCGCGATCCTCCTTCGGCGTCAGCAGCACCTGGAGGTCGGCGAGGTTGGCCTCGCGCCGCAGGAAGTAGTGCCGCACCAGGCCGTTGAAGGTGTAGGGCGACGCCGTGCCGGTGTAGCTCTGCGCGCTCACGACCTCGGGATCGCCCAGCGCCTCGTCGGCCAGCGTCGCGGCCACGCGGCTCGTCGCCTCGAGCGGCGTGTCGTCGGGCATCCGGACCACGACCTGCAGCTCCGCCTTGTTGTCGAAGGGCAGCATCTTCACCGTCACCTGGCCCGTCGGCACCAGGATGGCCGCGGCCACCAGGAGCACCGCCACGCCGCCCAGGAAGGCCAGGCGCCGCTTCGGGTTGCCGATGAGCGAGGCCATGAAGCGCCGGTATGCCGCCGTCATCCGGTCGTCGCTCTCGTCGTGGTGGCCCCCGTCCTTCTTCAGCAGGCGCACCGCCGCCCAGGGCGTGACGATGAAGGCCACCACGAGCGAGAAGAGCATCGCCGCGGTCGCGCCCACCGGGATGGGACGCATGTAGGGGCCCATCAGCCCGCCGACGAACGCCATCGGCAGGATGGCGGCCACGACGGTGAGGGTCGCGAGGATGGTGGGGTTGCCCACCTCGTCCACGGCGCGGATGGCGATGTCCTCCATCGACAGCCGCCCGCCGGACAGCCGCGCGTGCCGCACCACGTTCTCCACCACCACGATCGCGTCGTCCACCAGGATGCCGATGGAGAAGATGAGCGCGAAGAGCGTGATGCGGTTCAGCGTGTAGCCGTAGAGATAGAAGACGAACAGCGTGAGCGCCAGCGTGACGGGGATGGCGATCAGCACCACCAGCGACTCGCGGCGACCCAGCGCGAACCAGATGAGGATCGACACCGAGATCACCGCGATGAGCATGTGCCACAGCAGTTCGTTCGACTTGTGCGCGGCCGTCTCGCCGTAGTTCCGCGTGACGGTCACCTGCACGTCGTGCGGGAGCACGTAGCCGCGCAGCGTCTCGAGCTTCTGCTCCACCGCGTGGGTGAGGTCGATGGCGTTCACGCCCCGGCGCTTGGCGATGGAGATCGTGACCGCCGGGAACATCTGCCCCTTCCTCGGGTGGTAGAACACGTACTCGGTGGGCTCGCCCGCCTCGTCCCGCACGGTCGCCACGTCGGCCAGGCGCACGGGCCCGCCGGCGGAGCCCACGACGAGCGCGTTCAGCTCGGGGACGCTCGCCGGCCAGCCGCCGGCCTCGAGCCGCGTCGAGCGGTTCGCGCTCACGACGTCGGCCGCGGCCACGCGCGCGTTCGAGCGCTGCAGCGCCTGCTGCACGGCCAGCGGGTGCAGGCCGCGCGCGGAGAGCGCCGGGGGATCCAGTTCGACGGTGATCTGCCGCGGCCGGCCGCCGATGAGGGTCACCTCCGAGATGTCGGGGACCTCCTTCAGCGACTCCTGCACCTGCGCGGCCAGCTGCCGCAGCGTGGGATCGTCGTAGCCGCTCCCCCACAGCGTCAGCGCCATCACCGGCACGTCGTCGATGGAGCGTGCGCGCACGGCCGGCGTGGACGCGCCCGCGGGCAGCAGTTCAGGGCCGGACGCCAGCTTCTGGTTGATCCGCACCAGCGCGCGGTCGTCGTCCTCACCCACGTAGAAGCGGGCGATGATCATCGCGCGGCCGGGCCCGGACGTCGAGTAGAGATACTCGAGCCCCGGCACTTCCCACAGGAGCTTCTCGAGCGGGCGCGTGACGCGCTGCTCCACCTCCGACGGCGACGCGCCGGGCAGGTCCACGAACACGTCCACCATCGGGACGATGATCTGCGGCTCCTCCTCGCGCGGCAGCGCGATGGCCGCATACACGCCCAGCAGCAGCGACGCGACGATGACCAGCGGCGTCAGCTTGGAGTGGATGAAGGCCGCGGCCATGCGGCCAGCCAGGCCGTAGCTCGCGCTCATTTCGCGTCTCCCGCCTCGGCGGCGCGAGTCGCGCCACGCACGGGCCGCCCGTCCTCGAGCGAGGCCGGCGGGTCCATCACGACCTGGTCGCCCTCCTGCAGGCCCGCGAGCACTTCAACCTGGCCGCCCGACGCCTCGCCCACCGACACCATCCGCAGGCGCGCCGCGCCCTCGGCGTCCAACGCGAACGCGAAGGTCAGCTGCCCGCGCTTGACGATGGCGTTGCCGGGCGCGACGAGCACCGTGCGCGACGGCCCGAGCAGGCGCACGCGCCCGAAGAGCCCCGAGCGAATCCCTTCCACCTCCGGCAGGTCCACCTTCACGGTGAAGCTGTGGCGAGCCGGGTCGATGTTGGCGATCTCGGCCACCTTCGACCGCTGCCACTCCGCGCCGACCTCGCCCGCGCCGCGGTCGATCCGCACGTCGGCCGGGCTACCCGGGGTCACGAGATGCGCGCGCGACTCGTCCATCTGTGCCTCGAGGCGGTACCCGCCCGTGTCCTCGATGGTCACGAGGGGCGCACCGGGAGCGGCCAGCGATCCGGGATCCGCGTGGCGCGCGGCGACGATGCCGTCGAACGGTGCCGCGAGCGTGGTGTAGGAGGCGCCCACCGACGCAGCCTGCTCGGCTGCGGTGGCGGCGTTGATGCCGGCCTCCGCTTCCGCGACGCGGGCCCTCGCCGCCGCGACGCGGGCGTCGGCAGCGGCCAGTCCGGCGGTGGCCTGGTCCAGTTCCTGTGCCGTGGCCGAGTTCTTCGCCTTCAAGCCGCTCACGCGGTCGTAGGTGGCCTTCGCGAGCACCTGCGCTGCCTCGGCCGCACGCTGCTCGGCGCGCGCGGCCTCGAGCCCCAGCTTCGATCCAGCCGCCGCGGCCGTGGCCTGGGCCGCAAAGGCGCCCAGCTGGCGACCGTCGAGAACCACGAGCGTCTGGCCGCGCCGCACGCGATCGCCGGCCTTCACGCGCACCTCGCGCACGGGCGCCACCACCTGCGCCGACACCACGGCCACCTGCCGCGCGCGGACCACACCGCCGGCCTCGTGCGTGGTGGGCCAGGTCGTGGTGGTCACCGCGCCGGTCTTCACGTCAATGGGCGCCCGCGCCTCTGCGGCCGGTTCGGGCGCCGACGACTGGCACGCGGCCAGCGACACGACGGCCACGCCCGCCACCCACGCCTTGGAGTACTTCAGGATGGACTTCACGGTTACGGTCTCCTCCCAATGGCGCGACCCAGCGCCGCCTGCGCCACGATGCGATCCACCACGGCGGCCGTGCGCGAGGTCTCCGCGCTCAGCACGGCGGCCGACGCGCTCAGCACCTCCTGGACCCCCGCCATGCCCGCCTCGTAGCGATCGCGGATGATCCGCTGGCTCTCCATCGCCTGGGCGACGGTGGTGCGGGCCACGCGCTCGCGCGCCTCGGCGCTCTCGAGCTGCCGCAGGGCGCTCAGCACCTCCACCTGCACGGCCGTGCGGGCCTCGTCGCGCGACGCGCGGGCCCTCTCCTCCGCGGCGGCCGCAGCCCTCATCGCCGCCCGTTCGCCCATGCCCGTCGAGAACGACCACCGTGCTTCGCCGCCCACGACCCACGAGGAAGCGCGATCCGAGAAGCTGAGGCCGTCGTACTGGTACGCCGCCTGTGCAGCCACCTGCGGCCACCACGCCGACCTGGCCTGGCGGCGGCCCGACGCGGCGAGGGCCACGCCGCCCTCGCCGCGCTTCAGCTCGGGTCGGTTGGCAATGGCCTCCGCGGCCAGGGCCGACCAGTCGCGCCCGCCCGCCGGCGGCGCGGGTGCAGGCTCCTGCACCGTGAACTCGGCGTCCACCGCGGCCCCGCGCAGGCGGTTCAACTCGGCACGCGCGACGGCCGCATGACCCGCGGCCTCGATGGCCTGCTGCTGCATCGCCGCGAGGTGCACCTGGAGGGTCAGCACGTCGGCGTTGGTCACCGTGCCGGCGTCGCGGCGACGCTCGGCCCGCGTCACGTCCTCCTCCGCGGCCCTGGCAGCAGCCTCGGCGGCACGGCGCGCGGCGTCCGCCGTCAGCACCCGGCCGTAGGCGCCGGCCACCTGGGTCACCAGGGCGAGCGCCTGCTCATCCGCGCCGGCCGTCGCGATGGTTTCCATGCCCTTCGCCGCGGCCAGCCCGGCACCGGTGCGGCCGCCGTCGAACAGCACCTGCTCGACGGCAACGGCGCCGTGGAAGAACCCGACCGGGTCGGGCCGGTTCAACGCATCGATGGCGAAGTTCCCGGCGGCAAACCGGCGCGCGGAGAGCAACGAGCTGAAGACGAACACCGGGGCGTTGCCCCGCTGCCACGACTCGCTGACCGAGAGGCGGGGAAAGAACCGCGATCGGGCCTCGTCCACCCGCGCGGCGGCCTCGCGGGCGCCAGACCGGGCAGCCTCGAGGCCGGAGTTGCGGGCCACGGCCTGTGCCACTGCCTGCTCCAGGGGGAGGGCCTCCTGGGCAAACACAGGGGTGGCAAGGGCGGCGACCAACGCCGTCAGTACCAGTCGTCGAAACCTCATCGCCCCCAAGAGATGCAGGGATCGGGCGGTTGGTGACAGCCGCCATCGGTCGAGGACGCCGGGCGCTGGTATCATCGGCGGTGGCACCCATGCCTGCCGTCAAGTCCACGCCATCGCGCGATGCCGACCATTACGAGGGGCTCATCACCCAACTGAGCAGTGGTGACGGCCACGAGGCGATGGAAGAGCTGCTGATGGATGCCCAGGCCCTGGCCTACCGGTTCAGCCTCCTGGTCTGCGGGCACGCGCAGGATGCGGAGGATGCGATGCAGGACGCGCTCCTGCAGACCTACAAGCACGCGCGCCGCATCCGGCAGCCGAAGGGCTTCCGCACCTGGCTGTACCGCACGGTGAAGAACGCCTGCCTGATGTCGCGCCGCCGGCACGTCCACGAGCCGCTCAGGCTGGGATCGCTGGACGAGGACGGGGCGCCTGACGTCGCGACGGCCGCCCCGAACCCCGAGGAGCAGACCGCTGCCGCCGGCGAGCGCGAGCGGTTCCGCGACGCCTTTCGCACGCTGCCGCCGCCGTATCGGATGGTGGCGTTCCTGCGGGACGTCGAGGGGCTGTCGACCCGCGAGGTGGCGCAGGTCGTCGGCATCACGGAAGCCAACGTGAAGCAGCGCCTGCACCGCGCCCGCCAGATGCTGCGCGAGGCTCTGGCTTGAGGCGCCGGACGGCGGGACCGCACTGCCCCGTCGGCTTGGAGCACTGGTCGCGCTTCACGGATCGGGACCTGCCGCCCGACGAGTGCCTGCGCTGCGAAGAGCACCTGAAGACGTGCGCCGAGTGCCGCGCCAGGGTGCGCGCGGTGACGGACACGATCGGCCTGTGCCGCCGCGTGGCGCAGCAGGCCCTGCCGCCCCGCGTGAAGGCGAGCGCCCGCAAGCGCGTCCGGGCGCTGCTGGCGGAAGGCACGAGAACACGAGGGGCACCAAGCACACGAAGGAATCACACGAAGCAGAGGTAGGGATGACGGACGACATCCCCTGGCCCCGGGGTTGATCCCTCGTGGGCCCTGAGATGGATCCTTCGTGCTGCCTTTTCGTGTGATCCGTGTCCTTCGTGTTCCCGCGGCACCGGTCAGCTCGCGGGCTCTTTCACCAGGATGGCGCGCGCGTAGATCAGCTCGAACCCCAGGCGCTGCACGTTCGCCATGGACTTCGACCCGGGCTGCGTCGTCACCACGGCGAGGTCGCATCCGGCCTGCCGCGCGCGATCGAGCCGC
Source organism: Vicinamibacterales bacterium (assembly GCA_050249615.1). Lineage (GTDB taxonomy): Bacteria > Acidobacteriota > Vicinamibacteria > Vicinamibacterales > UBA2999 > VFZN01. The sequence continues at coordinate 19,253 of JBFWQE010000098.1, forward strand.
GCGTGCAGGAGTGCGGACTGCACGCCGCGACGGCGAAAGTCGGGCAGCGTGGCCGCGCCGCACATCAGGGCAATGCCGCCGCGCATGTACAGGCTGGCGCCGCCCGCCACCGATTCCCCGATCCTCGCGAGCAGCCGCTCCACGCCCGGCACGGCGCCGAACAGGTCGTAGGCGCGCTCGAGCGCGGCACGGTCGAACGACTCGTGCGACGCGGGGCCGTCGAACACATCCGGGTGGAGGAACGCCGTGGTGAGGGTCTGCGTCCATGTCGCGGACTCGCCCGCATCGATCGGCGAGACCGCGATCGCCGTCGCGGGCGGCGCCTCGTTTCGATCCAACCGCCGCGCCAGCACGTTCTCGAATCCGACCAGCCGGTACCCGCGCGACGTGAGGAGCCTGGTCACCGCGGGATCGCCAAGCGTCGAGAACTCCACCTGCACGCTCGCGTGCCGCGCCGCATGCTCCCGCTCGATGGCGTCGAGCGCGGGCAGGTCCACCTCGTCGCCGAAGCCGAGGCCAATCAGCTTGTTGAACGGGGAGCCCGGCTCCGAGAGTACCGCTGCCGTGCCACCGATGGGCCACACGTGAACATCGGCAACCCCGGCCGCACGGGCCGATTCGGCCATGCCCGTCACCAGGGCCAGCTCGGTGTGATCGACCCGCCTGGCCAGGGTCGCACTCGCGGTCAGGGGTGTCGTGGGCAGGGTTGATGCCGCCATGGGGTGAGAGTGTATCGAATCACGCCGCAGCGCGTGGCAGACACGGTCTCGCCGGTCACGAAGCGCGCGGCTCGATTGCGCGGTCGGTGCTGAACGTCACGGCGAGTCGGTTGACCGCCTGGCCGGGCGGTCGGGGGGAGCCGAGGGGATGCCGCGAGGGTCCTCACGACCGCGAGGCCGCTCATCCCGCCCCGGCCCGACTTGACCCCACTGGCCCGTCGTTCTATCGTCCGGGACCATGACGCGATCGCTCCCGCTCGCCCTGCTGGTGGCCGGCCTCACGGCCTGCACCCCGGCGCCTCCCGAACAACTGACCGTCGACCAGGCCGCCGAGGCCCTCGGAGGTCGCGACCGGTTGCTCGGCATCCGGACGCTCGTGCTGTCGGGCGAGGGAACGCAGTGGAACCTCGGGCAGGACATGACCATCGACGCGACGGGCCAGACCTTCGCGGTGACCGGGTACCGCCGCGCGATGGACCTGGCGGGTGGCCGGATGCGCATCGAGCAGACCCGGACGCCG
>JBFWQE010000099.1:0-20322 GCA_050249615.1 Vicinamibacterales bacterium
GCTCGCGGTACCGCTATCCTAGGCAGGCGATGACGAAGCAGCACTACATCAACAATGCGTGGCAGCCGGCGAGTGGCGGTGGCGCCATTCCGGTCATCGACCCCAGCACCGGCGAGACCTTCGGCGAAATCGCGCGGGGCACCGCGGCAGACGTCTCGAGCGCCGTGGCGGCGGCGCGGGCGGCCGTTGGCGACTCGTTCGATGGCCCCTGGGGCCGCATGTCGGCCGCGCTGCGCGGGCGGCTGATGCTCCGGCTCTCGACCGCGATTACCGAGCGCAACGAGGAGTTCGCCCAGCTCGAGGCGCGCGACACGGGCAAGTCGCTGAAGACCGCGCGCGTGGATGCCGCCGCGCTCGCTCGTTACTTCGAGTACTACGGCGGTGCGTGCGACAAGCTGCACGGTCAGACGCTCCCGTACGAGACGGGCTACACCGTCCTCACCATCCGCGAGCCGCACGGCGTGACGGGCCACATCGTCCCGTGGAACTACCCGATGCAGATCTTCGGCCGCACGGTGGGCGCGTCGCTCGCCGCCGGCAACGCCTGCGTCGTCAAACCGGCCGAGGACGCAAGCCTCTCGACCCTGCGACTCGCCGAGCTCGCGGCGGAGATCGGGTTCCCGCCCGGGACGCTGAACGTCGTCACGGGCTACGGGCACGAAGCCGGCGCGGCGCTCACCGCGCACCGGGGCATCGACCACATCTCGTTCACCGGATCCACCGTCACCGGCCGGCTGATCGCCGAAGCCGCGGCGAGGCGGCACTGCCCGGTCACGCTGGAGCTCGGCGGCAAGTCGCCGCAGATCCTCTTCGAGGACGCGGACCTGGACGCCGCCCTCCCGGTGGTCGTGAACGCCATCGTGCAGAACGCCGGGCAGACCTGCTCGGCGGGCAGCCGCCTCCTGGTCCAGCGCAGCATCTACGAGACGGTGCTCGACCGGCTCTCGGCCACCTTCAGCGGCCTTCGTGCCGGGCCACCGGCCCTCGAGCTCGAGATGGGCCCGCTCGTCAACCGCAGGCAGTACGACGTGGTGAAGGGCTTCCTCCTGCAGGCCGAGCAGGAGCGGATTCCCGTCGCCGCCACCGGCGTCGTGCACCCCGACGCGTCGCGCACGGGCTACTACCAGGCGGCGGTGCTCCTGCGCGACGTGCCCCACACGAGCGCGCTCGCGCAGCGCGAGATCTTCGGCCCGGTGCTGGCGGCCATGCCGTTCGAGGACGAAGCGGAGGCGATCCGGCTGGCGAACGGGACCGACTACGGGCTGGTGGCGGGCGTCTGGACGCGGGACGGCGGGCGCCAGCTGCGCGTCGCGCGCAGGCTGCGCTGCGGGCAGGTGTTCATCAACAACTACGGCGCGGGCGGCGGGGTGGAGCTGCCCTTCGGCGGTGTGAAGTCGAGCGGCCACGGGCGCGAGAAGGGCTTCGAGGCGCTCCTGGGCTTCACCGTGCTCAAGACCATCGCGATCAAGCACGGGTGAGACCGCTCGGGCCGGCGAAGGCCGGCCCGAGCGTCGGGAATCAGGCAAGGTCGAATCGATCGAGATTCATCACCTTGTCCCACGCCGCCACGAAGTCGCGCACGAACTTCTCCTTCGCGTCGTCGCAGGCGTAGACCTCCGCGAGCGCGCGGAGCTCGGAGTTCGATCCGAAGAGAAGATCCACGCGGCTGGCGGTCCACTTGACCTCGCCCTTGCCGCGCGCGCGGCCCTCGAAGGCCTCCGCTGCCGCGGAGGTCGGCTTCCACTCCGTGCCCATGTCGAGCAGGTTCACGAAGAAGTCGTTGGTCAGCGTGCCCGGCCGCGCGGTGAAGACGCCGGCGTCGGACCCGCCTGCGTTCGCGCCCAGGACGCGCAGGCCGCCCACGAGCACCGTCATCTCCGGCGCCGTCAGCGTCAACATCTGGGCACGCTCGACCAGCAGCGCCTCTGCCGGCACCTGGTGACCCGGCGCGAGGTAGTTGCGGAAGCCATCGAACGTCGGCTCGAGGACGGAGAACGACTCCACGTCGGTCTGCTCCTGGGTCGCGTCCGTCCGTCCCGGCGCGAAGGGCACCTGCACGTCGAACCCGGCGTCCTTCGCCGCCTTCTCCACGGCGGCGCAGCCGCCCAGGACGATGAGGTCGGCCAGCGAGACCTGCTTGCGGCTGCCCTTCGCGTTGAACGACTGCTGGATGCCCTCCAGCGTGCCCAGCACCATCCCGAGCTCGGCGGGGTTGTTGACGGCCCAGTCCTTCTGCGGCGCCAGGCGGATGCGCGCGCCGTTGGCGCCGCCCCGCTTGTCGGTGCCGCGGAACGAGGCCGCCGACGCCCACGCCGTCCTGACCAGCTGCGAGATGGGCAGGCCCGACGCCAGGATCTGGGCCTTGAGGGCCGCGATGTCCGTCGCGTCAATCAGGTCGTGCGTGACCGGCGGGACCGGGTCCTGCCAGATCTGCGGCTCGGCCGGCACTTCCTTGCCGAGATAGCGGCTGATCGGCCCCATGTCGCGGTGCGTCAGCTTGAACCACGCCCTCGCGAAAGCGTCGGCGAACTCCTGCGGATTCTCGAGGAAGCGCCGCGAGATCTTCCCGTACTCGGGGTCGAACCTGAGCGCGAGATCCGTCGTCAGCATCGTCGGCGCGTGGCGCTTCGCCGGATCGTGGGCGTCGGGGATGGTTCCCTCACCCATGCCGTGCTTCGGCTTCCACTGGTGGGCGCCCGCCGGGCTCTTCGTCAGCTCCCACTCGTAGCCGAAGAGGTTCCAGAAGAAGTTGTTGCTCCACTTCGTGGGCGTCGTCGTCCAGGTGACCTCGATGCCGCTGGTGATGGTGTCGCCCCCCTTGCCAGTGCCGTAGCTGCTCGTCCAGCCGAGCCCCTGCGCCTCGAGCGGCGCCGCCTCGGGCTCGGGGCCGACGTGCGTGGCAGGACCCGCGCCGTGCGTCTTGCCGAAGGTGTGCCCGCCGGCGATGAGCGCCACGGTCTCCTCGTCGTTCATCGCCATGCGGCGGAACGTCTCGCGAATGTCGCGCGCGGCGGCGATCGGATCGGGATTGCCGTTGGGTCCCTCCGGATTCACGTAGATGAGCCCCATCTGCACGGCGGCCAGCGGGTTCGCGAGCTCGCGATCGCCGCTGTAGCGCTTGTCGTCGAGCCAGGTGTCCTCGGTGCCCCAGTTCACCTCGGTGGGCTCCCAGACGTCCTCGCGCCCACCGCCGAAGCCGAACGTCTTGAACCCCATCGACTCCAGGGCCACGTTGCCGGCGAGGACCATCAGGTCGGCCCACGAGATCTTCCGGCCGTACTTCTGCTTGATGGGCCACAGCAGCCGGCGCGCCTTGTCGAGATTCGCGTTGTCCGGCCAGCTGTTGAGCGGCGCGAAGCGCTGCTCGCCGGTGCCCGCGCCGCCGCGGCCATCGTGGATGCGGTACGTGCCCGCGCTGTGCCAGGCCATGCGGATGAACAGCGGTCCGTAGTGGCCGAAGTCCGCCGGCCACCAGTCCTGCGAGTTCGTCATCAGGGCCGCGAGGTCCTTCTTCACGGCATCGAGATCGAGGCTCTTGAACTCCTCGGCGTAGTTGAAGTCCGCACCCATGGGATCCCGGGTGGGCGGGTTCTGATGGAGCACCGTCAGATCCAGCTGGTTCGGCCACCAGTCCCGGTTCGACCGGCCGTGCGCCTTGCCCGTGACGGGGCACTTCGATTCGCTGTCCATGTGTAACCTCTACTCTGATGTGGTTGCAGACTGAACTGTCAGGAACGTCGATTCTTCCGGAGCCTCGTCGGCGTGCGCGGCGCGGCTGTCGCGCGCGCGTCGTTCCGCGAGCGACGGCGTGCCGGCGCTTCGGCCCGGGACCGCGGCCGGGCCTTGGCCAGGCATTCCGGACACCGCCCCCAGTAGGCGACCTCGGCCTCGTCGATCTCGTAGCCCATGTCGTCGAACGCCGTCAGGCAGGGGGCGGAGCCCACCGCGCACTCGACGTCGACCACGCGTCCGCAGACCCGGCAGATGAGGTGGTGGTGGTTGTCCCCCACCCGATCCTCGTAGCGGGCCGGTGAGCCGGCGGGCTGGATGCGCCGGATGATTCCCTCGGCCACGAGGACCCCGAGCGCGTCGTACACCGACTGGAGCGAGATGGCGCCGATCTCCGCCCTCACCGCCTCGGCCACGCCCTCCGCCGTGACGTGCGGCTCGCCGGCGACCGCCCGGAGCACCGCGAGTCTCTGGGCGGTGACCTGGATGCCGTGCTGGCGAAGGAGTTCGGCCGGGTCGGTGGCCATCCCAAATAGACTAGATCAAAACTTGGACTGACTCAAAGCCTGCGCCGAGCGCGCGCCGGCGGTCAGGCGCGCATCCCATCGTGTGGGCCCAACCCGTTTCTGGCGTCGCCGGAAATCGTCTGCGACATGGGACAATCCCGATGTGGACTTCGGCCGGGAGATTGAAGAGATCGGCACGTTCCTGACCACAGCAGGCTTCCCCTTCGCGGTCGTCGGCGGGGTCGCGCTCGCAGGCTACGGTCACCCGCGGATGACCCTCGATCTCGATCTGGTGACCGAGGCGGCGGCTCAGGACGCCATCGTGGCGTTCATGGAGGGGCGCGGGTTCACCACGCTTCACCGGTCGAGCGGGTACTCGAACCACCTGCACCCCGACCGTCGGCGCGGGCGCGTCGATTTCATGTACGTTCGAGACGAGACGGCCCGGCGCCTGTTCGCCGGCCTCCGGACGGTTCCCGGTCCCGGGGGGCGCTCGATCCGCGTGCCGAGACCGGAGCACCTGATCGCCATGAAGGTGCAGGCGATGCGCGATGCGCCGGAGCGCATGTGGCAGGAACTGGTGGACATCGGACATCTGGCGAAGCTCGACGGCGTCGATCGCGACGAGGTCCGCGGATACTTCGAGAAGTGTGGTCTCCTGGAGCGATGGCGTGAGCTCGCACAATCCTTCTGAACGCGCTCTGCTCAATCTCGAGCGGGATCTGCCGACGACTCCCGACGATGTGCGGGTACTGCGCGAGCTGCGCAGGCAGGCGCGGTCGTGGCTCGACCTCAGTGCCGACGAGATCGAGGCACTGCTCCCGCCCGGTGCGATCGAACGCCGCCCGCCCACGTCCCCAGGGCGGAGGCCCTTCTCGCTCGCGTAGCGCCGGCCCCAGCCGCAGCCGCGCTCCGTGCGTCGCAGGGCGTACCGAGCGCATCACTCCTCGCGCATGACGACGGCGGGATCGATGCGTGACGCGCGGAACACGGGATGCCAGGCGGCGAGCAACGCGACGCCGGACAGGACCACGACCGCCAGGACGAATGCCAGCGGATCGAGCGCGGTGATACCGAACAGGAACGCCTGCAGGAAGCGCGTGAGCCCCAGGGCCGCCAGCACGCCGCCGGCCACACCTGCCGCCAGCGCGCCGGCCACGCTGCGGAAGACGAGGCCCATCACCGCGCCCCGGCTGGCCCCGAGCGCCATCCGGATGCCGATCTCCCTCGAGCGCTCCGCCACGGCGTGGCTGAGTATCCCGAACACGCCCATCGCGGCGAGCACCAGCGCGGTGATGCCGAACACCCCCACCACCGTCAGCGTGAAGCGGCGGCTCGCCGTCGACCGCTCCACCAGCGTCGTCATCCGCGAGAACTCCACGGGCACGTCGGGATCGATCGACCGCCACTGCTCGCGCAGCGCGCCCAGGACGGGCTCGGCCGGGACACCGGCCCGAAGCCGGACGGCCGTGGTGATGAAGTACTGCGTGCGCATGGGCAGCTGGCGGTAGTTGACGAACACCTCCGGCTGCGCCTCGGTCGCCAGGTCGCGGAAGCGCACGTCGCCCACGACGCCGACGATGGTGAGCCAGGGATTGTCGCGATCCATGCCCGCGAAGCGGATGCGCTGGCCAACGGGGTCTCGCCCCTGGAAGTGTCTGCGCGCCAGCGTCTCGTTGATGACGGCCACGGGCTCGGCGCCGGGCACGTCGCGTTCATCGAAGCCGCGCCCGCGAAGCATCGACATGCCCATCGCGTCGAAGTAGTCTTCGCTCGCCACCCGGTAGAAGGCCGACTGCGCCGTCCAGTTGCCCTTGATGTCGTCCCAGGCCTGCCCGTCGAGCATGAACCCGCCGTTGGCGTCGAGGCCGCTCAGCGGAGGCGCATTGACGAGCCCGGCCGCCTCCACACCCTCGACACCGGCCACCCGGTCGAGCCACGTGGCGTAGAGCCGCGCCGATGCCTCGGGATCGGCGTACTTGCCCGCGGGCACCGTGGTGTCCACGGTCACCACGTCGGCGGGCTCGAAGCCCGGGTCCACCTCGAGCAACTGCAGGAAGCTGCGCCCGAGCAGGCCCGCCGCGGTCACGAGGAGCAGCGCCACCGCGATCTCGAGTGCCACGAGTCCCTGCCGCGTGCGCGCGCCACCCGCGCGCGTGCCCAGGCGCCCGCCTTCCGCGAGGGCATCCCGCAAGGGCGTCCGCGCGAGTTGCAGCGAGGGCAGCAGCCCGAAGGCCAGAGGCGTGGCGAGGGCCAGCGCCAGCGCGAAGAGCGCCGTCCGCGTGTCGAGGCCCACCTGGTCCAGCCTGGGGATGGATGCCGGGGCCGCGGCCACCAGGGCCCGGACGAGGCCGGCCGCGACCGCGATCCCCGCGATGGCGCCCGCAGCGCCGAGCACCGCGTTCTCCACCAGCAGGAGCCGCACGAGCCGCGCGCGTCCGGCGCCGAGGGCCTGGCGCATGGCGAGCTCGCGCCGCCGGCCCGTGCCACGCGCCACGATCATGTTCGCCACGTTGGCGCACGTGGCCACCAGCACGACCCCCACGCCCCCGAGCAGGACCAGGAGCAGCTGGCGCGACCCGCCCACGACACGCTCGTGCAGGGGGATGATGCTCGCATCGGTTCCATCGTGCTCGGCCCCGTAGGTTGCCTCGAGACGACGGGCGATCAGCGTCATCTCGGCCTGGGCGCCGGCCAGCGTGACCCCGGGCCTCAGGCGCGCGATGACGCGAAGATTGTGGGCCGTGCGCGTCGCGGTATCAGCCTCCGATTCGCGCGGATACCAGATCTCCGCGCCAGGCGGGTACACGAATCCTTCCGGCATGACCCCGACGACGCTGGCGCTCCTGCCCTCGACGACGAGCGAGAGCGCGCTCAGGTCCCGCCGGGCGCCGAGGATGCGCGTCCAGAGCGCGTGGCTCACGACGACGGCCGGCGTGCCGTTCTCCCGTGCCTCGTCGTCGGAGAACGTCCGGCCGATGGCCGGGTCCACGCCGAGCGCGGCGAAGAATCCCCTCGTCACCGCGTAGACGCCGGTCACCACGGGCTCCCTGCCGCCGATCACCGTGGCCCGCCCCCCGCTCCACGCGGCCAGCGCCGAGAAGCTCGTGGCGCCCTGCTGCCAGTCGCGGAAGTTGGGCGCGGAGACGCCCATGGTGCGCGAGCGCTCGGTGGCCTCCCAGAGCGTGACGATGCGGTCAGGGTCGGGATACGGCAGCGCCTTCAGCAGTACGCCGTCCACGATGCTGAACACGGCGATGGCCGCACCGACGCCCAGCGCCAGCAGCCCGCCGGCCATCGTGGTGAAGAGCGGTGTGCGCGCGAGCGTGCGGAAGGAGAGCCGGATGTCCTGCAGCATGCCCCGATTGGACGAGTGCACGCCTGCAAAGGTTGAATGGCGGCTCTCCCCCGGCGCTGCGGCGGTGTCTGCGCCGAAGTACAATCAGTGCCGGATGTCCCTCCTGCACCTCCGCGGGGGCCTCGCGCTCTCCGCGTTCCGCGTCGAGAAGCTCAACCGGGCGCTCGAATCCCGCTCCTCGTCCGTCGGCGTCGCGGCCACCTGCTTCTGGCACCTGGTGGAAACGGCGCGAGACCTCTCGCCGGCCGAACGCGCCGATCTCGAGCGACTGCTGGAGCACGGTCCCCCGGCGCCGCCCGAGCCCCCCGGCACGCGGCTCGTGCTGGTCGTCCCGCGCTTCGGCACCATCTCCCCCTGGTCGTCGAAGGCCACCGACATCGTCCGCCGCTGCGGACTGGAGGTGGTCACGCGCGTGGAGCGGGCGACGGCGTACTACCTCGCCGGAGACGGGGACGTTGCGAGCGCGCTCCCGCTTCTCCACGACCGGATGACCGAGGCCGTCGTCTCCTCGCTGGACGAGGCGGCGCCGCTCTTCCGGCACGTCGAGCCGAAGCCGCTGACCCACGTGGACGTGCTCGCCCAGGGGCACGCCGCCATCGAGGACGCCAACCAGCGCTTCGGGCTCGCGCTCGCGCCGGACGAAATCGACTACCTGGTGGACTATTTCACGAAGGCGAAGCGCAACCCCACCGACGTCGAGCTCACGATGTTCGCGCAGGCGAACTCGGAGCACTGCCGCCACAAGATCTTCAACGCGTCGTGGATCGTGGACGGCGAGCCGCAACCGCAGTCGCTCTTCGCGATGATCCGGGAGACCCACAAGGCGAACCCGCAGGGCACCGTCTCCGCGTACTCGGACAACGCGGCCGTGATGGAGGGGCGCGTGGTCCCTCGCTTCTTCCCGGACCCGGTGACCGGCCGCTACACGTTCACCGACGACCTGACCCACACGCTGATGAAGGTGGAGACGCACAACCACCCGACGGCCATCTCGCCCTTCCCGGGCGCGGCCACCGGCTCCGGCGGCGAGATCCGCGACGAGGGCGCGACCGGCCGCGGCGCCAAGCCCAAAGCGGGGTTGTGCGGCTTCTCCGTGTCGAACCTGCGCATCCCCGGCTGCGAGCGCGCGTGGGAGGGGCCGGAATCGCGGCCGGACCGCATCGCCTCGCCGCTCGCCATCATGATCGAGGGGCCGATCGGCGCGGCGTCGTTCAACAACGAGTTCGGCCGCCCGAATCTCGGCGGCTACTTTCGTACCTACGAGCAGGAGGTGGCCGGCGTCGCGCGCGGCTACCACAAGCCGATCATGATTGCCGGCGGTGTCGGCGCGGTGCGCGACCATCACGCCCACAAGGAGGCCATCCCGCCCGGCGGGCTGCTCATCCAGCTCGGCGGCCCCGGCATGCTCATCGGCATGGGCGGCGGCTCGGCGTCCTCGATGGCCACCGGCGCCAACACCGCGGACCTGGACTTCGACTCGGTGCAGCGCGGGAACGCCGAGATCCAGCGGCGCGCGCAGGAAGTGATCGATCGCTGCTGGGCGCTCGGGGATCGCAACCCGATTCTCTCCATCCACGACGTCGGCGCCGGCGGCCTCTCGAACGCGCTGCCGGAGCTGGCGCACGGCGCCGGCCGCGGTGCGCGGATCGACCTCAGAGCGGCCCCGAACGAGGAGCCCGGCATGTCGCCGCGCGAGGTCTGGTCGAACGAGGCGCAGGAGCGCTACGTGCTGGCGATTGCGCCCGATCAGCTCGAGACGTTTCGCGCGATCTGCGAGCGCGAGCGATGTCCCTTCGCGGTGGTCGGCGAGGCGACGGACGATCACCGGCTCGAAGTGCGCGACCCGCTCTTCGGCAACCTGCCGGTGGACATGGACCTGCCGGCGCTCCTGGGCAAACCGCCGCGCATGACGCGCGACGTGCGCCGCATGGCGCCCACGCTCACGCCCGTCAGTCTGGACGGCGTCACGCTGAACGAAGCCGTCGCGCGGGTGCTCCGCCATCCCGCCGCCGCCGACAAGACGTTCCTCATCGCGATTGGCGACCGGACGGTCGGCGGCCTCTGCTCGCGCGATCAGATGGTCGGCCCCTGGCAGGTGCCGGTTGCCGACTGCGCCGCGACGTTGATGTCGTTCGACAGCTGCGCGGGTGAGGCGTTCGCGATGGGCGAGCGCACGCCGCTCGCCGTGATCGATGCCCCCGCGTCGGGACGCATGGCCGTCGCCGAGGCCCTCACCAACCTTGCCGCCGCGCCGGTGGACGCGCTCGACCGCGTGAAGCTCTCCGCCAACTGGATGGCCGCCGCGGGCGCCCCGGGCGAGGACGCCGCGCTCTTCGACACGGTGAAAGCGGTGGCGCTCGAGCTCTGCCCCGCGCTCGGGGTGGCCATCCCCGTCGGCAAGGACTCGATGTCGATGCGCACGCGGTGGAACGAGAACGGCCGCAGCGGCGACGTGATCGGCCCGCTCTCGCTCGTCGTGTCGGCGTTCGGCCCCGTGGCGGACGTGCGCGGCACGTGGACCCCGCAGCTCCGCACGGACCTGGGCCCGACGTCGCTGCTGTGCGTGGATCTCGCCGGCGGCAAGGCCAGGCTCGGCGGCTCGATCCTGGCGGAGGTGTTCGGGCAGGCGGGCCACGAAGCTCCGGACGTGGACGACCCGTCGCGCATCCGCGCGCTCTATGCCGCGCTTGCGGAGCTGCGGGCCGAAAGCCTCGTGCTCGCGTACCACGACCGCTCGGACGGCGGCCTCTTCGTGACGCTGGCGGAAATGGCATTCGCGGGCCACACGGGCCTGGAGATTGACAGCGGGACCGCGCCGGCCGGCGAGGCCGGGCTCCTCGCCTGGCTGTTCAACGAGGAGCTGGGGGTCGTGCTGCAGGTGCGCGACTCGGACCGTGCCCGGACGCAGGAGATCCTCGCCCGTCATGGATTGCGCGGGGAGGCCATCGCCACGCCTGCGCCCGACGACCACCTGACGGTGCGGCGCGGGTCCGAGACGCCGGCCTTCCGGGCGAGCCGCGTGGACCTGCAGCGCGCCTGGAGCGAGACCACCTGGCAGATGCAGTTGCTCCGGGACAACCCCGTGCTGGCGCAGCAGGAGTACGACCGCATCCTCGACGCGTCGGACCCGGGTGTCTCACCCGTGCTGACCTTCGATCCGGCGGAGGACATCGCGGCGCCCTTCATCGGGCGCGGCGCGCGGCCGAAGGTGGCCATCCTCCGCGAGCAGGGCGTGAACGGGCAGGTGGAGATGGCCGCGGCCTTCACGCGCGCGGGCTTCGACGCCTACGACGTGCACATGAGCGACCTCGCCGACGGCCGCGCCACGCTGGCCAACTTCGCCGGCTACGCGGCGTGCGGCGGCTTCTCGTACGGTGACGTGCTCGGCGGCGGCGGCGGCTGGGCCAAGTCGGTGCTCTTCAATGCGCGCGTGCGCGACGACTTCGCGCGCTTCTTCGCGCGGCCCGACAGCTTCGCGCTCGGTGTCTGCAACGGCTGCCAGATGATGGCGGAGCTCAAGTCGCTCATCCCCGGCGCCGCATACTGGCCGAAGTTCATGAAGAACGCCTCGGAGCAGTTCGAGGCGCGCTTCGTGACGGTGGAGATCGTCGAGAGCCCGTCGATCTTCTTCCGGGACATGGCGGGGAGCCGCATCCCGGTGGTCACCGCGCACGGCGAAGGGCAGGCCATCTTCGACGATCCCGCGGATCGCGGCCACATCATCGTCTCGGCGCGCTACGTGGACAACCACGGGCGGCCGGCGACGACCTACCCGGTCAACCCGAACGGCTCACCCGACGGCCTCACCGCGCTCACCACCGCGGACGGCCGCTTCACGGTCCTGATGCCGCACCCGGAGCGCGTGTTCCGCACGGCCCAGATGTCGTGGCACCCGGACGGCTGGGGCGAGGACAGCCCGTGGATGCGGATCTTCCGGAACGCGCGGGTGGCGCTGGGGTAGGCGGTAAGAGCTTCCGCCTTCTGCCTTGCCCTCCAGTTCCCGGGCAGCCCGCCTGCTAATCCTCGCAGTCGTTCGGATACCGCTGCGACCAGAACGGCAGGGCACGCCGTCCATGGTCTGCGGGTCTCGTCGTCCGCTCGCGCAATCGTGTGTCCTGCTCCCAGGCCACTGGATCCATCCCTCAACAGCCGATGGGCGCCCTCCAGTAGCCGACCCAGAACTGCCGCCATCCCCTGGCGAACGCGGAGGCCAGCGCCGATAGTCCGCGCCTGCGCGTCTCGGCCGTGACGCCAGGCTTCACCACGCTGGGTTCCGCCGTTCTCGTGCTGGCTCGCCGCTCGTTCATCCCCTCATCCTCGTCTCAACCCTCGCCATCCCGTCTGACGCGCTCGTGACCCAGGGCCGCGCCACCACGATACCCCAGCTTGCCGGCCCGCGCGCGAGCCGAGGGGCGCCCTGGTCCGACAATCACCTCGACGCCGTCGATGATGCGTGCCGATCCCACATCGATGCCCGAGGTGAGCACGCTCGCCCCCGCCACGCGGATGTCGACGATGTCCCATCCCCGGGGCAAGCCACGAACGTAGAGCACACGCGGTCCGAGGATGGCCGACAATTCGAACGAGCCATCGGCCGACACCTGGGCCTCGTGCTCGCCGATGATCTCGAACCCGCTGCCGTCTATCCACAGCACCGACCCGATGGTGAGATCTCCGGGCGGGACCATCGCGCCGGACTCGGTGCGGACATGCCCGAGGACCGTGCCCGTCGCGACGAGCGACATCGCGGGCAGGGCGCCGTCGCCGGCGATGTCCACGACCTGCCACGCCGCGAGCGTGCGCCGGCCGGAGCGCCCGCGCGCCCACACCACGTAGCGTCCTGCCTCGACGATGTCGGGGCCCGTGATGCCGTTGCCCGTGTACGACAGGGTCCGCAGCGAGAGTCCTGCGTTGGACAGCAGCCGCACCTGCACGTCCTCCGCAGCATCCGGGACGGCGAGCCGGCCCGTGACGAGGTGCGCGGAAGGGAGCGAGACGACGATGTCGACGTCGCCGACGTGCGCGCCGGCGCGCACCCTCACGGTACGCGCCTCCTTTCGTCTGGTCGTCCCGGGATGGTAGAAGCGGGACCAGCCCCGGTCAGGTGCGCGACTCGACGGCAGGCGGTTCGGCAGCACGACAACCAGTCGGTCACCTGCCGCCACCTCCTCGAGGCGGTATCGCCCATCCCGGCCGGTGAGCACCTGGCCAATCCGGGGCACTCCCAGTGCGGGTGCCCCTGCGCTGGTGACAACGACGTCGGGAACCGGCACGCCGGCGGTGGTCGTCACCCTCCCCGAGATGCTCCCGGAGCGCACGAGCCGCGCACGCAGGTCGTCTCGCCCGCCCTCGGGGGCCACCCGAATCCCCGGGCCCGACTCGCCGTCGCCCTCCTGCACTTCAGGGGGCCCGCCCTGCTCGACCCAGGCGGGCGCGAAGCCCGGCGCTCGGACGATGACGCGGTACACCCCCTGCGGCAGGTCGCACAGGCGCCAGCGACCATCAGTGCCTGTGCGCGCCGTCGTCAATCGCCGGGTCGCCGGGCCGACCGCGTACACAGTCGCGCCAGCGATGGGCGCCCCGTTCTCGGCCGCGAGCGCGAGGCCTGCCAGGCATCCTGACGGGGACACGCTCGCCCCTGGCGGTGCTGCAGCCTGCAGCAGCGCCAGCGTTGCGACCGCTGCCCAATGCGCGCTCATGATCCCTTTCGAAATCTCGCGGGAGCGAAAGGCTCGATGACATCCGGCGGCCGGCCGGTCGTGACGAGATCGGCAATGGCCTCGCCCGTGCTGGCGGACAGTGTGACGCCGAGCATCGCATGACCGCTTGCGACGGCCAGGTTCCCGAAGCCCGGCAGCCATCCGATGACGGGCAATCCGTCGGGTGTGATCGGCCGAAGGCCGCTGTCGGCGACTGCGCCACCGGTCCCCTCGGGCCATCCCGTGAACGCGCGCGCCGCACCGCGCGCGAGCGCGGTCACGCGCTCCTGGCGGACGGTGTCGTTGATCCCCGAGAACTCCATCGTGCCGGCGAGGCGGATCATCCCTTCCATCGGCGAGGCGACGAAGCGCGATTCGGCGAAGTCGATCGGCCGGCCGAGCGGGACCGGTGACGGGGCGTAGTCGAGGCAGTAGCCCTTGCCGCCCTGGATAGGGAGCGTGATGCCGACCGTCTTCGTCAGCGCGCCGGTGCGCGCTCCGGCCGCGATGACGATCGCGTCACTCGGGATGCGGCCACCGGTCGTGTTGACCGCCCGCGCCCGACCGTTCGCGTGCTCGATGTCGATGACCCGCGTGTTCGTCCTGAACTCGACGTCGTGCGCTTTCAGCCAGTCCGTGAGCCCGCCGGTCAGGGTGTCGGGCCGGACATGGCGATCGCCCTCGTACCAGAACCCACCCGTGATCGAGGCGCTCAGCGATGGTTCCAGCTCGTGCAGTTCCGTGGTCCCGTAGGGTCTGGGCGGCTTGATGCCGTGTTTCTTCAGCGGCTCGAGCGCCCTGAGATCGTGCTCCAGGTTCGCCAGCGAGTGAAACACGAAGAGGATCCCCGTCTTGTGCTCCTCGTAGCCGACGCCCGACGCCCGCATTTCATCGAACAGCTCGAACGTCCTCGCGTTGAGCGCCGTCGTGGCCGCCAGCGCGTGCGCGTACGCGCGCGCGTTGCAGTGCCGCCAGAAGCCGACGAGCCACCGGAGGTAGTCGAAGTCCAGCGTGGGCCTGATGTAGAGCGGGCTGTCGGAGCGGAGCATCCACTTGAGCGACTGCATGACCAGGCCGGGCGCGGGCACGGGTCCGGGCAGCGAGGGACAGATCCAGCCCGCGTTCACGACCGACGCGCCATGGCTGCCCGCGTGCGACTCCACCACGGTCACCCGGGCGCCGCGCTTGCGCAAGGCATACGCGGTCGCCAGTCCGATGACCCCGCTGCCGACGATCACGACATCTGTCATCTCGCGCGACCGAGGCTATCACGGCCCGGACGATGCCGGGGCGTGCCGGCGCCGCGGCCGCACGATGACCCGCGCGCCGCGTCGGCGGCGAACGATCCGGACGACCGGGCTCCCGCGTGGTACCATGTGGTAAGGAATCTCTTACTGAGTAAGGAAGATGCCCAGCTCCACCATTACCGCCAAAGGTCAGACGACGATTCCCAAGGCCATCCGCGAGCATCTGGGCGTGGACGTCGGCGACCGCGTCGATTTCGTCATCCAGCCGGATGGCACCATCGTCGTCGAGCCGGCGGTGGGCCAGGTTGGGGCGCTGAAAGGCCTGCTCGCGAAGAAGGGCCAGCGGCCCGTCAGCGTGGGCGCCATGCATGAGGCGATCCGCAAGCGGGCGGGCGGGCCATGACCGGTCTCGATACGAACGTGCTCGTCCGCTATCTCGTTCAGGACGACCCGGCTCAGGCCCGCGCGGCCGCGGCAGCCATTGAAGGCGCGGCGAGCCGGGGCGAGGGCCTGTTCCTGGCGGCCGTCACGCTCTGCGAACTGGTCTGGGTACTCGAATCCGCCTACGCGCGTCCGCGCGCCGCCATCGCCGCGGCGCTCGAGCAGATCGCTCGAACCGGAGACTTCACGCTCGAGCACGCCGACCACGTGCGCGGCGCCATCGCTGCCTACAAGACGACCTCCGCGGACTTCGCGGACGCGCTCGTGGGCCGGATCAACGAAGCCGCGGGCTGTGAACACACCGTGACGTTCGACCGTGGGCTGAGGCGCCTCGCGCAGTTTCGGGTGCTGTAGCGACGGGGCAGACGACCACCGCGCGGCGATCAGTGGGTGTATCCTCGAGAGGAGTCGGAGGACGCCATGCCCCGTGCTGTATCGTTGGAGTCATCCCTCTCGTCAAAGCATCCGGGAGGTGTTCTTCATGGCCCCTCAGCGTTCCGAACCGTTCGCAGGCCTGAGGCGCGACGTCCGCCTGGCACTTCGACGTCTGCGCCGGGCCCCGCTGTTCAGCGCGGTCATCGTCACCACGCTGGCGGTCGGCATCGGGGCGAACACCGCGATCTTCAGCCTCGTCAAGGGCATCCTTCTGGATCCGCTCCCCTACGATGAACCCGACCGGCTCGTGACCGTGGAGGCGTCGGCACGCGGTCAGGGCGCGGAGGTGATGCCGCAGTCGGCCGCGCTGCACTTCACGTACGAGGACCACGCCACGCTCATCGAGCGAATCGGCCTCTGGCGCCGGTCGGTCGTCACCGTGCTGGGCGTCGACGAGCCGCGCGAGCTCGAGGCGATTCTGGTGACCGCCGGCACGCTGCCCACGCTGGGAGTGCAGCCGGCGTTGGGACGGCTGTTCCGTCCCGCTGACGACACCGCTGGCGCACCGGGCACGGTCGTGCTCGATCACGCCTACTGGCAGAGCCAGTTCGGCGGCGATCCCGGTGCGGTCGGCCAGGCGATCACGGTCCTGGGGGAGGCACGCGAGATCATCGGCGTTCTGCCACGAGGCTTCCGATTCCTGGACGAGCAGCCGGCTGTCTATCTGCCGTTCCGATACGATCGCTCGAGTGTCACGGTCAGCAACTTCACGCTCTCGAGCGTGGCCCGGCTGAAGCCAGGCGTGACGATCGAGGCCGCTACCGCCGATCTCGCCCGCCTCCTGCCCGTGGCCGTTGCCCAGTTTCCAGGCGGCCTGACCTTGAAGTTCCTCGAGGAGGCCCAGGCCGCCCCGCGCCTTCGCCCGTTGCACGAGTCGATCGTGGGCAACGTCGGTACCGTGCTCTGGGTCCTGCTGGGCACGGTCGGCGTCACGCTGCTCATCGCCTGCGCCAACGTCGCCACCCTCCTCCTCGTGCGCGCCGAGGGCCGCGAGCGCGAGCTGGCCGTCCGGACCGCCATCGGCGCCGGCGGACGCCAGCTGACGCTGCAGCTGCTGGTCGAGAGCATGCTGTTCGGCGTGCTCGGCGGCCTGGGAGGCGTGGCACTGGCCTACGGCGGCCTGCGGCTGGTCACCGCGATGGCTCCCGCCGATCTCCCGCGGCTCGACGCGGTGGCGATCGACGGCTGGGTGCTCGGCTTCACGCTCGCGCTGGCCCTTCTCTCCGGCGTCCTCTTCGGCGTGTTTCCCGCCATCCGCGTCGGCCGCCTCGACATCGTCGCGGCGCTCAAGGAAGGGTCGCGCGGCGGGGACGGTGCCCCATCCCGCCAGCGCACCAGGCACGCGCTCGTCGTCGGTCAGATTGCCCTGTCGCTGGTGCTGCTGGTCGCGGCCGGCCTCATGATCCGCAGCGTGCAGGGCATCCGCTCGGCACAGCTCGGCTTCCGCGATCCGTCTCACGTTCTGCTGGTCACGGTGACCGTCCCGGCCCGGGATGCAGAGGATCCGGGCGAGGTCGCGCGACGGCACGAGCGCATCGCACGCCGGCTCGAGGAGCTCCCGGGCGTCGCGTCGGTCGGGCTGTCCACATCGGCTCCCATGGATGGACGAGGCGGTTTCGATCCCATCCACGTCGAGGACTTCCCGACGCGCGACGGGCGGATGCCGCCCATTCGTCGGTTCAAATGGATCGGCGGTGGATACTTCGAGACCATCGGCAACCCGATCGTGGCTGGCCGTGCGCTGAGCTGGGACGACATCCACGCCCGCCGCCGGGTTCTGATGGTCACCGAAGACTTCGCCCGCGAGTACTGGGACACGCCGGCGGAGGCCGTGGGGAAGCGGATCGGCACCGGCACGGCCCCGGGCAACTGGCGCGAGATCGTCGGTGTGGTCGGTGCGGTGCGCGACGATGGCGTGACGCAGGGACCTGTGCCGGTCGTCTACTGGCCCATGCTCATCGAGGACTACTGGCCCGACATGATGGGTCGGGAACCCTTCATCGCGCGCAGCATGCGCTACGCGATACGGTCCGACCGCGTGGGCACGCCCGAGTTCCTCGATGCGGTGAAGCAGGTCGTCTGGTCGTTCCAACCGACGCAGGCGTTGACGACCGCCGAGACACTGCAGGACATCGTGCGCCGCTCGATGGCCCGCACGGCCTTCACGCTGGTGATGCTGAGCCTGGCGGCGGTCCTGGCGCTCATGCTCGCCACGGTCGGCCTCTACGGCGCGATCGCGCACAGCGTCAGCCAGCGCACTCGCGAGATCGGCCTCCGCATCGCGCTCGGAGCGGACCCGGGCACGGTGATTGGGATGATCCTCCGACAAGGCCTCGCCCTGGCGGTCCTGGGAGTCACGGCGGGCCTGGTCGCCGCGTTCTGGCTGACCGAGCTCATGACGGGGCTCCTGGTGGACGTCGCCCCGACGGATGCCCCCACGTACGCCGTCGTGGCGGCGGGCCTGACAGCGGTGGCCGTCGTCGCCACCTACCTGCCGGCGCGACGTGCGGCGCACGTCGACCCGTTCGAAGCGCTGAAAGCGGAGTGATGCGCCCGGACCGGCGGTGAGCGCGGGGACAAGGCCCCCATCTCTGGCTCATCTGCGGCTCATCAGCGGCACGTCCGCATCCGCGTCCTTCCACAGCTCGGCCAGCCGCGCCCTCGTGCGGTGCGCCTCTGCGTCCCGCCCCAACGCCTGCTGGCTCTCGGCCAGGGCGTGCAGCGAGAACCCG
The DNA here is from genome assembly GCA_050249615.1 of Vicinamibacterales bacterium. Taxonomy (GTDB): domain Bacteria; phylum Acidobacteriota; class Vicinamibacteria; order Vicinamibacterales; family UBA2999; genus VFZN01. The sequence continues at coordinate 18,148 of JBFWQE010000099.1, forward strand.
AGCGAGGCATCGAATCCGGTACGAGCTGGCGGTCCGACAATCCATTCGAACCCCCTGACCGCCGCGTCGTGGCGACCCAATCGCCGGTTGGCGATGGCCCACACCGCTGCCGCCTGCGAGAGCCGGGGCGAGAACGTGATGGGTTCCAGCGCCTTGACGGCCTCCTCTGGCTGTCCCGTCCCGAGAGCCAGCAGCGCTCGCAGCGTGGGCTCCTCGGTGGCGAACCGATCCGGTGACTCTTTCGCTTCGGCCACGGCCACGGCAAACGCCTCCCGGGCTTCGACCGGGTCCTCGAGGATGGCGGCCACGACCAGGCGCTCGTCGGCGGCGCCCGGCGTCAGGCGCCCGGCTTTTCGCAGCGCCGCGACGCGGTTCCGCGCCCGGTCGCCAAACCCCGCCAGCGCCTCGCTGATGGCGAACCCCAGGACACCCTCGGCGACATACGCGCCCCGGCCCGACTGCTCCATGTGACGCACCCAGAGATCGCCGAGCTCGCTGCCCTCGCGAAACCGGCCCAGATACGCGGCGGCGCCTATGCGGGCGGGCAGCATCTCGGCCTCGTCGCGCCGCCCGCGCACGGCCGTGAGTTGCGCGTCGGCCAGGGCGCGATCGCCCGTGACGACCGCCAGCGTGTACAAGCCCTGCCGGGCGCCGACGGAGTCCTGCAGCTTCAGGACCTGGTCGAACCCCGTGCGGGCCTCGTCGAACTGGCTGAGCTCCAGGTGCGTGAACGCCAGGTTCAACCACGCGGTCGGCTGCTCGGGCGCCAGCCGCACGGCTTCTCGAAGCGCCGACATCGCTTCCTCCCGCTCGCCGCGTGCCCTGAGCAGGGCGCCGAGGTTGGTGTGCCCGGCGTAGTCGTCGGGATAGGTCGCGACCAGCAGGCGGTACGTCTCGATCGCCTTGCCGACGTCCTCGGTGACCACGCTGTGGTACCGGGCCTCGATGTACAGCCGCTCGCGCTCGCTGACGCGCTCGCGCAGCGCGTAGGCCTTGCGTGTCATCTCCTCGCCTTCCGTCCGGCGGCCGAGGTTCCCGAGCACCGTGCCCAGCCTCGCGTAGGCGAGCGCGAAGTTCTCGTCCTTGCGAATGGCGTCCTCGAAGAACGGCACCGAGTCGGCGTCACCCTGCGTCCGCCGGACCAGCACGCCCTGGCTGTACTGCTTGAGCGCGTCGAGTGACGGCGTCGTCGCCATCTCGATGCGGGCGTCGTAGCGCTGAATGGACGCCAGCGATTCGCCCAGCCGCTCGCGGAAGCTGGAAGTGGCCCGCCCCAGGGCCTGCAACACCTCGTTCTTGCCGGCAGCCTGCACCTGCTCCTCGGCGAGGATGTCGCCGGTGACGCAGTCGGTGGCGCTCAGCGTCACCAAGTACGACGTGCCGATGCTGGCGATGCTCCCGCCGAGCAGCGCCTTCGCGGCGTTGCGCTGACACACCTCGCGGCCGACCTCCGCGGTGATGGGCGACATCGGATCGCGCCCCATCTGCCGCAGCGTCGCCTGCTGCTGCTGCTCGTTCAGCACGTTGAGGAACGGCGACTGCCGCAGCTGCACGCCCAGCGCCTCGTTGAGCGTGTCGTCGAACATCGCGTCGCCGGTCCGGTTGGCGAACTCGGCCAGCACGACGGTGTCGCGGCTGCTGAGCGCGGGGGTCCGGGCCGATCGCCACATGAGGATCCCGCCCACGATCAGGATCGTCACGACCGGCGCCGCGACGAGCCACCGCAGGCGCGGCCTCCGCGACGAGGCGGACGGCTCGGGACGCCCGGCCGCCACCGACGCCGTGGCCGGCCGCGATGGGGTCGCCGTCACCGACGTGGCCCCGCTCTCGATCGCCTTGCGGAGGCGCCTGAGATCCGCGCGCATGTCGGCGGCGCTCTGATACCGCATGTCGCGGTCCTTCTCGAGCGCCCGGAAGACGATGCGATCGAAATCGTCGGGGATGCCGGCGACCAGAGAGGAGGGCGCGTCGGGCACGCCGCCGAGGATTCCCTCGAACACCACCGCGGGCGTCGCCCCCTGGAACGGCGCGCGGCCCGTCGCCATCTCGTACAGCACCGTGCCGAGCGTGAACAAATCGCTCCGCCCGTCGATGTTCAGCCCGCGGGCCTGCTCCGGCGACATGTAGTGGATGGTCCCAATCGCCGATCCCGTCACGGTCAGACGGTCGCTGCCC
>JBFWQE010000100.1:0-20059 GCA_050249615.1 Vicinamibacterales bacterium
ACGGCCTTCGCAATCGCCGCCCGCGCTTCGGCCGGACCGTTGTCCGGGGCATCGGCCACTGACCGCCCCGTCGCCGGGCTCATCACCGCAAACGACGCACTCATCGCTCCGCCTCCCGCTGCATCGTGGCCCAGAGGGCCTCCACATCCCCGCGCTCGGTCCGCTCCGCGCCCACCGACACGCGAACCATCCATTGCCCGTCGAGCGTGGCCGGCGTGAGGTACGCGGCGCCCGACCGATTGATCCGATCGCACCAGTCCTGCGTGTGCCGGTCGAGCGCCGCGCCCTCGAGGCCAGGCGGCTCGTGGCGCACGCACACGGTCTGCAGCGGCACGGGCGTCAGCACGCGCCAGTTGGGGCGCGCCTGTACCTGGTCCGCGAGCCAGCGCGCATTCTCCATGTCCCGCCGGAGCCGCGCCTGCAGGCCCGAGACCCCCTGCTCGCGAATGAGGAACCACAACTTCAGCGCCCGGAACCGTCGCCCGAGAGGGATGCCCCAGTCCCGGTAGTTCTTCACGCGGCCGTCGGCCGCGGACTGCAGGTAGCTGGGGTTGGTGGACATCACCCGCACGAGGTGCTCGGCGTCCTTCACGTAGTACACCGAGCAGTCGAACGCGGCGCCCAGCCACTTGTGCGGGTTGAGCACGATCGAGTCCGCGTCCTCGATGCCGTCCCACATCCAGCGGCATTCGGGGAGCACCATGGCGGAGCCGGCCATGGCGGCATCCACGTGCAGCCAGAGGTCGTGGCGGCGCGCGACTTCGGCGATGCGGGCCACGGGGTCCAGCGCCGTGGTGGTGGTGGTGCCGGTCGTCGCCACGACCGCGCAGGGCACGTGGCCGCGCTCGCGATCGTCGCGGATGGCCTGCTCCAGCGCGTCGGGCCGCATCGCGTAGTTCGCGTCGTGCGGCACGTGCCGGATGTTGTCTCGGCCGAATCCGGCGAGCAGGGCAGCCTTGTCCACCGAGCTGTGGCTGTGCGCCGAGGCGTAGACGACCAGCGGCGCCATTTCCGCCTGCAGCCCGCCATGATTGGCGCCGTGACCGGTGGACCGCTCGCGCGCGCAGATGAGCGCGAGGAGCGTGCAGGTGGACGCCGTGTCCTGGATGACGCCATCCCAGGCGTCCGACAGGCCGAGCATGCGGCGCAGCCAGCCGGTGGCGACCTCTTCCACCTCGCTCAGGGCGGGGCTCGACTGCCAGGCGAGGCCGAGCACGCCGAGGCCGGTGCTGACGTAGTCCCCCAGCACGCTGGCAAGCGAGCCGTTGCAGGGGAAGTACCCGAAGAAGCGTGGGTGCTGCCAGTGCGAGAGCCCGGGCACGATGATGCGGTCCAGGTCGCCGAGGATGTCGGTGAACGGCTCGGGATGCTCGGGCGGATGGGCCGGCAGCTGCGCCTTCACGGCGCCGGGCTCGACCTGGGCCATGACGGGGTGCTGCTCGATCCGCTCCCGGTAGTCGGCAACCCAGTCCACCACGGCGTGGCCGAAGCGGCGGAATTCGTCGGGGGTCATTTGGGGATCATACGGGTTTTGGGGCTTGGGGCTTGGGGCTTGGGGCTTGGGGCTTGGGGCTTGGGGCTTGGGCAAGATGCGGCTACGATGGGCAGCTGCCGGATCCACTGGCGACCGGCTCAACAGGAGGACGTACTGTGAAGCATATGACTTGGGCGGTGGCAGCCGCTCTGGCGGTGGGGGTGGGCGCACACGTGCTCGGCGCGCAGGGCGCGGCGCAGGCGCATCCGCAAATGAGCTTCTTCATCACGAGCGCGGGCTCGGGCGACGGCGCCAACCTCGGCGGCCTCGCTGGCGCCGATGCGATCTGCCAGAACCTGGCGAAGGCAGTGGGCGCGGGTAACAAGCAGTGGCGCGCCTATCTCAGCACCCAGGGCGCCAACGCGGTGAACGCCAAGGACCGCATCGGCCCCGGCCCCTGGTTCAATTCGAAGGGCGTACAGATTGCAGCCAACGTGGCCGAGCTGCACTCCGACAAGAACAACCTGACGAAGGAGACGCAGCTCACCGAGAAGGGCACCATCGTGAACGGGCGCGGCGACACGCCGAACCAGCACGATATCCTGACCGGCTCGAACCTGGACGGCACGGCGTTTCCCGCCGGTGAGGACCACACCTGCAACAACTGGACGAGCAACAGCACCGGCTCCGCCCAGGTGGGCCACCACGACCGCCAGGGCGGCGGCGCCAACCCGACCTCCTGGAACAACGCGCACGCCTCGAAGGGCTGCAGCCAGCAGAACCTGATCGCGACGGGCGGCAACGGCTACTTCTACTGCTTCGCGGCGAAATAGGGGCGTGGGACGTGGGACTTGGGACGTGGGACTTGGGACTTGGGACTTGGGACTTGGGTCTTGGGTCTTGGGTCCCAAGGCTCAAGACCCAAGACTCACGACCTCCTGATCGCCGTCACCTCGATCTCGATCTTCATCCGCGGATCCGACAGCCCGGCCTCGATCATCGTCGCGGCCGGGCGCACCTCGCCGAAGACCGTCCGCAGCACGGGCCAGCACTGCGGGAAGTCGTCCGCCTTCGGCAGGATGTAGTGCACCCGCACGACATCGGCCATCGATGCTCCCGCCTCGGCAAGCGCCGCCTCGATGTTCCTGAGCGTCTGCTCGGTCTGCGCCGCCAGGTCGTCTGCGATGGTCATCGTGGCGTAGTCGAAGCCAGTCGTGCCTGACACGAAGACCCAATCGCCCACCACCACAGCGCGGGAGTATCCGATCTCTTTCTCGAACGTGGAGCCGGAGCTGATCAGCTGACGATTCATGGTTCTCGGGTTCTCGGGTTCTCGGGTTCTCGGGTTCTCGGGTTCTGGGATTCTGGAGTTCTCAGGTTCTCGGGTTCTCCGGTTCTCCGGTTCTGGCGGCTCGGCTGTCAGCGTTCGGCCTCAGCCGCCCAGACCTCAAGTCCCAAGTCCCAAGTCCCAAGTCCCTACGGAACCATCGCCTGGTGCACCAGGGTCTGGAACTTCGAGCGGATGTCGGTGGCGTTCGGGATCTGGTTCAGCATCAGCACCATGACGATGCCGCTCGACGGGTCCACGCGATACACCGAGCCGTACGCGCCGCCCCAGCCGAACGCCCCCACCGGGTCCAGGCCGTTTCCACCCACCTGTTCCGTCGTCTCGAACGCCAGGCTCCAGCCAAGCCGCGGGCCGTTGTGCAGCAGGCCGGACTGATTGTGCGTCATCAGCGCCACGGTCCGTGGCGAGAGCAGCCGCACGTCCCCGAGCGCGCCGCCATTCCTGACCATCTCCAGGAAACGCGCGTAGTCGCGCGCCGTGGCCACGAGACCCGCGCCGCCCGCGTAGTTCTTCCGGGGGCCCTCCAGGTAGTGCCCCTGCCCCCGCGCGCCGTCTGGAGCTCGCTCGACCGTCCCGGCAGGGCTGCTGGCATACACCGTCACGAGGCGATCCTTCTTCTCCTGGGGCAGGAAGAAGTGCGTGTCGGTCATCCCGAGCGGGCCGAGGATGCGGGCGCGGAAGAACTCGTCCAGCGACACGCCCGAGGCTCTCTCGACGACGCAGCCGAGGATGTCGGTGTTGTAGCCATAGACCCACTGCTCGCCGGGGTGTGCCACGAAGGGCAGGCTCGCCAGCCGCTCCATGGTCCCGCACACGGGCTCGTCCTTGTCCGCCGTGTACCAGCCGAAGCCGGCGGCGGGCCCGAGGCCTTTGGCCTCGTAGCGCTTCGCCACATCCGTACCCGTGCCGTACGAGATGCCCGCAGTGTGCGTCAGCAGGTCGGTGATCGTGATGGCGCGCTTCGCCGGAACGACCTGGACGACGCCGCCCTTCCTCTCGGCGACGGTCGTTTTCGCGTACGCAGGGATGTAGCGGCTCACCGGATCGGCCAGGCCGATCTTCCCTTCCTCGACGAGCATCAGCACCGCCACGCTCGTGATGGCCTTCGTCTGCGACGCGATCCTGAAGATGCTGTCCGGCGTCATGCGGGCGCCGCCGTCCTTGTCGCGCCAGCCTACCGCCCGCTCGTAGACGGGCTTGCCGTCCTCGAGCACGAGCGCCACCGCGCCGGCGATGCGGTTCTCGTCCACGTACTGCTGCAGCACCGCATCCAGGCGCGACAGCCGCGCCTGATCCACTCGCAGGTCCACCGCGTGCTGGGCGGCGGGCAGCGTGGCGGTCGTGAAGACGAGTGCGGCGATCAGGGACAACCGGCGCATGCAGAAACCCCCTGGGAAGAGCGCGTGTAACGGAAGCGACCCCGCACCACGCGCCGGCACATCAGCGCGCGAGCGCGGTCGGGTCGATGCCCTTGCCGTGCGTGTAGCTGGCCCCGACGGCGCCCACGACCGCCGTTTGCCGAGTGAGTCCGGCCAGCTGTCGCAGGCGGTAGAGGGCCTCGATGCCGGTGCAATGCGCGCCAAGCAGGTGCCGCACGCCGAACTCCTTCAGCTTGCCGGCCGTCCAGGCCAGCGTCTCGTCGCTGGCCGCGAACAGGTGGAACCCGCCGATCGCCGTCACGACAGGCGCGGCCCGCACGGCCTTGCGCGCGTGCTCCATGCTGTTGATGATGCCCGCGTGCCCGCACCCGCTGATGAGGACCAGGCCGTCGGCGGTGTCGATGACCAGCGAGGTGTCCTCGGGCACGTTGTCCTCGACGAGACCGTCGGGCGTCTGCACGCGCCCGCTCACGCTCCAGTTGCGCTCCGGGTGCACGCGCGGCACCGGTCCCAGCATCGTCACGCCGGGCACGAGCGTGGCCGGCCCCGCGTGCTCGACGAACACGCCGCCCGTGGCCTCGTACTGCGCCTTGAGCGGCAGCAGCCCGTTGCCCTCGCGCCCGTTGGGACCGGGACGCGGGTAGAAGATGCCCTCCGGCACGTGCACGCGTGAGAGCGCTCTCGGGTTCTTCTTCGCCAGTTCGCGCCGGAGGACGAGCAGCCCGCCCGTGTGATCCGAGTGGTTGTGCGTGATGACGAGGTCGGTGATGGACGACAGGTCCACCTTCAGCTCCGCGGCGTTTGCGAGCACCGTCTGGGCGCGCGCGCCCGTATCGATGAGCAGCCGCTGGCCGTCTACCTCGAGGACCGCGGCGAAGCCCCACTCACCCATGCCGGCGTTGGCGTTGCCGACGAGCATGGTGGAGAGCACCGTCACCTTGACGCTGGCGGCGCGGGCCGCCTGTGCGGTCGTGGGAGCGGAAAGGAGCAGAGAAGCCAGGAGCAGGACCGACACACGCGACATCGAAGGCCTCCGGATGTTGGCGCGAATTGTCCCACAGAAACGGATCCGCGTGCACCGAGCTCGCGTCCAACCGCCGCCACCCGGCGTCTGAAGGATCAGCGAGGCGCACCATGTCCCCAGTCCGGTCTCGAGTCCATCGCCCGTTCACTTCGCGCGCCGGCCGGGCGACGCGACTGGCTGTCTTCCTGGCCCTGCTCGGGGGCTGTTCACCCCTGGCGGCACAGGACAACGCCGCCGACGCGCGCCGGGTCGTCGAGCACCTGCTGGTGAAGCCGGGCATGACCCTGGCGGAGATCGGCGCCGGATCGGGCGAGCTCACGGTGGCGCTCGCGAGGACCGTGGGCGCCGGGGGGCGGGTCTACAGCAACGAGATCAGCGAGAGCCGCCGGGTGGCCATCCGGGCCGCCGTCAGCCACGCGAGCCTCACCAACGTCACGGTGGTGGAAGGAGCGCCAGCTGACGCGAACCTGCCCGACGACTGCTGTGACGGCATCTTCATGCGGAACGTTTACCATCACTTCGCCGATCCGGGACGGATGAACCAGAGCCTGTGGCGGGCGCTGAAACCCGGGGGGCGCCTGCTCATCATCGACTTTCCGCCCCGGCGTGGCCGCGAAGCCCCTTCGTCGGCCGACCGTGACAAGGGCGGCAGCCACGGCGTCTCGGCCGCCAGCGTCCAGCGGGAGCTGCGCGAGGCGGGGTTCGAGATCGTCTCCAGCGAGGATGGGCCGTCCGGCCGCTGGTTCATGGTCGTCGGCAGGAAGCCGTAGCCCCCGGGGGGCGCCTGAACCGCAGCGTCGGTCGGCGGATAGAATCTCCGGGTCACGGAGGACCCGATGCGACCGTTCCGCCCGCTCCTGCTCGCTGCCGCCGCGCTGTCGCTTGGCATCACACCGCACGCCTACCAGGGCCAGGAGGCGCAGCCGGGCGAGACGGCCCGCCCGCCCGAGGGCCTGGTGCTCCAGACCGCGGAAACGCTGGAGTTCACCACGGACGAGGTGACGTGGCCGTCGGTGGACGTCTCGCCCGACGGCCGCACCCTGGTCTTCGACGTCCTGGGCGACATCTACACGCTGCCCGTGGAGGGCGGAACCGCCACGCGGATCATCGGCGGACTGTCGTTCGAGAGCCAGCCGCGCTTCTCACCGGACGGCAGGACGCTCGCGTTCCTGAGCGATCGGTCCGGCGTGGAGAACCTGTGGATCGCGGACGCGGACGGCGGCAATCCGCGCGCGGTGAGCAAGGACGGCCTCACGCGCGATCGCCCGCAGATCATGGTGTCGCCCTCGTGGACGCCCGATGGTCAGTACATCGTGGTGTCGAAGTCGCGGCCCCCGGACCCGGGAACTTTCTGGCTCTTCCTGTATCACCGCGACGGCGGAAGCGGTGTGCGCGTGGGCGCGGCGCCCCCGCCGCAGCCGGGACCGGACGCGCAGGGGCCGCCGCCCCCGCCGCCGGCCAACCGCATGGGCGCGGTGGTAACGCCCGACGGCCGCTTCATCTACTACGCGCAGCGCACGGGCACCTTCACCTACAACGCGCGGTTCCCGCTGTGGCAGATCTACAGGCACGACCGCGAGACCGGCGAGGCCGCCCAGGTGACCAACGCGCAGGGCAGCGCGATGCGCCCGGTCATCTCACCCGACGGCAGGTGGCTGGTCTACGGCACGCGCTACAAGACGGACACCGGCCTGCGCGTGCGCAATCTCGAAACTGGCGCCGAGCGGTGGCTCGTGCTGCCGGTGACGCGCGACGACCAGGAATCCCGCGCCTCGCGCGACACGCTGCCGGGCTACGCGTTCATGCCAGACGGCCAGTCGCTCGTCGTCCCCATGGGCGGGAAGATCCACCGCGTGGACTTCGCCACCGGCGCTGCGCGCGTCATCCCGATGACCGTGCCGGTCAAGGCGGAGATTGCGCCGCGCGTCTACACGCCGGTCCGGATGGAGGATGGTCCGACGGTACGCGCGCGACTGATCCGATGGCCATCGCTTTCGCCCGACGGCAGGCAGGTCGTGTTCAGCGCAATGAATCGCTTGTATATCGCGGACGTGCCGGGCGGCATGCCGCGCCTGTTGACCGCCGGGGCCGATGAACGGAGCGCCGGGACTTCAGCTCCGGCGGCACACGAGGGCGAGTTCATGCCCTCCTGGTCGCCCGATGGCCGCTCCATCGTCTACGCCACGTGGACGACGAGGGGCGGGCACATCAAGCGGGTGGCGGCCACAGGCGGCACGCCGGAAACCCTGACGCGATTCGAGGGCTACTACCTCGACCCGGCCTACACGCCCGACGGATCGAAGGTCGTGTACCTCTCAGGTGCCGTGAGCGACCAGCTCTACTCGATCCTGCTGGACACGCCGCCCGCCGACGATGCGGAGCGCGACCTGCACGCTCCAGGTGAGATTGGGGGCATCAATCCACCGAACACGCTGGAGATCAGGTGGATGCCCGCCGCCGGCGGCGCGTCGACCTTCGTCGCCGCGGCGCAGAACGGGCGGCGGCCGCACTTCGCGGAGAAGGACTCGTCGCGCATCTACCTGAGCTCCTCTCGTGGGCTGCAGTCCATCGATATCAGCGGATACGACCGGCGCACGCACCTGCGCGTGACCGGGTCGGGTGCCGGCAGCAACCCGCCCGCCGCCGAGGAGATTCGCCTGTCGCCGGATGGCAGACGGGCGTTCGCCAGCCTGCAGGGCCGGCACTACGTGGTGCCGGTGCCGCGCGCGGGGCGCGAGACCGTGGAGGTGCGGATCCAGGGCCGCGGCGACAGCACGTCCGTGCCTCTCACGCGCCTGTCGACGGAGGGCGGCGACTACGTGGCGTGGTCGGCCGACGGCGCCACCGTCACCTGGGCCATGGGTGCGCTCTTCTACAGCCAGGCGGCGGACGGCACGGGCGAGCCGCGCCGGATGGAGTTCGTCGTCGAGCGCCCGCGCACGCGGCCGAAGGGCTCGGTGCTGCTCACCGGCGCCCGGATCATCACGATGAAGGGCGACGAAGTCATCCCGCGCGGGGACGTGCTCGTGACGGACAACCGCATCGCGGGCGTGGGCCGGCGAGGGTCGCTCAGGCCGCCCCTCGGCACGCGAACCATCGACGTGAGTGGCAAGACCCTCATGCCGGGCCTGGTGGACGCGCACGCGCACATGTGGGCGCCGCGCGGCGTCCACCAGACCGAGATCTGGCAGTACATGGCCAACCTTGCCTACGGCGTCACGACGACACGGGATCCGCAGACGTCCACGCCGGACGTCTTCGCCTATGCCGACATGGTGGATGCCGGCATGATCCCGGGCCCGCGCATCTACGCCACCGGCCCCGGCATCTTCGGCAGCTCGGGCATCGAGGATCGCGATCGTGCGTTCCAGTTCATGAAGCGCTACCGCGATGCCTACCGCACGAACACCATCAAGCAGTACGTCGCGGGGGACCGGCTCGTCCGGCAGTGGCTCATCGAGGCCGCGAAGGAGTACGGCATCACGGCCACCATCGAGGGCTCGCTCGACCTCAAGCTGAACCTCACGCAGATGGCCGACGGCTACTCGGGCCAGGAACACAGCCTGCCCATCATGCCGCTCTACAGGGACGTGGTGGAGTTCGTCGCGCGGACCAGGACCTTCTACACGCCGACGATCCTCGTCGCCTACGGCGCGCCGTGGTCCGAGAACTTCTACTTCGAGTCGGAGAACACCGGCGGCGACGCGAAGCTGAAGCGATGGATCCCCGAAGAGCTGCTGGACACCATGATCCGCCGGCGCCCGCAATGGTTCCTGCCGGAGGAGTACGGCCACACGAGGATCGGCCGGCAGGTGGCCGACATCGTCCACGCCGGCGGGCGCGCGGCGCTCGGCAGCCACGGGCAGCTGCAGGGCCTGGGCGCGCACTGGGAGACCTGGAACCTGGGCTCCGGCGGGCTGACACCGCACGAGACCCTGCGCGTGGTCACGCTCTATGGGGCCGAGGCCATCGGAATGCAGCAGGACGTCGGCTCGCTGGAGGCCGGCAAGATGGCGGACCTCATCGTCCTCGACCGCAACCCGCTCGAGAACATCCGCCACACGAACTCGATTCGCTACGTGATGAAGAACGGCGAGCTCTACGAGGGAGACACGCTGAACATGGTGTGGCCAGAGGCGAAGCCGATGCCGAAACCGTTCTGGGAGGGGTTTGGCCCCGCCGGGAAGGGGCCGGCCTCCGGCCGGTAGGCCTGCGGTAGGCGGCGCGTCGCTCCGAAGGCTCCGCTCACGCGGCGTGGGCCTCCGGTGGGTGGCGCTTCGCGCCGTGAGCGCCCCTCACGGGGCATGGGTGATGCCGGCGCGCTCACTCCCTCCGGACGCTGCGGACGAGCCGCGCGTCGAAGGTGAAAGGTTCGGTCGACGCGATCTCCAGTCGCCCGGCATCGCGGTGTGCCGGGTTGATGACGATGTTCCGCTCGAGCGGCACGACGGCTGATGGCACCGAGAGCAGCGCCGTCTCGCCGCCGATCAGCCATGCCATGCCGATCGGCTGCAGCGCCTCGGGAGCAGGGCTCTCACGCCACCGGTCCGGAAGCGTCTCCGCCAGCACCTCGGTACGAGCCAGGTCATCGGGAGCGGCGATCTCCACCAGGACGAGATCCACGCCGGGGTAGCCCGGCAGCGTGTGGACCAGGCGCTCCACCGTCGCCAGCGACGGGCTCATGGCGGTGTAGATCACCGGATGCCCGGGCGGCGTCCAGCGGCCGCCCCACAGCCGCGCGCCCTCTCCGTCGAGGGCGCGGTGCTCACGGCGGCAGATTCGCCAGAGGCGCATCAGGCAGCGATGCCGTGATCCAGGCGCCCGAGCAGGGTTTCCACCTGGTGCGCGCCCAGGCCGGTCTGGAGCAGCGAGAGCGGCGTGGCGCCGCCCAGGCCGTGATTCGGCTCGCGCAACCAGATCGAGGCGCCTTCGTCGCTGCCGAACGTCCGGCGCGCGTGGGCGACGATGCGCGCCACGCGGTAGAGGCGATCGGATTCCTCACCCGAGAGCCTGCCGGCCCGCTTCCGGCGCACGTCCGTGCTGGGCGGGAGCGCCAGCACCAGACTCAGCGGGCCCTTCGGCAGTGCAAAGCGGGTGGCCAGTCGCTCGAGCGCACGGTACGGGAACCCGTCGCGGATGCGCTCGTGCAGCGTCAGGGGGTCGATCTCGCCGCGCAGGCCCAGCGTGCCCTTCCCTCCCAGCACATCGACGACGTCCACCATGGTGGTCATCGCGCACGCACCCGAGATATGCCAAATGACATGACCAAGTCTACCATATGGAAGCCCTGGGCAGCCCCGCCAGGCGGGCCACCTCCAGGAACTCGGCCAGGATCATGGCCGTCGCGCCCCACACCTTTTCCCCTTCGACGTCGAAATAGGGCACGTCCACCGGCTCGGGAGTCCCGCCCCGTCGCAGCAGGCGTGTTTCGCGCGCGACGGTTGCCGGGTGGGCCAGGCGGCTGAGCGGCACCTCGAGCAGCCGCGCCACCTCGTGCTCGGCCGGCCGGAACGCGGGACGCCGGGGCGTGATGCCCACGACGGGATGGAGCAGGAAGCCGCTCACGGGGATGTGCAGGGGGGTGAGCGGGCCCAGCACCTCCACGTCGGCCTGGTCGATGCCCACCTCCTCCACGGCTTCGCGCAGAGCCGCCATCTCGAAGGTCTCACCGGGGTCCACCGCGCCACCCGGGAGCGAGACCTGGCCGGTGTGCGTTCGCAGGCCGCCCCCGCGCACGGTCAGCGGGAGGTGGAGGATCCCGCTCTGGCTGGGGTAGACCAGCACCAGGGCAGCGGCTGCGCGCAGGCCCTCGGGCACGTCGTATGGATCCCAGCCTCTCCGCGGGCTGGGCGCCAGACGCAACTGTGCGTCGAGGCCGGGCAGCGGCGCCTCGAGCACCTGTCGGAGCCGCGATGCCACCCCATCCACGGATCCAGCCTACCAGAGCGGCGCGACACATCTTGTGCATGACCCTCCGATTCCCTCGCGCACGCGCGCTCGGTTCGCCGTAGAATGTCGGCGATGATGAGTCGTCGCCCCCCCAGCGACGGGGACTCGTCTCGGCCGGCGGCCCTTCCACACTGCTGCGAAGCCATTGGCGCGCAGCTGGTGGCCGCGCGCACGGCCCGGCAAGTCTCCGTCGAGGAAGTGACGTCGAAGTTGATGCTTTCGCGGGGCCAGGTGATCGGCCTCGAGCAGGCGGAGGCCTCGGCGTTCTATACCCACGCGTATTTCCTGAAGGCCTTGCGCAGGTACATGGCCTACCTGGACGTGCCCGAGGAGCTGCTCGACGAAGAACCCGATGATGCGTTCGGCCTCCGCATGACGCTGGCGGAGCTCCCGCCCCGACGCGCCGCCTCGATCGGCGACGAGTGGTCGCGTCGATGGCAGTCGGCGGCCGCCGGCGTCGCCATCGTTGTCCTCGGCACCGGCGTCTACAGCTACGTCCCGCTCACGCGCGGCGGAGCGGGCGCCGACACCCTCGCCGCCATCGAGCAGGCGGAGCCCATTCCCGCGCAGCCTGTCGTCGTGGCGGCCAGCGCGCCGCAGGCCGTGCGCGCGCAGCCCGCGGCGGCGGTGCTCGGCGGACCGCGCGACGGGTCCACGGTGCGCGTCACGGTCGGCAAGTCCACCTGGATCTTCGTCCGCTACCCGGACAACCGCGTCGTCGAGCGACGGCTCGAGGCTGGCGAGGAACTGGAAGTGGGTCCGCTGCCGGTGTACCTGGCCGTGGGGACCGCCGACTCGGTGGAGGTTCGGGTCGAGGATCGGCCCGTCGCGCTCGAGCCCTACATCCGGGACGGGCAGATCCGCATCACGCGACCCGAGCTGGCCCGCCTGGCGCCGAACAGGCTGCCGCAGTGAGAAGGCAGAAGGCAAGACAGAAGGCATTAGCCGGAAATCAAGAATGATAAGTGAGATGACGATGCGTTTGAATCCGATATGCGTGTGCGCCGCGATGGCGCTTCTGGCCGGCTGCAGCAGCCAGCCACGGGTGGAGCCTGCCAGCCTCGTGCTCCGCAACGGCAACATCGTCACCGTCGAGGCCGGCCAGCCCAGGGTGCAGGCGCTGGCGGTGCGCGGCGACCGCATTGTCGCCCTCGGCACCGACGAGGAGATCCAGCCTTACGTGGGACCGGAGACGAACGTCATCGACCTCGCGGGGCAGACCGCCGTGCCGGGCTTCATCGAGTCTCACGGGCACTTCATGGGTCTCGGGCAGTCGCGCATGGTGCTCGACCTGATGGACGTCAAGAGCTTCGACGAGATCGTCCAGATGGTGGCCGAGGCGGTGAAGACGGCGAAGCCGGGCCAGTGGATCCAGGGGCGCGGGTGGCACCAGGAGAAGTGGACATCGGTGCCCTCGCCCAACGTGGAGGGCTTCCCTGTCCACGAAGCCCTCAGCAAGGTCTCGCCGGACAACCCGGTCATCCTCGAGCACGCCAGCGGCCACGCGACGTTCGCGAACGCGAAGGCCATGGAGCTGGCGGGGGTCACGGCCCGCACGCCGAGCCCGCCGGGCGGGGACATCCTCAAGGATCGGGCCGGACGGCCCATCGGGGTGTTCCGCGAAACCGCGTCCGGCCTCATCGACAAAGCGCTCGATTCGTGGCAGGCGGGCAAGACCCCCGAGGAGCGCGCGGCCGACGCATGGCGGCAGATCGAGCTCGCCACCGAGGAGGCGTTCTCGAAGGGCGTCACCAGTTTCCAGGACGCGGGCTCGAACCTCGACACCGTGGCGCTCTTCAAGCAGGTGGCGGGCGAAGGCAAGATGGGCATCCGCCTGTGGGTGATGGTGCGCGACACCAACGAGCGGCTGCGTGAGCGGCTGGCGAAGGAGAAGGTCGTGGGGATGGCCGACAACCACCTCACGGTGGCAGCCATCAAGGTCACCGCCGACGGGGCGCTCGGCTCGCGAGGCGCGTGGCTGCTGGAGCCGTACGCCGACTCGCCGGGGAGCACGGGGCTGAACACCACGCCGATGGCGAACATCGAGGAGACGACGAAGATCGCGGCCGAGACCGGCACGCAGCTCTGCATCCACGCCATTGGCGACCGCGCCAATCGCGAGGTGCTGAACGTCTACGAGGCGACCTTCAAGGCCAATCCGGACAAGAAGGACCTGCGGTGGCGCATCGAGCACGCGCAGCACCTCAATGCGGCCGACATCCCGCGCTTCGGCCAGCTGGGCGTCATCGCCGCCATGCAGGGCATCCACTGCACCTCTGATGCGCCCTACGTGACGGCGCGCCTGGGCGCCGCGCGCGCGGAGGAAGGCGCCTACGTGTGGCAGAAGCTGATGAAGTCCGGCGCCATCATCGCCAACGGCACCGACACGCCGGTGGAGCGCGTGGATCCGATCGCCAGCTACTACGCCAGCGTCACCCGCAAGGCGGCCGACGGCACCGTGTTCTACGGCGACCAGAAGATGTCGCGCGAGGAGGCGCTCAAGTCGTACACGTGGAACGCCGCGTACGCCGCAAAGGAGGAGGCGCTGAAGGGCTCGCTGGCCGTGGGCAAGCTGGCCGACATCGCCGTGCTCTCGCAGGACATCCTGACGGTGCCGGACGACGAGATTCCTGCCACGAAGGTAACCCGCACGATCGTGGGCGGGAAGGTCGTGTACGCACAGTAGGCTCGACGCGCGATGGGTGATCTGCCCCGCTATCCGCTGGCGACGCTGCCGACGCCCATCACCGATGCCGTGCGGCTGCGCGAGGCGCTGGGCGGGCCGGGGCGGTGCCCGCGCGTCCTCATCAAGCGTGACGATCTGACGGGGCTGGGGCTGGGCGGCAACAAGGCGCGCAAGCTCGAGTACCTCATCGCCGATGCGCTCGCGAAGGGCGCGCACACGGTGGTCACGACCGGCGCGGTGCAGTCGAATCACGCGAGGATGACGGCCGCGGCGGCCTGCATCGCGGGCCTCAGGTGCGTGCTCGTGCTCACGTCGCGCTACGAGGCGCCGCCTCTCGAAGGCAACCTGCTGCTCGATCGACTGTTCGGGGCGGAGGTTCGCTTCGTCCCGGCCGAGGACCCGATGCTGGCCGTCGGGCGAGACGAGGAAGTGGTGGCCGAGGTGGTGCGCGAGGAGGCCGCCGCGGGGCGCCGGGCGTATGTTATCCCCGTCGGCGGGTCGAGCGCGGTCGGAGCGCTGGGCTACGTGTCGGGAACTGGCGAACTGGTCGGTCAGTTGCGCGAGATGGGCGTCGCGCCGACGCGACTCTACTTCGGCAGCGGCTCCCGCGGCACGCAGGCGGGGCTCACGCTGGGCGCCAAGCTGAGTCATGCGCCCTACAAACTGTGGGGCGTGGCCGTGAGCGCGGGCGAGCCCGAGAAGATCGAGCGCGCGAAGAAGGCCGCCAACGACGCGGCGGCGCTGCTCGGCGTCGAGGTGCGCGTGGATCGCGAGGACCTCTTCACCGACCAGGGCTTCATCGGCGAGGGCTACGGCATCCCCACACCCGCCGGGCTCGAGGCCATCGACCTCGTCGCGCGCACCGAGGCGATCCTCCTGGACCCGGTCTACACGTCGAAGGGGTTCTCGGCGCTCGTGCACCACGTCCGCGCCGGCGACATCCCACCCACCGACACCGTCGTGTTCCTGCACACCGGCGGCGTGCCGGCGCTGTTCACCCGCGAGTTCGCCGCCACCCGGTAGGGCCTGGCACAGTCGGGTCCAGAAGAGCGCAGTTCCTGCGCTGCGATCCGAAACTGCGTTGTTTTCGGCCCGACCGTGCCAGGCCCCGCCTGACGCCCGCCTGACGCGCGAAGGAATCCGACCTGGTCTGATAAGCGAGCTTGACTATGTAATCATTTTGATTATAGTTGACCCAATCACACATGGCGCCTTCTCGCCACACCGTTGACTGCCTCCTGCCGCTCCGCCCGGTGGTGTTCCAGGTGCTGCTGTCGCTGCTCGACGCCGAGATGCACGGCTACGCGCTCGTGCAGGACATCGCCAGGCGCACCGCGGCCGGTATCGAGCTCGAACCCGGCAACCTCTACCGGCACCTGAAGTTCATGCTCGATGCCGGGCTCATCGAGGAGTCGGAGCGCCGTCCGGTCGAGGGCAGAGACGATGAGCGTCGCCGGTACTACCGGATCACGAAGCTTGGAAGGTCGGCGGCCTCGGAGGAGACCCGCCGCCTCGAGGGCGTGCTGGCCGACGCCCGCGCCCGCCTGGCGCGCTCGCAGGGAACGCGGTGATGCGCACGCGACCGACACGCGCGGCTTCGGCGTACCGGCTCCTGCTTCGCTGCTACCCGGCGTCGTTCCGCGCCCGTTTCGAGCGCGACCTGCTCGAGCTCTTCGAGGACCTTCACTCGGCCGCGGCGCCGCCGCGCATCGCGTTCTGGGTGCACGTCTTGATCGGCACCCTGCGGCACGGGCTCGCCGAGCGCATCGCCATGCGGAGCCAGCCGCGTCCGTTCCCTCCGCGCCCGGGAGATTCCACCATGACCACCCTCGCCAACGACCTGCGCCTGGCCTTTCGATCCTTCCGGTCGCAGCCGGCGTTCACGGTCACGGTGATTGCGACGATGGCGCTTGGCATCGGCGTGACCTCCGCCATCTTCACCGTGGTGAACGCCGTGCTGCTCCGGCCCCTCCCCTACGACCGGCCTGAACAGGTCGTGATGTTGTTCGAGCGGGACCCGCGCGGCGCCACGGCGCAGGTCTCCCTGCAGACGTTCGAGGACTGGCGGGCACGGCTGACCACGTTCACGCATCTCGCCACCTTCGGGTCGCAGACGGCGAACCTCACTGGCGTCGGGGAACCGGATCGCCTGCGTGCGGCGTTCGTGTCTGCTGACTTCTTCGCGGTGCTGGGGGTCTCGCCGCTTCTCGGCCGCGGGTTCACGGAGGCCGATGACCAGCCCGGCGCAGGCGGCGTCGCGGTGCTTCCCCACGGTGTGTGGACACAACGTTTCGGCGCCGATCCCGACATCCTGGGACGCACGATCACCCTCAACAACCTGCCGTTCGAGGTCATCGGGGTCCTGCCGCGGTCGTTCGAGTTCCCGTTCGACGATATCGAGGCCTACCTGCCGGCTGCGGCGTCTCCCGAATACGCCACGCTGACCGGGCGCGCGACGCGCCCGGGCCTGCCGGCCTCCACGCGGGAGCGCCGCGCCCTGTTCGTCTTCGGGCGTGTCGCCGACGGCGTCTCGCTGGACGCCGCCTCGGCCGAGATGCGCCAGGTATCGGAGCAGCTGGCCGCGGCCTTCCCGGACACCAACGCCGGCTGGTCCGCCGAGATCACGCCGTTCCACGCGGTGGCCGTCCGCCTCGTCCGCACGCCGCTCTACGTCCTGATGGGCGCGGTGTTGCTGGTCCTGCTGATCGCGTGTTTCAATGTCGCGAACCTGACGCTGGCGCGCGGGACAACGCGCGCGCGGGAGATGGCCGTTCGCGCCGCGCTCGGTGCGGGCCGCCGTCGCCTGGCAGCGCAGCTGCTCACCGAGAGCCTCGTCCTCGCCGTGGCCGGAGGGACGCTCGGCCTGCTGCTGGGGGCCGCGCTGACCGAGGGGCTGCTGGCGCTGGCCCCGCCCCTGCCGCGGAGCTCGACGATCGGCCCCGACCCGGCGGTGCTCGCCTTCACCGCCGTCATCTCGATTGTCACGGGGCTCCTCTTCGGCGTCGTGCCCGCCCTGCGCGGATCGCGCGTGCCGGTCCGCGAGAGCCTCCAGGAAGGCAGCCGCGCCACCGACGCGCGCCGCGGGCGCCTGCGCCAGGCGCTGGTCGTCGCCGAGCTCGCCCTGTCGCTGGTCCTGCTGGTCGCCGCCGGGCTGCTCGCCAGGAGCCTGGCGCAGATGGCGCGCACCGACCTGGGGTTCACGGCCGACGGCCTCCTCACGCTGGAATATCGGCTGCCGCGGAACAAGTACGCCGAGGCGCCGCAGCAATGGGATGTCCATCGGCGCATCCTCGAGAGCGTCGCGAACCTGCCGGGCATCGAGCGCGTCGCGCTCGCGAGCGCGCTCCCGTTCAGCGGGAACGGCAATCGCGTCGCCGTCTGGCGCGCCGAGGACCCGGAGCCGGAGAAGGGTACGGCCACGGTGGTCATGGCCGTGTCCATCACTGACGGCTACTTCGCGGCGATGGAGATCCCGGTCATCGGCGGACGGACCTGCAGCCGGGGCGACGCGCCAGGCGCCCCGCTCGCCGTGATGGTGAATCGGCACCTCGCCGAACGGATGTGGCCCGGCCAGTCGCCTGTCGGCCGGCGCGTTCGCGCGACGGGTGTGGCCGGGGAAGGCGTGGTCGTGGGAGTGGTCGGCGACACCATCCACGCCGGCTATCGAGCCGGCGTCGGCCCCCAGCTGTACGCCTGCTTCGCGCAGAGCCCCCAGATCTTCGCGACCATGATCGCCCGTACGACCGGCGATCCCATGGCGTCCGCACGCGCCGTGCAGCAGGCCGTCTGGGCAGTCGATCCCGATCAGCCGATGTGGAAGATTCGTTCGATGACGTCGATGGTGGCGTCGGGGACCGGCCGCGAGCGGCTGCTGGCCACGCTGATGGCGGCAGCCGCCGTGCTCGCGCTCGGGCTCGCGGCCGTGGGCGTCTACGGAGTGGTGAGCTACTCGGTCACACGGCGGGCCCGCGAGATAAGCGTTCGCATGGCGCTGGGCGCCTCGCGGGGCTCGATACTCGGCATGGTGCTGCGGGAAACCGCGGGCGTGGTTGCCCTCGGCCTCTCGCTCGGCTTCCTCGGGTCGCTGGCTTCGTCACGGCTCATCGCCAACCAGCTTCACGAGGTCGCTCCGGGCGACGCCGGAACGCTGATCCTGACCGGCCTCGTCCTTGCGTTTACGGCTCTGATGGCCGCGGCGCTCCCGGCCGCGCGCGCCGCGTCGGCCGACCCGGTGACGAGCTTGCGGCTCGAGTAGGGCCGGCCTCGGCTATTTCAGCACGCCAACCGCCTTCAGCAGCGCAATCAGGATGCAGGCGCCCACGATGGCGATGATGACGCTCACGATGGCGTTGGTCGCCACGATCCCGAGCAACCCGGCCAGCCACGTGCCGATCCATGCGCCGACGACCCCGACCAGGATGTTGGCGATGCTCCCCATCTGGGCGTTGGTCTTCATGACGATGCTGGCCAGCCAGCCGACGATGGCACCAACGATGATGGTGACGATCAGACCCATGGAAGCCTCCTCCGGGTTGAGGTGAACGGCCTATCGGGCAACGGGTACTGCGGGAGTGCCAATCTTCCCCGACTCGTCGGCGATCGGCGCGGCCACGGTGCTGTCGGTGGCCGCGAACACGGCCAGGTCGATCTGGCCGAGCGCGCGCGCCGTCACCGTTCCCGCCGTCATCGACCCGCTCACGTTGACGGCGGTGCGGCCCATGTCGATGAGCGGTTCCACCGAGATGAGCAGGCCCGCCAGGGCCACCGGGAGGTTCAGGGTGGAGAGGACCACCAGCGCCGCGAAGGTGGCGCCGCCACCGACGCCGGCTATGCCCACCGAGCCGAGCGTGGCCACCATCACCACCGATGCCATGAACGACAGCGATGTCGGATCGATTCCCGCGCTCGGCGCGATCATCATCGCCAGCATCGCGGGGTAGAGGCCGGCGCACGCGTTCTGCCCGATCGTGGCGCCGAAGCTGGCGGCGAAGTTGGCGATGGCCGGCGAGACACCCAGGCGCGAGACCTGCGTCTCGACGCTGAGGGGGATGGCCGCGGCGCTCGAACGCGACGTGAATGCGAAGGTGAGCACGGGCCAGATCTTCTGGTAGAAGCGCTTCGGGCTCAGCCCGGCCATCACGAGGATGGTCGAGTGCAGCATCAGGATGATGCCCAGCCCGATGTACGACGCCACGACGAACCCGCCGAGGTTGATGACGTCGTTCACGTTCGAGGTCGCCACGACCCGCGTCATCAGGGCGAGCACGCCGTAGGGCGTGAGGCGGATGACGATCCGCACCAGGCGCAGGATCAGCTGCTGGAACGTGTCGATGCCCTGCAGGATGCGGTCGCCGAGCTCCGGCTTCTCGCGCCGCAGGGACAGCACCGCGAGGCCCAGCAGGGCCGCGAAGATGACGACGCCGATGACCGACGTCGAGCGGGTGCCGGCCAGGTCCGCGAAGATGTTGGTGGGAATGAACGACTGCAGCAGGTTCGGGATGGTGAGCTGCGCCGCCTCCCCCACCCGCGACTCGAGGGCCGTGCCGCGCTCGAGCTCCCGGGCACCCTGGACGAGGCCGTCGGCCCTCAATCCGAAGAGCCGGGTCATCCCGATGCCGATGCTGGCCGAGATGGCGGTGGTGACCAGCAGCAACCCGATCACGCCGCCGCTGATGGCGCCCAGCGCCTTGGCGTTGCTCAGCTTCGTGACCGCCGCCAGGATCGAGATGAGCACCAGCGGGGCGATCACCATCTGCAGCAGCCGCACGTAGCCGCCCCCGACGACGTTCACCCAGCTCATCGTCCCCGTGACGGTGGCGCTGCCGAGCCCGTAGATGCCCTGCACGGCGGCCCCGAGCACGACGCCGAGCACGACCGCGAGAAGCACGTTGGTGGACAACTTCGCGCCAGCCTTCGCCCGGCGGGCCAGCCAGGCGATGACGGCGGCGAACACGGCCACATTGGCAAGCACTGCGAGGTTCATACGCGCTCCTGCGACGAAACGAAAACGGCCCTCCGAGGATCGGGAGGGCCGGAAAGGTTGACGCGCATTGCTGTCACGGGTCCACGTGTCTCATGGCGTCGACGCTCCCGGCTTCCTGGACAGGAAGCCGCCGCAACACCCGCAGCCGAGGACATGGTGACGGCGGGACATGGAAGCGTTTGCGCGGCCCCGGAACCGGGAGAGCGCCGCGACTCG
>JBFWQE010000101.1:0-19849 GCA_050249615.1 Vicinamibacterales bacterium
GGGATGTGGGGCTGGTTTTCCACGCGATTGTGTGCGGACGGTTAAGGGGACCGCTGTTACGCAGGACGGGTGCACTGCCGCGAGCCGTGCCCTCGGCGCCCGTGCCTCCGGGAGTCGACGCTCGAAACCGAGTCGAAAGCCGCTCGGATTGCGATCTGTCGCCCAACGCGCCACTCCGCAAGGAGGCGGAGATGGCGCGTGCACTCCTCGCGCCTTCCGGCTCGGTTTCGTGCTGGCGCCCGTCGCGTCGCTCCCAAGTCGGCACGGTCGCCGAGGGCACGGCTCGCGTCAACGCGTGTGGTCGCCCGGGCTGCATTCCTCACTTCTCACTTTCTTGACTTCTCACCTCTCACTTCTCACTTCCGCTATCCCAGCAGCTCCGCCACCGCGCGGTGCGCGTGGTCGATGGCCGCGTCCGTGTACGAGTACGCGCCCGCGTCGGCATTGGCGATGGCGATGCGCCCGAACTTCCGGCGCGCCACCACGCAGGGCTGCTCGCCGCCGTTCAGCCAGAAGTCGTCGGCGAGCGAGTTGTACTGGTAGGCGTATCCGTGCGGCCAACGATTCACCGTGATGCCCAGGATGTCGCGCGCCGGATCGAACCCGCCGCCGCCCAGCGCGCGGCCCAGCGAATCGCGGATGCTGCGCTCGATGGTCTCGAACGACGTGCTGAGCAGCTCCCTCCGGCCCGCCCGGTGCTGATCGCGGATCGGCAGCCCCGGACGGCAGGCCGACTTCGAGAGGTGCAGGACGATCGGCTCGTTCGGATCCTTCGGGTGCGTGTAGGTCCCGATGCTCACCGGGAAGTCGAGGTTGACGGAGGTGTGCCACATGCCGGGCATCGAGACCCGCTGGACGCCCAGCTTCTGGAACGCCGTCCACTGGCGGATGAAGACGTTCGTGTAGACGAGCGGCACCTTGATGGCGTAGTCGAGCGCCTTCTTCTGCGCATCCGGAAGCTCGGGGCACAGGGCCGGGATGACCGTGTGCCAGCAGGCGAGCACGACGGAGCGGGCGGAGACGGTCTTGAAGTCCTGGGGTCTCGAGGTCTTGGGGTCTTGAGGGGCAGAGGAGCGCTGGACGTAGGCCACCTCCACGCGCTGGTCGCCGCCGGAGGGGCCCGTGTGCCGCACGCGCATCACCGAGCTGCTGAGCCGAATGCGCACGGGTGAACCCGCCACGTCCAGCTTCCCGTAGTCCGCCCGCGCCGTCACGATGTCGTCCATCGTCGATCCGGGGATGGCGCCGGGCACGAGGCGGCGGACGAGCAGGCGCGCCACCGAGGCGTTTCCGTCCGGGAAGTGGAAGTAGTAGTTCTCCGCTTCCTCGCTGCGAATCGAGTCAAGGTTCTGGCCGGGCCCCGGCGCCGGATCCAGCCCCATCCCGTCGAAGCCCGGGAAGCCCATCGCGAAAGCGTCCTGGGCCGGGACGACGTCAATCCCCGCGCCGAAGAGGCCGTGCGTGCGGGTCTGGAAGATCTTCACCACGCCGGCGTCGAGCTTGAGCTGCTTCGTGAGGAAGTCGGCGTAGCTCATACGCGCAAGCCTGGCCTTCTTGTCCGCGGACGAGAGGCCCGGCATTGGATCCGGGCGCTCGGTGAAGAGGCGCTTCAGGTCGCGCCGCACGGCGTCGCTGACGGGCGCGGCGGCCTGGAAGGCCTCCTCGCGCGCGTCGCCCACGACGAGCCGATCGCTGCCGAAGGTTTCCTTGTCGAAGAACATCGAGGGGCGGAGGCCGAGCGACTTGTAGAGGCCCGCGTCCAGCACCTTCTGGTAGCGCGCGACGTCGATGCCCAGCTCGGTGACGAGATCCTTCGCTACCTGGCTGTACGGCGCCGGGCTGTCGATGGACTGCGTGCCGCCGTAGCCGATGTACGTCCGGCCGTTGTGGGTGTACTCGTTGCGCTTCGCGTGACCGCCGAAGTCGTCGTGGTTGTCGAGGACCAGGATGCGGGCGTCGGGCCGCGCCTTCCTGTAGTAGTAGGCGGCCGCCAGGCCGCTGATGCCGGCGCCCACGACCACGAGGTCATACTCCTCGCCGGTGTTCTGCGGGGTGCCCGCGGCCTTCCAGAAGGCGCCGTCGCGCAGCTGGTGCAGGACCTCGAAGGAGCCCGCGTGCGAGCCGCGCAGCCCGGTCAGGGCTGGAGGATACGGGCTGCCCTGCGCGAGCAGGGCTTCGAGATCACCGGGAAGCCATCCCGCCGCCATGGCGCCGCCGACGCCGAGGGCCAGGCCATTGAGGAAGTCGCGCCGCGTGATGGGGGCGCCCATGCCAAGCTGCCGGTCGTTGGTGCTCATGACGAGCGATTGTAGTCCCGATGCCCACTCCCCTCGACTCAGACGCCCAGGAGCGGCCGCAACACGCGGTTCCGAACGACGTGCCACAGGGCCGGCCCGGCGGGCCCGTCCACGAACTCGCCCAGGAAGAACGTCACGTCGTCGTGGGTCAGCGATTCACGTCCGCTATGCGCCAGCAGCGCCGCCAGCAGGGCGTCGCCCACTTCTTCACACGAGCCGTGGTGCCGCCGCAGCACGCGGAAAACCCCGTCGACGCCGAACTCGTCCCCCTCGGGCGATGGGGCCTCGAGCACGCCGTCGGTGACGAGCAGGACGCGGTCGCCCGGGCCGGTGCGCAGCTTGCGGCGCGCAAAGGTGGGCGAGAGCCCCGTGGCGAGGGGGAGGTCCACCAGCACGCCCGCGCCCGGCGTCGCATCGCCGGCCTCCAGCCGCAGCCACTCCCGGGTGGCGGCGCGGTACCACCAGCCGCGCGGGTGGCCGGCGTAGCTGATGGTGAGCCGGCGGGCGGGCGGGTAGTAGGTGAGCACGGCGGCGGTGGTGAGGGCGTGGACCGGCTCGGCCGACAGCCGGCGGTCCAGCGCCGCCAGCACGCGGCGCTCGTCGATGGTGTCCACGCTGCGCCTGAGGTGCGCGTGCATCTCGGCGCCGACGGCCGCCAGCGTGTCGCCATGGCCGGCGATGTCGGCCAGGCAGACGCGGGCCAGCAGCCCGGATCCGCAAACGGAGAGGTAGTGGACATCGCCGCCGTGCGCGCCCGCGCAGGGGCTGGAGTAGAGCAGGCCCCGGAGCCCGGGCAGTTCAACGGTGTCGTGAGTGACGTGATTGCCGCCCCGTACCTCGCTGCACGACAGGCGTGACGCCGGCAACGGGGACAGGGTGGCGTGGCTCATGGCGTTCCTCATTCAGACGCCGCCAACCGGCTCGTGGTTACACGGGCGTCACCGCATGGCCTGGTGCCAGCCGATCGACGCCTCCCCCCTGCCTCTCGGTCCCCCGGGCGTCTCGGGCAGCGGCTCGTCCCAACCGTGATCACATGCGTCTTGCGCGCCCGGCTCGCGCCGGATAGCGTTCCGGTATGGCACGAAGACTTCTGTCGTTGGCGGCGGTGATGGCGGTGATCGGCGGCGTGGTGGCCAGGGGGCAGTCACCGGCGCCCGCACCCGGGCTGACCGGCACGGTGGTCGTCGTCAACCAGCAGTCCGACTCGGTGACGCTCATCGATCTGAAGGCGATGGAGGCCTACCGCCACGTGCCCGTCGTGGGCGGGCCGCACGAGGCGGCTGTGTCGCCCGACGGCCGGACGGTGGTGGTGACCAACTACAACAAGCAGGGCGTGGGGCAACAGAAGACGCTGAGCGTGTTGGCGCTGCCGGGCGGAGACACGATCAGGACCATCGACCTGGGCGAGTACCGCGCGCCGCACGACGTGCGCTGGGTGGACGGCACGCGGGTGGTGGTGACGTCGGAAGCCAACCAGGCGCTGCTGCTGGTGAACGTCACCAGCGGGGCCATCGAGCGCGTGTTCCGGACCGACGCCGGCGTGTCGCACATGCTCGCGCTCTCGAAGGATCGGACGCGGCTCTACTGCTCGAACATGCGTGACGGCAGCGTCAGCGCGTTCGACTTCAAGACCGGCGCGAAGATCAAGGACGTGAAGACCGGCGCCGAGTGCGAGGGCGTGGGCGTGACCCCGGACGGCCGCTGGGTCTGGGCGGGCAACCGGGCGGCGGACACCATCTCGATCATCGACACGCGGACGCTCGAGGTCGTCAAGCAGCTGGCCTCGCCGGGCTTCCCGTACCGCGTGCAGTTCACCCCGGACGGCACACGCGCGCTCATCCCCCACGCCCGGGCGTCGTCGCTCGTCATCGGCGACGTGGCGACGCAGACCATCTCGAAGTCCATCCCGCTCGGCCTGACGAAGGTGGCCGAGCCCTCCACCGCCGGCGTTTTTCCTCACCCCGACAACCGCCACGCGTTCGTCACCGTGCGCAACGACGACTCCATGCTCGTGCTCGACCTGACAAGCGGCCGGACGGTCGCTCGCGTACAGGTGCAGAGCTCGCCAGACGGGGTGACATACTCGCCCGTCCAGCGGTGAGGCCGGCGGACTGGGCGAGCGCGTCCATTGACGATTGCCGATTGATGATTGAGCGATTCACTGACGATTGATGATTGGGGCATTGGGCATTCGATTGGGTGATTGGGTGATTGGGTGATTGAGTGATTGGGTGATTGGCCGTCGCGCGGTTGGCCGTCGCGCTGCCGGGGAGTCGCGCTGCCAGGGAGTCGCGCTGCCAGGGAGTCGCGCTGCCAGGGAGTCGCGCGGTCGCGGCTGCGAATGCGACAATGCCCCAATCACTCAATGATCCAATCCGAATGCCCCAATGCGACAATTCTCCGATCGCCCAATGAATCGCTCAATCATCAATCGGCAATCGTCAATGGACACGGCGGCGCGTCTCGCGGCGCTGGCCCTTTCGACCCTGCTGGCCCTTTCAGGCACCGCCGCCGCGCAGCCTTCCGCCCCACACCTCCCGCCGCTCGATCGCGACCTGCCGCGGCGCGCGGAGGCAATCTACCGCGCGGTGGCGCCGCGCGTGGATGCGACGGTTGCCATGGAGGTGGTCACCCGCATGGCGCCGCTGTGGCGCCTGGCCGGCAACCCGCAGTTCGACCAGTCGCTCGAGTGGATTGACGAGCGGCTGAAGGCCGCGGGCATCGCCACGCGGTACGACACCATCCCGTCGAACAGCCAGGGATGGGAGATGCGGGAGGCGGTGCTGCGCCTGGACGGACCCGGGGGCGAGGTGGTGCTCTCGCGCGAGCAGGATCGCGTGCCGCTGGCCATCAACTCGTTCCCGACACCCGAGGGCGGCCTCACGGCGGCGCTGGTGGACGTGGGCCGGGGCACCGACGAGGCCGATTACGAAGGGAAGGCCGTGCAGGGCGCCGTCGTGCTGGCCGACGGCCCCCTCGGCGCGGTGTGGACCCGGGCTGTGAAGGCGCGCGGGGCCGCCGGTGTCATCTCGACGCAGATCGCGCCGTACACCCAGCCCGACTCGACGCCGGACGTCCTGCAGTGGGGAAGCATCCCGTACGAGGCTGAACGTGTCTCGTTCGGGTTCAAGGCCACGCCGCGTGCGGCAAGGCGGCTGCGCGAGCGCCTGGCTGCGGGTGCGGTGCAGGTCCACGTGCAGGTGGACGCCGTGTTCCACCGGCGTCCCGTGCGCACGCTCGTCGCGGAGTTCCCCGGGACGCGGTGGCCCGACGACCGCGTCGTGCTCGTGGCGCACGTGCAGGAGCCGGGCGCCAACGACAACGCCAGCGGCAGCGGCACCCTGCTGGCGGCGGCGCTGGCCATCCAGCAGGCCCTGGCGGAGGGGACGCTGCCGCGGCCCGCCCGCACGCTGACGCTGCTCTGGGGCGACGAGAACCGCGCCAGCGACGCGTGGATTGCCGAGGATGCGGCTCGGACCTCGCGCGTGCTCGCCATGATGTCGCTCGACATGACCGGCGAGGACACGGCGAAGACGGGCGGCACGTTCCTCATCGAAAAGGGCCCCGATCCCACCGCGTTCTGGGAGCGGCCCTCTGACCCGCACAGCGAGTGGGGTGCGAGCGACGTGGACCGTGCGCTGCTGAAGGGCAGCTTCCTGAACGACCTGCACCTGGGCGTCGCGCTCCGCCATGCGCGCGAGACGGGCTGGGTGGTTCGCACCAACCCGTACGAAGGCGGGAGCGATCACACCTCGTTCACGCGCGCCGGCGTGCCGGCGCTCCTCAACTGGCACTTCACGGACCGCTACTACCACACGAACCTCGACACCATCGACAAGGTCAGCCCCACGACCATGGGCCACGTGGCCACGGTGGTCGCCACGACGGCATTGTTCCTCGCGTCCGCGGACGGCGGCGACGTCGAGCCGATGGAGCGCTACCTGAGGAAGGCGCGCGACGCGCGCCTGGCCACCGAGCGGCGGAACGCCGCGCCGACAGAGGTGATGGACGCGTGGAAGACGTGGTACGAGGAAGCCATCGCGAGCGCGAAGCGGCTGGGAGAATCCCGATGACGCACATCATCCATCGCCATCTTCGTGTCACCCCGCCGGTGGCCGTGTCCGGCCAGGGCGTGTTCCTCACCGATGCGTCGGGCCGGCAGTACATCGACGCGTGCGGCGGAGCCGCGGTGTCGTGCCTCGGGCACGGACACCCGGACGTGTCGGCCGCCATGCACGCGCAGATCGACCGGCTCGCGTACGCCCACACCAGCTTCTTCACCTCGGAGCCGGCCGAGGCGCTGGCCGAGCAGCTCGCCCGGACCGCGCCGCCGGGCCTCGAGCACGTCTACTTCATCAGCGGCGGGTCCGAGGCCATCGAGGCGGCGCTGAAGATGGCGCGCCAGTACTTCGTGGAGATCGGGGAGCCGGAGCGCGGCACGTTCATCGCACGCCGCCAGAGCTATCACGGCAACACCCTCGGGGCCCTCGCCGTGGGCGGCAACGAGCCTCGGCGCCGCCTCTATCAGCCGCTGCTGATCGACGTGAAGCACGTCTCGCCGTGTTACGCCTACCGGGATCAACACCGTGACGAGACGCCGGAAGGCTACGGTGCGCGGCTTGCCGCGGAACTCGACGCGATGATTCATGCCTGCGGTCCGAAGCGCGTCATCGCGTTCGTGGCCGAGACCGTGGGCGGCGCCACCCAGGGCGCGACGACCCCGCCGCCGGGGTACTTCAAGGCGGTCCGCGACGTGTGCGACCGCCACGGCGTGCTGCTCGTCCTGGACGAGGTGATGTGCGGCATGGGCCGCACGGGCACCCTCCACGCGTGCGAACAGGAGGGCGTGGTGCCCGACCTGATGACCATCGCCAAGGGCCTCGGCGGCGGCTATCAGCCCATCGGCGCGGTGCTCGCGCACCAGAAGATCGTGGCCGCCATGTCCGCCGGCAGCGGGTTCTTTCAGCACGGGCACACCTACCTCGGGCACCCGGTGGCGTGCGCCGCGGCGCTGGCCGTGCAGCAGGTGATCGAGCGCGATGGCCTGCTGGCCAACGTGCGGGAGCGGGGCGAGTCGTTCGAGGCGCGCCTGCGGGCACGCTTCGCAGACCACCCGCACGTCGGCGACATCCGCGGCCGGGGGCTGTTCTGGGCGGTGGAGCTGGTGCAGGATCGGGCGAACCAGGCGCCCTTCGACCCGGCCGCCGGGCTCTACGCGCGCGTGAAGCGCGAGGGCATGGCGCGCGGACTGATGACGTACCCCATGCCCGGCACCATCGATGGACGCACCGGCGACCACGTCCTGCTCGCGCCCCCCTTCATCGTCGAGGAGTCGCACCTCGAGTTGATCGTGGAACGGCTTGGCGCCGCTATCGACGCGGCCGTGGCTGCGGCACCTGCCCATTGAGGATTGCCGATTGGCGATGGAGCGATTCATCGGGCGATTGAGCGATCGGGCATTGGGCCATTCGGATTGGGTCATGGGGTCATTGGGTCACTGGATCATCGGGTCACCTCGCCAGTCGAACGTTGCGCCTACGCGTGAGCTCGAGCCTGATGCGAACCCGCGAACCTCAGAACCCCAGAACCCCACAACCCAAGCCCCAAGCCCCAAGCCCCAGGAGGCCCCATGAAGCCCCAGCCAGGACCCATGTCAGACGAGGCGCGGCGGATGTTGCGCCACACGGTGGCGACGCTGGCCTACCGCGCGGAGAAGGTGCTCCGCGATGCGCCGGAGGGACTCGCGGAGCTGCGTGTTTCACCATCCAGCCGGACAGCGCTCGAGACGTTGGGGCACATGTGCGACCTGATGGGATGGGGTGAGCGCATGGCGCGAGGGACGTATCACTGGGAGCCGGTGCAGCCTGGCAGGTGGGACGAGACCGTCGAACGCTTCTTCACGATGCTTGGTGCGTTCGACGCGGCGCTGGCAGAGGAGCCACCGGTCACCCTGACCGCCGAGGTGATCTTCCAGGGCCCGGTGGCCGATGCGCTCACGCACGTGGGCCAGCTCGCGATGATGCGCGGTACGATGGCCGCGCCGGTCCGCCCCGAAAGCTACGCGCGCGCCGATATCACCGTCGGCCGCGTTGGACAGGACCAATCGCAGATGCGCTACGAGTTCAACGGCGACGCCAGCCGGCCGAAGGCAAGGTAGCGCGCGATTGGCGCGCGCCTGTCCATTGATGATTGCCTATTGGCGATTGAGCGATTCATTGGGTGATTGGGCGACTGGGGCATTGGGCCATTTGGATTGGGGCATTGGGGCATTGGGGCATTGGGGCATTGACGCATTGGGCGCTTTCGAGCGCCACGCCTGACCTCGAGTCTGGTTCAAAGCCGAGAACCCGAGAACCCGAGAACCCGAGAACCTGAGAACTCGAGAACCCGAGAGCCCGCCCCCGTAACACCCCAAGCCCCAAGCCCCAAGCCCCAAGACCACCCCAAATACCAAGACCTCCCCAAGACCCAAGACCCAAGACCCAAGTCCCAAGTCCCAAGTCCCAAGTCCCAAGACCTCAAGAGTTCCCGACGATCAACACGATGGCCCCCACGGCGCCCGCGACGCCGACCTGCTGCCAGGTGCCCAGCCGCTCCCCGAGGACGATCCGCGCGAGCAGCACGGTGCTTGCGGGATAGAGCGACGCCAGCGTGGCGACCAGGCCCAGCTGCCCCTGGCGTGCCGCCGTCATGTAGAGGGCGTTGGCCACCATGTCCAGCGCGCCGCAGGCCAGCGCAGGCGCGAGCGCCGCGCGGGGCACGCCCGCCGGGCGTCCGCCCGCCAGCGCGATGGTGAGGAACACGCTCACCGACACCGTGCGCGAGATGGCAAGCGGCCACATGACGGCCGCCGCGGAGGTCTGTGCGAGGGCGACGAAGAATCCGCCGATCGCGACGCCCGAGGCCAGCGCCACGCGCACGCCGCGGCCCAGGCGTGCGGGCTTGCCGGCTGTCGTCGGCTCCCCCGTGTCGGACTGGCTCAGCAGCCCCACCGAGGCCAGCGCCAGCAGCACGCCGAGCCCGGCCAGCGGGTGCGGGCGCTCCCCGAGCGCGAGGCCCACGAGCAGCGGGACGATGGCCGCGCACACCGCGGTGATGGGTGCGACGACGCTCATCGGCCCGATAGCCAGGGCGAGGTACAGGAGCGCCACGCCCGTGCTGCCGGTGATGCCGGCCAGCGCCCCGAACAGGATGTCGTGCCGCGTGAGGTGCGCGTCGGGCAGGAGCGGCGTCGCCGTCAGCAGGAACACGAGGCCCGAGCCCTGTGTCACCAGCACGGCGCCGATCATCGTCGCGCGCCTGGTGGCGATGCCGCCCAGGAAGTCCGCCGCGCCGTAGACCACCGCGGACAGCAAGGCCATCAGCGAGACCATCAGGGCGCTCCGGTCCCGCTGGCGGGCGAGGGGAGGATCTGGCGCTCGATGATGGCCGTCGGGAAGCGCAGGGAGATGGCCCGCACGAGGGCATCACCGGCCGCCTCCAGATCGGAGAGCGGGAACGGCTCCAGCCGCTCCAGGAGGAACAGGGCGTCGGTCGAGTTCTCCGTGAGCCGCGTGCGCGTGCCCTGGCGCCAGTTCCACCGCCGGCATGTCACACCCAGGTCGTCCGCCCAGACAACCTCACCCGGCAAGGCGTGCTCGACGACGGCGGCGCTCTCGCGGACCGTGTCGAACGGCTCGTGACCGGTGGCGCGAACCAGGCGCAGATCGCCCGCGAAGCGCGCGGCGTCCTCGCCGCCGACGGGCAGCACGTGCGAGACGCTGACGGCGTTGTACAGATCGACCAGCCAGTTGACGCGGGGGAGCGCGCCCTTCACCGCGCGCTGCCAGAGCGCTTCGACGGAGGACGGCGTGCGCTGCGGCTTCGCGCCGAACGCGCGGTACGCCTCCTGCCACGCCGCGATGTGGCGGTGCACGCCCGGCGCCGCGGCGCGTGCCTTTGCCTCCGCCTCGGCCAGCCAGGCGTCGGACTCGGGCGTGCTCGGCCCGTTGCGGATGCCGGACACCCGCAGCGCCAGTACGCGGAAGTCGGGGCGCAGCTGCCGGACGGGGGCGTCGACGGACACGGCGTGGAGCGGCATCCGGGGATAATATCAAAGTGGACGCTGAGTTCAGTATACTGACCCCATGAACGATCCCCGCCGCATCGAGGCGGCGCTGGCGCACAACCTCCGCGAGTGGCGCGCCCGCCGCGGCTGGACCCAGGCGGAGCTGGCCGCACGGGCCGGCGTCAGCAAGGGGATGCTCGTCCAGATCGAGCAGTCGCAGACCAACCCGTCCATCGCCACGCTCTGCAAGCTCGCCAACGCGCTGGGTGTCGCGCTCCCGCGTCTGGTGGAGGTCGCCGACGAGCCCGTCATCCGGCGCGTGGCGCGGGAGGACGTGGCCTGGCTCTGGCGGGGACGCGGCAAGGACAGCGCCGCGGGCCTGGTCGGCGGCATCGAGGCCCCCATCCCCGTCGAGTTGTGGGAGTGGCGCATGGGGCCGACCGACGCGTACGACGCCATCGCGCATCCGCCGGGCACGCGCGAGATCGTCTACGCGCTCGACGGTCAGGTCCGCATCGAGGTCGAGGGCACCGAGACGATCATCTCCAAGGGCGAGTGTGCCGTCTTCCAGGCGGACCGCCCCCACCGCTACGCGGCCGCGGGCCGGCGGGCCGCGCGCTTCGTCATGGTCGTTGTCGAGCCGCTGGGGCCCGCGCACGCCGACACCCCGACGGCGCGCTCGTCGTCAGGGCGCAAGGACAGAGGTCCAGGGCGGAAAGGCAAGGCCGCAGAGCGCTGAGCCCTATCGCGTTCTGCCTCTTGCCTTCCGCGTCCTGCCTTCCGCCTTGACGTCAGTCGCGAAGGGCGACCATCGGATCCACCCGCGTCGCGCGCAGAGCGGGCAGGAGGCTGGCGCCAATGCCGGCGAGCAGCAGCACCGCCAGGGACAGGGCGAAGGCCGGCACGTCGAACGGCCCGACGCCGTACAGGACGCCTGCCATCGTCCGGGCGAGGAACACGGCGGCGACGAGCCCGAGCGCGCCGCCGATGGCCACGAGCACCAGGCTGTGGCGCACCACGAGGCCCACGGTCTGGCGCCCCGACGACCCGAGCGCCATGCGCAGGCCGATCTCGCGCGTGCGCTGGGTCACCGAATACGACAGCACGCCGTAGATGCCGAGCGCCGCGAGCAGCAGCGCGGCGAGCGCGAAGGCGGCCAGCAGGGTGGTGCTGAGCCGCGGCAGGAACACGGCGCGCGCGAGGATCTGGTCCATCGTGCTCAGCCGGTAGATGGGCTGCTCCGGATCCACGCTCCAGATGATGCTCTGGATGGCGCTCCCGAGCGCGAGCGGGTCCTTCTCGGTGCGCGCCACGACGGCCATGCCGGCCATCGGGCTCTGGCGGAGCGGCAGGTAGACCTGCTTCTTCGGCTCGGTGTCCAGCCCCTGTGCGCGCACGTCCGCGACCACGCCGACCACCTCGCTGCGCCCGTGCGGATTCTGCACGATCTGGCCGAGCGGGCTCCGGTCCGGGAAGTAGCGCCGCGCCATCGTCTCGTTGATGACGCTGGTCCGCGGCGTCGTCTCCACGTCGCGCTCGTCGAGGAACCGGCCCTCCAACAGGCGGATGCCCATCGTCTCGAAGTAGCCGGGCGCGACGATGCGCACGTCGGCCAGCGGGTCCTCGCCGCGGGGCGGCATCTGGCCCTCGACGTTGAACGGCAGCGCCATCGCCATGCCGACGTCGGACATCGGCAGCGTGGACACGGCGGAGGCGTTCCGCACGCCGGGCGCCCGGCGCAGGCGCTCGATGACGTCCTCGTAGAAGCGCGCCAGGCTCTGGCGCTCGCGGTATTTCGTCGCCGGCAGCAGGACCTGCGCACCGACCACGTTGGTCGCCTGGAAGCCCGGATCCACCTGTAACAGTTTCGAGAAGCTTCGAATCATCAGGCCGGCGCCGACCAGCAGCACCAGCGCCAGCGCGACCTCGACGATGACCAGCCCGCCGAGCACGTGGCGCGCGTACGGGCTCGCGGTCGTACCCGCCGACTCCGACAGTTCGGCGCGCAGGTCGGTCTTCGACGCGTGGAGCGCGGGGACCATGCCGAAGGCGAGCGCCACGATCACCGAGACGATGGCCGTGAAGGCGAGGACGCCGAGATCCATCTGCAGCTGGTCCAGCCTGGGCAGCCGCGCATCGGGCAGGACCGCCAGGCCGCGCAGCAGGGCGAAGGCCGCCGCGAGCCCCAGTACGCCCCCGCCCAGGGCCAGCAGGATGCTCTCGGCCATGATGGGCCGGGCCACTTCCCAGCGGCTGGCGCCGAGCGCCGCGCGCACGGCGAACTCGCGCGTGCGACTCGAGAGTCGCGCCAGCATCAGGTTCGCCATGTTGGCGCAGACGATGAGGAGCAGGAAACCGACCGCGCCCATCAGGACCATCAAGGCAGGCCGCGACGCGCCCACGAGCTGCTCGTGTGCAGCCACCACGCGCGCCCCCCATCCCTTGTTGCTGGCCGCGTACTCGGCGGCGATGCGCTGCGCGAGGACGCCGATCTCGTCCTGCGCGCGCGCGGCCGACGCGCCCTCCGCCAGGCGGCCCACCACCGTGAGCGACCGCGCCTGGCGCGAGCGCCCGTGCATGTCCTTGGGATCGAAGGCGAGCGGCGCCCATATCTCGGCGTTCGCCCCCGTCGGGAACTCGAACGCCGGGGGCATGACGCCGATGACGGTGTAGGGCTGGGCGTCGAGCCGGATGGCCTGGCCGATGATGCCCGGGTCCGCGCCGAGCTGGCGGGTCCAGAAGCCGTGGCTCAGGACGACCACGCGGTCCGCGCCGGGAACAGCTTCTTCCCGCGTGAACGCACGTCCCAGCGCCGCGCGGGCCCGCAGCACCGCGAAGAGCTCGGGCGTCGCCCGCACGGCCGGTACGTTGCGCGGGTCGCCGCGGCCCGAGAACGAGAAGTCCACGTGTCGATAGGCGGCGAGCGCCTCCACGCTCCTCGCTTCAGCACGCCAGTCCTCGAAGGTCGGGATGGACACCCGGTCCTGGTTGCCCTCGGGGCTCACCTCCCACAACACGACAATCCGCTCCGGGTCCGCATAGGGCAGCGGGTTGAGCACCACCGTCTTGATCACGCTGAAGATGGCCGTGTTGGCGCCGATGCCGAGCGCGAGCGTGGCCAGCGCGATGAGCGTGAAGGTGGGCTGCCGCCGCAGCGTGCGAAACGCGTGGGTGAAGGCGGACGACCAGTCGGACATGGGGGAGACCTTAGCACGGGTGCGGCGGGTGCGAACGGGTGCGGCAGGTGCGAACGGGTGCGGGCGGGGCTTGCCGCGGCTACGCTCCCAGCACCTCGAAGCCGAACGCGCGGGCCGCCAGGGCCAGCGCGTGGTCGTGCGTCGGCATGATCAGTGGCTCTGCCATGCGGTCACGCCAGGTCAGCGCCGTCGATCGCTCGTGCCCGCAGGACCAGGCGCAGGAGCGCCGATGTGTCCAGGTAGGCCGTCACCGCCGGCGCCGGTCTTCGAGCAGGGCCGCCAGGCTGTCGGTGCGGCTCGCCGGGGCGGGGGGCTCCACCAGGTCCTTCGGGCGGCGAGTTGCGCGCCTGATCTCCAGGGCCTCGGTGGTGTAGGGCACCAGGCGTGCGACCGGCGTGTCCCGATCCACGACCGTCAGCGTCCGTCCCTTTCGAACCAGCCGCAGGTGCTCGCTGAGGCGCGCCTTCAGGTCGGCGATGCCCACGGTCTTCATGGTCATGTTCGAGTCACGACTGGTCATGAGTGTCCAGCGAGCCCGCCCACCGACACGAGCTTGGTCTCGAGGTACTCGGCCAGCCCCTCCGCGCCGCTCTCGTGGCCGAGGCCGCTCTGCTTCCAGCCGCCGAACGGCGCCTCGGTGGCGTGCGGAGCCCACTCGTTGACGCCGACGATCCCGAACTCGAGGCCTTCGGAGGCCTTCACGGCCGCGCGCAGGTCGTTGGTCCACACGTAGGCGGCCAGGCCGTAGGGCGTGCGGTTGGCCAGCGACAGCGCCTCATCCAGATCGTCGAACGGGACGACCGGCATCACCGGCCCGAAGATCTCTTCCTGGAACACGGGCATGTCGGGCCGAACGCCCGAGAGCACCGTGGGCTCGAAGAAGTACCCGTGCGCCAGGCCCGACGGGCGATGGCCGCCGGCGCGCACCTCCACGCCGTGGCTGGCCGCGTCGGCCACGAGCGCCTCGACGCGATCCCGCTGCCTGGCATTGATGAGCGGCCCCACCTGCACGTCGGCGTCGAGGCCGCTGCCCATGCGAAGCCCGGACGCACGGCGCGCGACGCTGTCCGCAAACGCGTCGGCCACCTTGCGGTGCACCAGGAAGCGCTGCGGCGCGACGCACACCTGGCCGTTGTTGCGGAACTTGCTGATGACGGCGCCCGCGGTCACCTGGTCCAGGTCCACGTCGGGCATGACGATGACGGGCGCGTTGCCGCCGAGCTCCAGGGACAGGCGCGTGACCGTGCGCGAGGCGCCGTCCATCAGAAGCTTGCCCACGCGCACGCTGCCCGTGAAGTGGATCTTGCGGACCGCGGGGTGGTCCAGCATCTCCTGGCCCATGCCCTCGGGATCCCCGTTCACGAGATTCATGACGCCGGCGGGCATCCCCGCCTCGACGAGCAGTTCCGTCATCGCCATCGCGGTCAGCGGGGTGAACTCCGAGGCACGGCCCACCACCGTGCAGCCGGCGGCCAGCGCCGCGGCCCAGGCGCGCGCCGGGTTGTACGCGGGGAAGTTCCACGCGGTGATGATTCCGATCACGCCCATGGGCTGTCGCAGCACCGTCATGCGCTTCGAGGCCACGCGCGACGGAATCGTCCGGCCGTAGGCGCGCTTGCCTTCCTCGGCAAACCAGTCGAAGAGATCCGCGCTGACCAGCCACTCGCCGCGCGCCTGCGCGAACGGCTTCCCGCACTCGAGCACCGTCGTGCGTGCGAGCTCGTCCGCCAGCTCGCGCATGCGCGCCGCGGCCTTCTGGAGGATGGCGCCGCGCTCGTACGGCGTGCGTCGCGACCAGTGCGGGAACGCGCGCGCGGCGGCCTCGATGGCCGCACGGCAGTCCTCGCGCCCGCCGAAGGGCACCGTGCGCACGATCTCTTCCGTGGCCGGGTTGACGACGTCCCACGTGCCGCCGCCCGCGGCGCCCGACCACGCGCCGTCGATGTACTGCTGGTAGGTGAAGACCATGGCGATACGGTAGCATTCGACAGCCTCGTGGAGGAATCGATGCGCCGACCGTCCCACCACCTGTTCGCCGCCGCGTGCCTGCTGGCGGTGACCGTTGCCGTCGCGCCGGCGGTCCGCGCGCAGCCGGGGCCGCTTGCCGGCTTCGACGCCGCTGTGGAAAAGGCCGTTCGCGACTGGGAGACCCCCGGCCTCGCGGTCGCGGTGGTCAAGGACGGCCAGGTGGTCTTCAGCAAGGGATACGGCGTGAAGGCCCTCGGCGCCGCTGGCCCCGTCGGCACGGGCACTCTGTTCGCCATCGGCTCGACGACCAAGGCCATGACGGCGGCGCTCGTCGGCATGCTGGTGGACGAAAAGAAGCTGGCGTGGGACGACCCGGTGTCGAAGCACCTGCCGTGGTTCCAGCTCGGCGACCCGTACCTGACGCGCGAGATCACGGTCCGGGATCTGCTGACGCACCGGGCTGGCCTCGGCAACGCCGACTATCTCTGGTACGGCCAGCCCACCGAGCCGCGCGAGATCCTCCGGCGCGTGCGCCTGCTGCCTGCGGCGTACTCGCTGCGCTCCTCGTTCATCTACCAGAACGTCATGTACGCCGCGGCCGGCGCCATCGTCGAGGCGGTGAGCGGGCAGCCGTGGGAGCGGATGCTGCGGTCGCGCATCTTCGAGCCGCTCGGGATGTCCGGTGCGATCCCCACGGCCGCGACCCTCGCCCGGCAGCCCGACGTGGCGAAGCCGCATGCGAAGCTCGACGGAAAAGTGCGCGAGATCGAGAACGCTAGCACCGACACGGTGGCGCCCGCCGGCAGCGTCTGGGCCGGCGTGGAGGACATGGCGAGATGGTCCGCGATGCTGCTGGCCCGCGGCAGGACGCCCTCCGGCCGGGCGTTGCTGGCGCCGGAGACGGTGGACGAGCTCTTCAGGCCGCAGACCATGGTCACGCGCGAGGCCTTCTATCCGACCGCGCGCCTCACGAAACCGAAGTGGACCACGTACGGCCTCGGCTGGTTCCAGCAGGACTACCGCGGACGGGCGGTCGACTACCACACCGGGAGCATCGACGGCATGGTAGCCATCCACGGCCTGCTCCGCGATCTGGGCGTCGGGGTCGTCGTCCTGGCCAACCGCGACCACGCCGAGCTGCGCCACGCCATCATGTTCGACGTGTTCGATCGCTTCATCGGCGGCGCGGGACGCGACTGGAGCGGCGAGCTGAAGGCGTTCTACGACGTCCTGGAGCGCGAGGCCGAGGCGGCGCAGCAGAAAGCCGACGCGCGTCGCGTGCCCGGCACGGCGCCCTCGCTCCCCCTCGAGCGTTACACGGGCACGTACGAGGATCCCCTGCGGGGAGAAGTCGTGGTGACGCTCGACGGCGGGCGCCTGCGCGCGCGATACGGGTCCGCCTTCGTCGGCGCGCTGGAGCACTGGCACTACGACACGTTCCGCGCATCGTGGGACGCGGCCTGGCGCGGCACCGCGCTCGCGACGTTCGTGCTCGACGCGAGCGGCCAGCCCTCGCGCATCGAGGCGATGGGCGGACGGTTCACGAAGCGCGAGCCGTGAAGGGCCGTCCGGCGGCTGGGCTCACCGGCCGCGGGCGCGCCCTTCCCGGAATGAGGAGTGGAACCTGAAGCCCAGCCGCTCGTAGACGCGGATGGCCGGCTCGTTCTCCCTCCTCACGTTCAAGACGACGGTATCCGTGCCCCGCTCGATCAGGAGGTTGGCCACGGCGGTGGTGATGGCGGAGGCGTGTCCCCGGCCCCGGTGCGAGCGGTGCGTGTAGACGTTGCCGACGGCCCCGACGCTCTCCTCCGCCGAGTAGAGGTGGGTGCCCCCCGCAGCGACGAGCTGTCCCTGATGCCTCACGCCGAAGAACGTGCCATCGCCCAGCTGGCTGCGCCAGAAGAAGTCCGGCGCTTCGTGCGTGGCGTTGCCGTCTGCGTATAGCTCGCGAATCTCGTGCTCGTGCGACTCGTCGAGCGGCTCGACCACCGACGTGCCCGGGGCAGGCTGGAAGTCCGCGGGATACAGGCCCATCCGGTGAACGGGGCGGATCCCGTCCACCGTGAAGCGCCGCTCCACCGCGGCCAGGAACGCCTCGGGTACCTGCAGGTAGCAGTCGCGAAGGTCCGGCAGGTCGTCCAGCACACCGGGGTCACCGGCCGCCCAGAGGATAGGGGCGTCGAACTCACGATAGAGAAGGGCGACCGAGGCCTCGCGGACATACCACTCGCAGTACTGCTGCCGGCGCGGGTCGAGATCGCCAAGCGCGTACGCAGACCACCACGGATCGCGGTGCAGCAGCGCCCTGATGTCGTCCACGTGAGGGGCCTGGCGCCGCGCCGGCGTCACGGCGCGAACACCTGCTCGCCGCCCACCCACGTGCCGATCACCTGCAGCGAGGTCAGGGCCTCGGGCGGGGTGGTGAGCACGTTGCCCGAGAGCACGACGAGGTCCGCCCGCATGCCCACCCGCAGGCAGCCGCGGTCGGCCTCGTCCCCGGACGCGATGGCGCCGCCCCGCGTGTAGGCATCCAGCGCCTCGTCCGGCGTGATCGCTTCCGCCGGCGCGATGTCCTGGCCCTCGTCGTCTCGCCGGAGGATGGCGGCCTGCATCCCTGCCAGCGGCGAGTCGTTCTCGACGACGGGGGCATCGGACGAGAGCGCGACGGTCACGCCGGCGTCGAGCATCGCGCGAACGGGGTACGTCCGTGGGAGCAGCGCGTCCGGCAGGTACTGTCGGAAGTTGCGGCCGAGCGCCTGCACGAAGATCGTCTGCGGCACGGCGATGACGCCGAGCCTGGCGGCCCTGGCCAGCTGATCGGCGCCTGGCAGCCCGAAGTGCTCGATGCGATGGCGCAGGGGACCTCGTCCGAGGGCCTCGTAGACGCCGAGGACCTGGTCGATGGCCACGTCGCCGATGGCGTGCGTGGCGACGCGCCAGCCGGCCTCGTGCGCCTCGCGCGCCAGCGCGAGGAACTCCTGCTCGTCCATCCGCAGCACGCCGCGCGTGTCGGCGTGGCGGTAGGGCACGCTCAGCGCCGCGGTGGCGCCGCTCAGGCCACCATCGGCGAAGAACTTCACCGTGTCGATGCGCAGGCGGTCGCCGACGTGCTTCGCGGGAAGCGGGACGACGCCGACGCCGTCCACGAGGCGGAGCGCCATCACGTTGACCCGGGCCGGGAGCCGGCCGTCGGCGTTCATGTGGCGGTAGACGTCGAGCAGCTCGGGCCCGACGCCGGCGTCGTTCGTGCTGGTGATGCCGCGCGAGAGCTGATGGCGAAGCGCCGTCGTGATCATCGCCTCGTACTCTCCGGGCGTGGGCGCCGGCATGCGCTGCAGCACGAGGCCCATCGCGCGCTCGGAGAGCACCCCGGTGGGCTCGCCGCTGGCGTCGCGCTCGATGTCACCCCCCTGGGGCGTCGGAGTGTCACGGGTGACACCGGCAGCCTCCAGCGCGCGGCTGTTGCAGGCGATGATGTGCGCGCAGGTGCGCATCAGCACCACGGGGCGATCGGCGGCGACCGCATCCAGGTCGTGGCGGGCAGGTCCGCGTTTCTCGGGGAAGCGCGCCTCGTTGTAGCCGCGGCCGTACAGCCACGCGCCACTGGGGAGCGTGGCGGACTTGGACTGCACGCGTGCGCCGAGATCGGCCAGGCTCTCCGCGCCGCGCACGTCCAGCAGCGTCGTCAGGAGGTGCCCGATCTTCCAGATGTGGGCGTGGGCGTCGACGAAGCCGGGCAGCAGCGTCTGCCCAGCGAGATCCACCACGCGCGTGCCGGGCCGACGCAGGTTGAGCACGTCGTCGTCGCTCCCGACCGCGGCAATGCGATCGCCGGCCACGGCCAGCGCCGTGTAGCCATGGCGCTCGTTGAGGCCGGTCCAGAGGACACCGTTGATGAAGATGGTGTCGGACGCAGATGACGCAGATGGCGCAGAGGAGGGATGGGGCATATCAGGTGCGGGCGGGTGCGAACAGGTGCGGGCAGGTGCGAACAGGTGCGAACAGGTGCGGCAGGTGCGAACAGGTGCGGCAGGTGCGAACAGGTGCGGGCTGGTGCGAACAGGTGCGAACCGGTGCGGGTGGAGCGATCAGGGGCGACCGACTGCGACGGGGCAGGTCGCGGTCAGCAGGGGCGCGCGGGCGCACTCTATCGCGCCCGTCCGCACCCGTCCTGCACCCGTCCGCACCTGTCCGCACCCGTCCGCACCCGTCCGCACCCGTCCGCACCCGTCCGCACCCGTCCGCACCCAACCTGCACCCGTCCGCACGCGGTTGTCAGCCCTGCCCGAATCCGTCAGCCCCCTGCCCTATCTGCGTTATCTGCGTTGTCTGCGGCGATC
>JBFWQE010000102.1:0-4981 GCA_050249615.1 Vicinamibacterales bacterium
CGACACGTGGGTGCGGCCCGAGGAGATGACCCACCCGCGCGGGTGACGGAAAGAAAGCCACGCAGAGGTGTGGCTCGCCTATTCGCACCCGCCCGCACCCGCCCGCACCCGCCCGCACCTGTTCGCTCCCGCCCGCACCCGCCCGCACCCGCCCGCACCCGCTCGCACCCGCCCGCACCCGCCCGCACCCGCCCGCACCCGCCCGCACCGGCCCCCCCTTCACGTGCGTGCGCCCTTCGTGTCCTTCGTGTTCTCGTGGACACTACACGCCGGGCAAGCG
Organism: Vicinamibacterales bacterium; assembly: GCA_050249615.1. Lineage (GTDB taxonomy): Bacteria > Acidobacteriota > Vicinamibacteria > Vicinamibacterales > UBA2999 > VFZN01. Next base: position 281 of record JBFWQE010000102.1, read on the forward strand.
CAGCGTCGCGACGAGGCCGCCGGACTGGCCGCGCGCCAGGTCGATGCTGCCGCCGTAGACCTCCGCCAGGTCGCGCACGATGGCCAGGCCAAGGCCGGTGCCGGGCGTGGACTCGTCGGCCCGAACGCCGCGGTCCAGCACGGCCCGCCGCACGGTCTCGTCCAGGCCGGGGCCATCATCCGCGACACGGATGGCGACCAGCGGCGCGCCCGCGGCGCCTGGTGCGGGGCTGGCCTCCGTGGCGGCGTGGACCTCGACACGGCGGCGTGCCCACTTGCAGGCGTTGTCCAGCAGGTTGCCGACCATCTCGTCCAGGTCCTGCCGTTCCACGGCCACAACCAGGTCGGCGGGCAGGGGCCCGATCTCCACCGACACCCCACGGTCCGCGTGCAGCCGCCGCATGGTCCGGACGAGCGGCTCGATGGACGCGGCCGCCAGGCAGCGCGTCCCCGGTGCCGCGGCGGAGGCCGCTGCGCGCGCGTGCGCCAGGTGGTAGTCGATCTGGCGCTGCATGCGATCCACTTCCTGGCGGATGCCGGCCGCGAGCGCCGCGTGCCCCGCGCGGTCCACCTGATCGGCCTCCTGCGCCAGCAGCGCCAGCGGCGTCTTCAGTCCGTGTGCCAGGTTTCCCGCCTTGGCCTGCGCGCGACGTACGGCGTCTTCGCGGTGCTCGATGAGCGCGTTGAGGTCGTCCACGAGGGGCTGCACCTCGGCGGGATAGCGGCCCTCGATGCGGCGCGACCGTCCGTCGCGCACCGCTGCCAGCCGCCCCCGCAGCTGGTCGACGGGCGCCAGCCCACGCCGCACCTGCGACAGGCCCCCAATCATGAACACGAGCGCCAGCAGCCCGAGCACCACCCAGTGCTGGATGCGCAGCAGCTGCGGGACGTGCTGCGCCACCAGCACGAAGAACATGTGGGACGCGCCCAGCAGGCCGAGCGTCCACAGCACCGAGCCAATCAGGAAGCCCGCCTTCAGCGAGCGCGGGCGCCTCACGCGCGACCCTCCATCCGGTAACCGAGACCTCGCACGGTGGCGATGGCGCCGGCCCCGAGCTTTCGCCGCAGGCGGGCGATGAACACCTCCACGGTGTTCGAGTCGCGCCCGGCGTCGCGGGCGTAGATGTGCTCGGCGAGCTCGCCCTGCGGCACCACCCGGCCGGCGTGGTGCATCAGGTACGCGAGCACGCGGAACTCGTGGCTCGTCAGCTTCACCGTGGCGCCCTTCCGGGTGACGGATGCGGAGCGCGGGTCGAGCGTGATGTTCCCGCATCGCAGCAGGGGCGCCGGCTGTCGATGGGCGCGCCGGATGAGCGCCCTCAGCCGCGCCAGCACTTCCTCCATCTGGAAGGGCTTGGAGACGTAGTCGTCCGCGCCGGCGTCGATGCCCTGCACCTTCTCGTGCCAGCTGCCGCGCGCCGTCAGGACCAGCACGGGCGTCGCGAGGCCGTGCTCGCGCCATCGCCGGAGCACGGTGAGGCCGTCCACCCCCGGCAGGCCCAGGTCGAGCACGACGGCGTCGTAACTCTCGGTCTCTCCGAGGAAGTCCGCGCGCGTGCCGTCGGACGTGCAGTCCACGGCATAGCCCGCCTCGGTCAGGGCGCCCGACAGCTGGCGCGCGAGGCGGGGCTCGTCTTCGACAACAAGGACGCGCATGACGACGGCAAAAGCAGAAGGCGGTAGGCAGAAACCTGCGCGCCCCTTGTTATAGCGTATGGGCGGCTGAACGGCGGCTGAACGGGCCGTTCAGGCCAGGTTCACCGGCGCGCTGCTAGCCTCGTGCTCCAGGGGTGGAGACATGAGCGGTCACACGGTTCTGACGGGGACGCTCTACATCATGGGCCAGCGCGTCCCCGTGGACGGCGAGATGACCGGCCGCGCGTTCACACTGACCAGCAGGTTGGCGACGCGAACGGGCACGCGACGGTGCCCATCAGGATCACCGGGACCCATCAGGCGGACGACACGCTGGAGGGCGAGATCGCGCTGCCGCGTGGCCCGATGACGTGGACGGCGGAACGCTTGAAGACGCCCTGAGAGGAACGGACTCGATGGCCGGAGACAGCCTCTGGACCGACCTTCGCCACGCCTGCCGGGCGCTGGCCGGCATGCCGATGCTGGCGGCGGTGATTGTGGGATCACTTGCCGTCGGCATCGGTGTGAACACGGCGGTCTTCTCGTGGGTGCAGGCCCTCGTCCTGCAGCCGCTGCCCGGTGTGACCTCCGCCTCCGACCTGCACCAGGTCGAGGCCCGGACCGAGACCGGGACGCGCCCGGGATCGTCATGGCCCGAATACGAGGACCTCCGCGAGGCGCTCCGGCCAGTGGTGGACCTCGTCGCGTTCCGCATGGTGCCCCTCAACGTGGGCGAGGCCACGCGGAACGAGCGCGCGTACGGCCTGCTCGTCTCGGACAACTACTTCTCCGTGCTCGGCCTCGTGCCGGCGGCCGGCCGATTTCCGTCACCGCTGGAGATGTCGCGCGGCGGCGCAGCGGACGTCGTCGTGGTGTCGCACGACTTCTGGCAGTCGCGGCTCGGCGGCGCCTCGGACGTGGTGGGGCAGACCGTGCGCGCGAACGATCTCGCCCTCACGGTGGTGGGCGTCGCCCCGGCCGGGTTCCAGGGCACGATCATGGGGCTGCAGTTCGACCTGTGGGTTCCTGCGGCTCTCGCGCCGGCCCTGCTGGCCGGCTCCACCGAGCTGGACAACCGCGCCACCCGCGGCTACTCGATCCTCGCGCGCCTGCCCTCGGCGACCTCCGTGGCCGAGGCCGCCACGCTGGCCACGCGGACCATGGAGGAGCTCTCGCGGCGCTTTCCCGAATCGAACGCGGGCGTGAGCGCCGAGGTGCTGCCGTTCTGGCGCGCGTTCCGCGGCCCGCAGAACATGCTGCTCCAGGGCGTGGGCATCCTGCAGGGCGTGCTGCTCCTGCTGCAGCTCGCCGTTAGCGGCAACACGGCGAACCTGCTGCTGGCGCGCGCCAACCCGCGGCAGCGGGAGAAGGGCGTCCGTCTCTCCATCGGATCCAGCCCCTGGCGCGTGGTGCGGCTCCTGCTCACCGAGACGCTCGTGATGGCGCTCGCGGCGGCAGCCCTGGGCGCGGTACTCGCGGTGTGGGGGACCGAGGCCCTGCGTGCCGTGCCGCTGACCGGGATGGCCTTCCCGGTGCGGTTCCAGACGAGCGTTGATGGCGTGACGCTGGCGTTTGCCGCCGCGCTGGGCGCGGCGTCCGCGCTGGCGTGCGGGCTGCTGCCGGCCCTCTATCTCGCCCGCATCGATCCGCTCCGCGCACTTCGCGGCGCCGCGATGGGATCGGCGCGCGGACGGCTCCGCCGCCTGCTCATGGCCAGCGAAGTGGCCATCGCGCTCGTGGTGCTGCTCGTGGCCGGGCTGTTCTACCGCAGCTTCCAGGACACGCGCGAGCTGGACCCCGGCTTCCGGAAGGAGGGCGTGCTGCTCGCCGCGTACGATCTCGGCGCGGGGAATCGCACGACGGAGGACACGCGGCGCTTCACCGAGCGACTGCTCGAGATGGTCCGGCACCTGCCCGGGGTGCAGGCCGCCGCCATTGCCTCGGCCATCCCGCTCGATATCCACGGCCTCCCGCAGCGTTCGTTCACGCTCGAGGGCCGTGCGCGGACCGACGGCGCCCGCGACCGCGCCCTCACCAACATCGTCTCGCCCGGCTACTTCGAGGCGATGGGTATTCCGCTGGTGGAGGGGCGCGACTTCGCGGATCTGGGGAACGTTGACGAGGCGCCCCAGGTGGTGGTGAACCAGGCGTTCGTCCGCCGCTACCTGCCGGACGGCGCGGCCATCGGACGCCGGGTCGAGTCCGGCGATCGCACCTACGTCATCACCGGCATCGCGCGCGACTCGGTCTACGATGCCTTCGGCGAGCCGGAGTCGCCGGCCATCTACTTCTCATACCGGGATCGGCCGCTCCCACAGGGCGAGCTGCACCTGCGCACGACCGTGGGCACCGAGGCGGCTCTCGCCCCAACGGCGCGCCGCGCGGTGCGCGAGCTGGATGCGTCGCTGCCGCTCTTCAACGTGCGGACGCTCGAGGACCATGTCGAGACCAACGTGTTCCTCCGCCGCATCCCGGCGCGCATGTTCGTCGTGCTGGGACCGCTGCTGCTCCTGCTGGCGGCCATCGGCACGTACGCGGTGGTGGCCTACTCGGTGGCGCAGCGGACGACCGAGATCGGCGTGCGCCTGGCGCTCGGCGCCACGACCCGCGGAGTGGTGGGCCAGATCGTGCGGGAGAGCCTGAAGACGGTCGCCGCGGGCGGCGCGGCCGGATGGCTCGCCGTGTACGGCGTCTACATCCACCTGGTGCGCGGCACGCCCGTCGCGTGGTCGGTGTTCGCGGGCATCCCGGCGGCCTTGCTGGTGGTGGCCGCGGTCTCGTGCTGGCTGCCCGCGCGGCGCGCCAGCCGGGTGGACCCGGTCGCAGCGCTGCGCAGCGAGTAGCGGCGCCACCCGTTCAGCCCTATCATGGGGCCTCGGGAGCACCGCCGCATGCCGCTCGTTCGACTCTGCCTCGTCCTGATCGCGGCGCTCGTCGCCGCGGGATGCCTGAACGCGTCCACGCTGATCCGCGTGACGCCCTCGGGGAGCGGCACCGTGGAGCAGACGCTGCTCTTCAACCCGAGGAACATCGAGAACGCGTTCGCGGGCATGGGCCTCGAGCCGTC
>JBFWQE010000102.1:5081-19846 GCA_050249615.1 Vicinamibacterales bacterium
ACCGAGGACTTCCTCCTGCCCGGTCCCGCGAGGGAAGGGAAGGGGGGCGGCGCCGTGGAGGCGGTCGTCTTCGCGATGACGAAGGGCGAGGACGGCACCTCCGTGCTGACCGCCACATTCAACGACAAGCCGGGCCAGTCGTCCGGCAGGTCCGGGAAGACCGGCAAGGCCGGGAAGAGCGGCCCCGACACGAGCGACCCCGAGGTGCAGCAGATGATGAAAGCCCTCTTCAAGGGCTTCAGGATCACCATGGCCCTCGAAGTGGTCGGAGAGATCGTCCAGACCGACGCGGACTACGTCGTCGGCAAGCGCGTTACGCTGGCGGAGCTGGATCTCGAGCAGCTGATCCGCGAGACGAAGAAAATGGAGGCCATCGACAGGATGCTCGGGCCCGATACGTCCATCGCCAAGATGCGGCCGTACCTGAAGGACATGAAGGGGCTGAAGATCAACAAGCCGGTCGTGACGATCGCGTCCCGCTGATCCGGCCGGCGTCGCGCGTCCGACCCGGGCGCGGCCGGCTCGCGTTACACTTCGGTCATGCAGCTGCGGGTGGCACGGCTCTGCCTGGATTGCGAGGAAGTGCACGACGACTATCAGTGCCCGGTCTGCGCATCCGACCAGTTCACATACCTCACGCGCTGGGTGCCTGCGCCCGAACGGCGGCAGCGTACCCGCCCCGCGCCAGCGCCATCCAGGAACCTCGACGTGTACCGCCGGCTCATTCACGGCGAGCCGGAACCCCGCAAGGGACGGTTCTTCGCGCGCGCCCTGGTGGGCCTGGGCGCGGCCGGCGTGCTGGGGTTGTTCCTGGGCGGGCGGCGCGCGCGATCGTCGGGTGATGGCAACGCCGGGTCGGGCGACGAGTAACCTGCCCGCCTCCCTGCCCCCTGATCCCTGACCCCTGCCCCTGCTCCCTGGTCTCGATCCGTGCCCGTGGCCGGAGGGACTCGCAGACAGCCACCCTCCACGAACCGGGTTGACGACGGTGGGTCCGCAGGGGCAATCTTCGGGCTTCTGCACCCCCCTCAGACCTGGAGGCCCACCTATGCGTTATCCCGTCATCCTCATGGCGCTGGCCCTGCCGGTGCTCGTCGTGGCCGACCGCGCGCCATCTCCCCCGGCTCCTCGGCAGGGGGCGGCTGCCCCGGCGCCATCGGCCGCGACCCGGTACTCCCCGGAGCAGCTGCAGCGGCTGCGCCAGTCGCTCGTCGCGCAGATTGCCGTGCGCGACGACGCCGAGGGCGTTCGCGCGGCAACCGATCAGGAGGCCGCCGAGCTGGCGGCGGCGGTGCCGGCGGCGGACCAGGCGGTCGTTGCCCTCCCCGGTGGAGGCATCGGCCTCAGGACCGATGGCTCCCAGTGGTCCCTGGCGGTCGCGGAGATGGCCGAGGATGGCCGGGTTCGCCTCGGCGAGCGCGCGCCAGGCAGCGGCGCCCATGGCTCGACGGTGAGGGGAGGCGCACATGTTCGCTAAGCTCGCCGCCGCCCTGCTCGTCACCCTGCTGCTCCCCTTGCCGTCGCTGGCGGCCGAAATCATCGTCGTCAACGGCGACCCGCCCGGAGTGGGCTTCAACGACCCGACACCGGCCACGCCCATCGGGGGCAACCCCGGCACGACCGTCGGCGAGCAGGCGCTCTATGTGTTCCAGACGGCCGCCCAGACCTGGGGCCACCGGCTGGTGAGCAAGCAGCCCATCGTGGTCATCTCGTTCTTCACGCCGCTCAACTGCACCGCGACGGGCGCCGTGCTCGGCGCCGCCGGCGCGTACTGGTACTTCGCCAACATCCCGCCGGCCACCGGGGGCCAGGCCCTGGCGCCCGACACCTGGTACCCGGCCGCACTGGCCGAGAAGCTGACGCGGCAGGACATCGTTGCGGACCCGAACGAGCCCTTCGAGATCTTCTCGGTGTTCAACAGCCGGCTCGGGCAGCCGGGCTGCCTCACCGGCAACGGCTGGTACTACGGCGTGGACAACAACGAGCCGTCGAACCGGATCGACCTGCTCGCGGTGGTGCTCCACGAGTTCGGGCACGGCCTGGGCTTCTCCGTCGGGCCGACCAACTCGAGCACCGGCATGCGCGCGCAGGGCTTCGCCTCCGTGTGGGAGAGCCAGATGCTGGATACCACCACCGGGAAGCGCTGGATTGACATGACCGACGCGGAGCGCGCGGCGTCCGCACGCAATAACCAGAACCTCGTGTGGGCCGGGCGGAAGACGAGCAACGTGGTGCCGAGCACGCTGGCCTTCGGCACACAGGTGAACGTGCTCGATCCGTCGTCGCTGGGGTCGGCAGAGGCGGTGCCCGCATCCTTTGGCGCTCCGCTCGGGCCGCGCGGCGTGCGAGCCACGCTCGTGGCACCCGATGACGGCGGCGGCACCCCAGGAGATGGCTGCGACCCGTTCCCGCAGCCCGGCACCATTGCCGGCAACATCGTCCTGATGGATCGCGGCACCTGCGCGTTCACCATCAAGGTGAAGAACGCCCAGGACGCCGGCGCCGTGGCTGCCGTCGTGGCCAACAACACGGCCGGTCCGCTGGGCATGGGAGGCGTGGACCCGACAATTGTCATTCCTGCGGTCGGCATCACCCAGGCGTTCGGCGCGGCCCTCAGGGCCGCCGCGCCGGCGCTCGTGCACGTGGGACGCAACGTCACCGTCCGGGCCGGCACGGTCTTCAACTTCCCGCGGCTCTACGCGCCGTCCACGTTCGCCCAGGGGTCGTCGGTGTCGCACTGGGACACCAGCGCCACGCCCAACATGTTGATGGAGCCTTCCATCAACCCGGATCTCACGAGCCGCGTGAAGAACCCGGACGATCTCACCTGGAGCCTGCTCAGGGATATCGGGTGGTAGAAGAGAAGTGAAAAGTGAGAAGTGAGAAGTGAGAAGTGAGAAGTGAGAAGTGCGTGGGGGGCTGGTTTCACGGCCCTCCACGCGCTTCGCGGCTTGCCCGCCGGCCGCGTCCTCGCGCATGATCGCGGGATGTCCCGCCAGGCTGGCGCGCGTTTGGTCTACTCCTCGCAATCCGGTCGCATGTGTCCTGCCTGCGGCTGGCCCGAGCGCGACTGCAAGTGCTCCACCTCCCTCGCGAGTGAACGCGTCCCCACACGCATTGTCGCGAAGCTGCGGCTCGAGAAGAAGGGCCGCGGTGGAAAGAGCGTGACGGTGGTGGATGGACTGCCCAGGAACGCCGCGTTCCTCGCGGCGCTGGGCGCCGAACTGAAGCGGACGTGCGGCACGGGTGGCACGGTGTTCGAGACTGGCGTCGAGCTCCAGGGTGACCTTCGCGATCGCGTTCGCGACGTGCTCCTGAAGAAGGGCTGGGTGATAAAGGGCGACTGACCCCTGAAACGTTCGCGTCCATTCCTGCACCAGTTCCCGCGAGCCGTCTTTCGGCCGTGAGGTGCCCCCCCGCACCCATGCGGATTCACCGTCGCGCGCGGGGCAGCCATGCCTCGGGAAGGAACGAACGTATGGCCACCATCACGAACGCCAAGTTGACCATCAGGCACGATCACAACAAGAAGCTGGCTCACGCGACCGTGACGTGCGACGTGAACTTCACGGCCCTCGAGCTGTGCCAGATGAAGACGTGCCGGGAAGGACGGCATTTCAAGCTGAAGTGCCAGCTCTGGGGCGCCGATTCCGGCCTGACCGGAGCGGACGACTTCCTCTTCACCTACAGCAACGCGTTCTTCTTCCCGGACGGCTCGCCGACGGCCACCGAGAGCCGCACGTTCGAGGTGACGCTGGGCGAAGGGGTCCTCGACGAGGACTGGGGCCAGGACGAGGTGTACGGGAAGCTGCTCCTGACCAATCTCACCAGCGCGATCCAGGTGACGAAGAAGACCAACCAGGTGCATCACTCCTTCTGACGCTGTCGAGGTGACGGACGACACCGGGAAGCAGGCGCCGCGGCCCTCGGCCGAGGGCCTGCTCCCGGCCCGTGACCTGTCGCTCCAGGCGCAGAGGGCGTCAAGGGCAACGTGCCCGACGGTGCTACCATGCGGCGCGAACACCCCATGAGGAGCGTGTGATGCGCCGTTTGCTGCCCCTGGTCTTGTCCGTACTCTGCTTTTTCCTGGTGGCCGCGGCTTGCGGTCGAGGCCCCGAGACCTCGCCGCCCGCGGCTACGGAGGCGGCGCCCTCCTGGCCCACCAGGGGCTGGGTCACCTCCACGCCGGAGGCCGAGGGCCTCGATCCGGCCGCGCTCACCGCGTTCCACGACGAGTTCGCGGCGGGCACCCACGGCTATATCGACAGCATGCTGGTCATCCGGCACGGCAAACTGGCATTCGAACGCAGCTACACGCACGACTACAAGGCGCTGTTCGATACGCAGCCGGATCAGACCCGCGGGCCGTACAACTACTACGACCCGGACTGGCACCCCTACCGCGACGGCGACCTGCACACGATGCAGTCGGTGAGCAAGAGCGTGACGTCCGCGCTCGTGGGCATTGCCATCGGGCATGGGAGGATCCCCGGCGTCCAGGCGAAGATGGCGCCGTACTTCGGCGACTTCCAGGTGAAGGGCGACCGGGCGCGTTGGGACGCCATGACCCTGGAGCAGGTCCTGACGATGACGACGGGAATCCAGTGGGACGAGTCCACCGTGGCGTACACCGACCCGCGGAACAGCTGCGCCGGCATGGAGAAGAGCGACGACTGGATCCAGTTCGTCCTGGACCAGCCGATGGCTGCGGATCCCGGCAGCACGTTCGTCTACAACAGCGGCGCCACGGAACTCCTGTCGTACCTGATCGAGAAGACAACGGGTCGCGAGGCTCACGAGTACGCACGCGAGCACCTCTTCGCGCCGCTCGGCATCGATCGCTTCTATTGGAAGACGACGCCGAAGGGGCTGGCAGACACCGAAGGCGGGCTCTACCTGACGCCGCGCGACCTGGCGAAGTTCGCGTATCTCTATCTGCGCGATGGCGTCTGGGAGGGCAGGCGCATCCTGCCCGAGGGCTGGGTGGCCGCCTCCACGCGACCGCTGGTGGACACCGGCATCAACAAGCCGAAGAACCGGAAGTACGGCTACCAGTGGTGGCTGCTGCCTCACGGCGACGGTCGCTACGCGTACGTGGCCAACGGCTACGGCGGCCAGTACGCCATCGTCGTGCCCGAGCACGATCTGATTGCCGTGTTCACCGGCTGGAACATCTACGACAAGCCGGCGCTGTCGCCGCAGCTCGCGCTCGAGCGGGTGCTGGCGGCGGTGAGGCCCTAAGGGGTTCTCAGGTTCTCGGGTTCTCGGGTTCTCGGGTTCTCGGGTTCTAAGGTTCACTCGCCCTGATGGCAGCGACGGTCGCGGCCAGCGACTGGTTGAGGGCCTTGGTGCCCGCGGCAGCGCCGCGCTGGTGGCCCATGCGAACGACCACGAGATCCAGCGACGGCACGACGAAAGTGTGCTGCCCGCCGGCGCCGGACATCAGGTAGGCGTCCGGCGGCAGGTTCCATTGCTTGACGCCGTTCAACCAGAACAAGCCGCCGTACTCCGGGCGCTTCCACGCCGGCGCGGGGGTGGAGACAAAGCGCGTCCAGCCCTCCGGCAGCAGGCGCCGGCCCTGCCACATCCCGTCCTGCAGGTACAGCATGCCGAGGCGCGCCCAGTTGCGAGCCGTGCCGTAGTCGTAGCCGGTCAGCAGGAAGTTCCCGTACGGATCGGTCTCGAGCACCTGGCGGCGGATGCCGATGCGGTCGAACAGCGCGCGCAGCGGCCAGGAGAGGTACTCCTCGCCGCGCCGCCTGACGGCCTGCTGCACCAGGTAGCCGAGCGTGAGGGGATCGGAGTTGCGATAGCGCCCGACGGTGTTCGGCGGAAACTCCGGGGGCGACGACACGGAGTAGGCGAACGCGTTGACCGCGCCCGCGTAGATGAAGAAGTGATCGTGGTACTCGGTTCGCGGATCCAGGTGCTTGTCGTCCTGCCCGGTGAAGCGCAGGCCGCTGCTCATGCGCATCAGGTCGCGCACCGTGATCTTCCCGCGCGGGTCGCCCGGGCGCCGCCACTCGGGCACCGGCGCCGGATCGTCCAGCGCGAAGGCGCCGTCCTTCACGGCGAGGCCCACGAGCGTGGCCGTCAGGCTCTTGCCCATGGACCAGCTCTCGAGCTGCGTGTCCTTCGTGATGCCCGGCATGTACCGCTCGCCGACGATCTGGCCCTTGTGGACCACGACCATGGCGGCGGTGAGGCCCTCCGGATCCGTGAACGCCAGGTCCACGGCGGCCTGCATCCGCGCCTTCTCCAGCCCGGCCGGCCAGCGCGCCTTCGACGGCGCGTCGCCCATGGGCCACTCCTGGGACATCGCGTCCGGCAGCGAGGTGCGGACGGGCACCGGCGTGAAGTGGATGCCGTCGTGCCCCTCCTGGTGAATGATGCAGCCCTGGTCGCCATAGAGCCGCGCGGTCCGCGTGATGCCGCGCACCGTGGCGCGGACCTGCATGGCCTTGCGGTCGACGTCCACCGTCACCGGTGCGTCGCGGTCCTGGGGCGGCATCAGGAAGTAGGCGCTGTTGCGCCGCGCCTCCTCGGCATCGCGCCCGGAGACGAACACGGCGGAACAGAGGATCTTGGCGTAGCTGGCGGCGCCGAGTGACGTGGGCGCCTGATATGCGACATCCGGGTGGTACGGCCTCGTGGCCGGAGGCGTTGCCACGCCCTGCCGCGCCACGATCGCGGCGGATGTCGCGAGGAGGAACCCGGCGAGGGCGCCGCGGAACAGGACCGGGCGCATCGCGGACATCCGACGCGCGTGGCGGGTGAGTCGCGGGACCATCGACGCCTCCTACTGGGCAAGCCGGTTGTACTTCTTCAGGATCGCGCGGAGCTGTTCGGTTGGCAGCGCCGGCACGGTGTTGCCGTTGATGCCCGTCATCGTCTCGGCCGCCACCATGGCGTTGACGATGGCTTCTTCGGTCGCCTCCACGGTGGCTTCGAAGAAGGGCGTCAGGTCGCCGTTCGGCAGCCACGCAAGGGGCGTGACGCCGCTCTCCGCCGCGGCGCCGCGGTTGGCGGTGGAGAAGGCGATGAAGATGTCGCCGGATCCATTGGACGCGACGCCGCCCATCCGCGCGATGCCCATGGGCACGCGGCGCGCCAGGCGGTCGAGCTGGTGCGGCAGCAGCGGCGCGTCGGTGGCGACCACGACGATGATGGAGCCGTCGCGGTCGGCGGGCGGCCGGGTGCCGCGCGTGCGCTCGGCGCCCACGATCTCCCGGCCGACCGGCACGCCCGCGATGGTCAGCGCCTCGCGCGTGCCGTAGTTGGCCTGCACGAGCACGCCGAGCACGAAGCGCTCGCCCACGCGACGACTCGATGTGCCGATCCCGCCCTTGAAGCCGTGCACCACCATGCCCGTGCCGCCACCGACGTTGCCCTCCGCCACCACCCCGCCGCGCGCGGTGTTGAGCGCCTGGAATACGTGCGCCTTCGTCACGTGCTGGCCGATGCCGTCGTTGAGGAACGCGTCCGAGGTCTCACCCACGACCGGCTGGTGCCAGGGGATCTCGCGCTTCAGCTCCTCGTGGAACCAGCTGTTCACCGCATCGCGCACGGCGCCAACCGAGTACGTGCCCGTAATCATCACCGGCCCGCCGAGGACGCCGCCTTCCACCACCCAGGGCGCGCCGGTCATCTCGCCGAACCCGTTCCCCGCGAACCAGCCGGCGAACACCGGCTCCCAGACCTTGCCGCGCGGCAGCACGGCGGTGACGCCCGTGCGCACCGGGCCCTTGCCGGGGACCAGCGGGCCCGAGCCCTCGATGATGGTGGCGTGTCCGACCTCCACCCCGTCCACGTCCGTGATGGCGTTGAGCGGGCCGGGCGTGCCGGTGAACGGTACCCCCAGCGCGCGGGCGCGCGGTCTTGCCTGAGCCTCGAGCGCAGGAGGATGTGCGGCGACGGCCGCGCCCAGGGCGGCCAGGCCCAGCAGCAGGCCCCGAAAGGTGGACGTCATCATCGGCGATAGGGTGCCACTGACGCGCCCCGCCGTAAAGCGCCGTTGCGGTCCCAATCGGGCTGTCACGCGGGCGCGAGGCCGTCGTGGTGTATCTTCGCGTGCCATGAACGATTTGCGAATCCGCGCCCTTCGCGCCGCCGCGATCGGCCTGGTCTCCGTCGCCGCCGCGTGTACGCGTCCCGCTCCCGCCGGTCCGCCGCCGGACCTGATCCTCCGCGGTGGCAAGGTGTACACGCTGGATGCGGCACGTACGTGGGCCGAGGCGGTCGCTGTCCGTGAAAAACGCATCGTCGCCGTGGGCAAGGATGCGGAGGTCACGCGGTTGGCCGGCCCGGGGACGCGCACCGTCGATCTGGGCGGGCGGTTCGTCATGCCCGCGTTTCACGACGCGCACGTGCACCCGGTGAGCGCGGGTGTCGAGCTGGGGCAGTGCAACCTGAACGACCTGCCCACGGCCGAGGCCACGCTGGACGCGGTCCGGAAATGCGCCAGCGGGCAGGCCTCGCGCGCGTGGCTCGTCGGCGGCGGGTGGGCGCTGACGGCGTTTCCCCCGGGACAGCCTCGCCGGCAGGAGCTCGACGCCATCACCGGCGACAAGCCCGCCGCCCTCAGCTCGTCAGACGGCCACTCGATGTGGGTGAACACCGCGGCGCTGGCCGCGGCGGGCATCACGCGCGAGACACGGGACCCCGCCGCCGGCCGCATCGAGCGCGACGCGCGCGGCGAGCCCACGGGACTGCTGCGCGAGTCGGCGACGGACCTGGTCGGCAAGGTGCTGCCGCCGACCACGCCCGAGGAATACGATGCCGGCCTGCTCCGCGCCCTCGCCCACATGAACCGCATGGGCATCGTCTCGTTCCAGGAAGCGAGCGCGCGCGAGCCGATGGTGGCGGCCTACCGGTCCGTCGCGCGGCAGGGGAAGCTGACCGCCCGCGCGCACCTCTCGCTCTATGCGGACCCGGCGCAGGACGAGACGCAGGTGGACCGCTTCGTGCGCATCCGGCAGGAGATCACGGAGCCCGGCGTGACGGCCCGCACGGTGAAGATCTTCGTGGATGGCGTCATCGAGGCCGCCACCGCCTACCTGATCGATCCCTACGTGCCGCTCCCCGGCGAGACCGCACCCGCCGCGAATCCCCGGGGGCTGCCGAACTTCAGCGACGAGCGCCTGAACGCGCTGGTGACTCGGCTGGACCGCGAGGGCTTCCAGGCCCACATGCACGCCATCGGCGACGGTGCCATCCGCCAGGGGCTCGACGCCATTGCCGCCGCCGCCCGCGCCAACGGCCCGCGCGACCGGCGCCCGCACATCGCGCACATCCAGCTGTTCCACCCCGCCGACGTGGCGCGCTTCAAGGAGCTGGGCGTCGTCGCCAACATGCAGCCGCTCTGGGCCTATTCAGACAGCTTCATCCGCACGCTCACCGAGCCGCGCCTCGGACCTGAGCGATCGAAGTGGCTCTATCCCTTCGGGGCGCTCCATCGCGCCGGCGCCGTGCTGGCCGGGGGCAGTGACTGGTCGGTGAGCTCGGTGAACCCGCTCGACGCGATCCAGGTGGCCGTGACGCGCAAGGCGCTGGATGCCCCCGCCGACGCGCCGGCGTGGCTGCCCGAGCAGCGACTGGACCTGGCGACCGCGCTGGCCGCCTACACCAACGGCGGCGCGTTCGTGACCTTCGAGGAGAACGACAGCGGTTCCATCGAGGCGGGAAAGCTCGCAGACATCATCGTGCTGGACCGGAACCTGTTCGAGATCCCGCCGGAGGAAATTCACAGGGCGCGCGTCGTCTGGACGCTGTTCGAGGGCCGTGACGTGTTTCAGGAGGCTCATTGACGATTGCCGATTGGTGATTGAGCGATTCATCGGGCGATTGAGTGATTGGCGGATGGGGCATTGGATTGGGGGATTGGGTAATTGCGCCATTGGCGCAATGGGCCAATCGGAATGCGCAATGCGCAATGCGCAATGCGCAATCCGCGATCGCCCAATGAATCGCCCAATCACCAATCGGCAATCGTCAATGCGCAGCCGCGCGCCTACCGCACCTCGAAGGTCTTCTCGTCCAGGCGCTCCCCATCGGGCCCGAGGAGCGTAGCCACCCACGTCCCCGCACCCAGGCCGCTCACCGTCTGGCGGCTGAAGGTGCGGAAGCCTTCCGCCGGGTTGGCGCGGATTCGCAGTCGGACGTCCTGCACGACACGGCCGTCGAGGGTCCAGCGGTGGCGGATCGTCATGTCGCGACTCGCGCGCACCCGCGTGTAGTAGTAGACCGGGCCCCCGGCGACGGGGCTGGTGACCGCCGCGCAGGCCCACGGGTTCCGGGTGCGCGTCAGCGACGAGCACAGGCGCGCGTCCGTCACGCCCACGGCGCCACCCGTTGTGGACCGCGGAGTGGATGCCGCCGGCACCTCGGAAGAAGCGACGGGGGACGGGGCCGGCGCTGCGGGCGCCCCCGCTGGCGGGCCTGCCGCGGGACTGTTGCCGCGTCCCGGTGGCGCGGAGGATGGCGACGGGCTCTCCGCCGCAGCGTTCTCCCGTGTCGGCGACGCGGCGGATGGTGCAGGAACCGCTTCGGGCGGTGGCGGCGCCGGTGTCGCCGGCGCCTCGGATCGGG
The DNA here is from genome assembly GCA_050249615.1 of Vicinamibacterales bacterium. Lineage (GTDB taxonomy): Bacteria > Acidobacteriota > Vicinamibacteria > Vicinamibacterales > UBA2999 > VFZN01. The sequence goes on from JBFWQE010000102.1 coordinate 15,669, forward strand.
TCGCGATCTCCGAAGGGCCGCCGGGCTCGATGGGCGTCGCCGGTCGGCTCGACCACCACGCCGTGAGGGCCGCCAGAACAGCCCCGATCATCAGGTAGCCGATGACGATCGCGCGTGAAGACCGGCGTGCGCTGCTCGGGTAGCGTCCCGCCGGGTGCGAGACGGGTACCTTGACCGTGGTCGGTGCGAACTGGAGCGGCAGGTCTGGCGCCGGCTCCGGCGGCTTCGCCCGTGGAGGCGCTGGGCGAGGCTTGCCCTGCAGCGACATCGGCGGCGGGGGCGCCGCGACGATGGGCTGGTTCGCGGCGGCGCCGGGCTGGTTCACCGGGTCAACGGGCTGTTTCGTGGCGGCGACGAACTGGTTCACCCCGGTCAGGGCATCGTTGGCCGCGGCCGCAGGCTCGTTCACCGAGGCGGCCCCCGACGGCTGCGTGGACGCTGGCGCGGTGCCTCCGACTGGAAAGTCACCCAGATCACCCCACACCGCCGGATCGAGGGGGGCGGAGTCGTCGGTGTCGGGTTGCGCGTAGGTGGCGCGGAACGCATCCAGGTTCGCGCGGCTCACCTGCACGACCGGATCGTCCGGCCCCAGCGCGGCGGCCGCAATCGCGTGCGCCCGCCGGTAACATTGCCCGGCCTCCTTCACGTGGCCGAGCTTCTCGAGCATCAGCGCCAGGTTGTTGAGCGTGGTGGCGACGTCCGGATGCTCCGGGCCGAGCGTTGACGTCTGCAGCTCGACCGCCTGCCGCAGGAGCGTCGCGGCCCTCGGGATGTCGTCCTCCCTGGCTGCTCGGGCGGCTGCGGCCGTCAATGAAGGGAGTTCGAGCGCTTCCGGCATGCCAGACCTCGCACAAGCGAGCTTGGGGGAGTCGCTCGACGTCAGCCGCTATTGTAGCGGGGAAGGGGCCGCGCCGTACGTTGCATAATCGCCGGATGCGACACATCCGCCGGCGGTTCTCAGTCGGCCTGGCCCTTTGCGTGCTGGCCGTTTCAGCGGGGGCTCCCGCGCGGGGCCAGGCCCCTGCGAAGGGGGCCTCCGGTCCCGTCTTCAAGGCCGACCCGCCGCGCTTCACGGACCCTGCCCGGCGCCAGAAGCTGGGCAGCGCCTTTGGCGACATCGACCGCCTGATGCAGGCGTTCACGACGCGCGAGCACGTGCCCGGCGCCGCGTGGGGCATCGTCATCGACGGCGAGCTGGCGCACCTCGGCACGACCGGCTTTCGCGACGTCGTCGCCAGGCAACCCGTCGGCCCCGATACGGTCTTCCGCATCGCCTCGATGACCAAGAGCTTCACGGCCATGGCCATCCTGAAGCTGCGAGACGAGGGGCGGCTTTCACTGGATGACCCGGCCGAGCAGTTCGTGCCCGAGCTGAAGGGACTGACGTATCCGACGACCGATTCACCTCGACTCACGGTGCGTCACCTGCTCTCCCACGCCGGCGGGTTCCCCGAGGACAACCCGTGGGGCGACCAGCAGCTCTCGGCGACCGACGAAGCCTTCACCGCGATGATGCGCGGCGGCATCCCCTTCTCGAACCCGCCGGGGGTGGCCTACGAGTACTCCAACTACGCCTTCGCCATCCTCGGGCGGATCGTGACGCGCGCGTCGGGGATGCCCTACAACGCGTACGTCGCCGCGCACATCCTGAAGCCGCTGGGCATGTCGTCCACGACCCTCGAGCCGCGCGAGGTGGCGCCTGCGCGCCTGGCCCATGGCTACCGCTGGGAGGACGAGCAGTGGAAGGAGGAGCCGCAGCTTCCCGACGGCGCATTCGGGGCGATGGGCGGGATGCTCACCTCCATTCGCGACCTTTCGCGCTACGTCGCTGCCTACCTGGATGCGTGGCCCCCGCGCGACGGCGCCGAGACCGCGCCCATCTCGCGCGCGTCGCTGCGCGAGATGCAGCAGGTGTGGCGCCCGCGTCCCGCGATGGTCACGCGAAACGCGGCCACGGGCGCGGTGGACCTGAACACCGGCGGCTACGGCTACGGCCTCGGGATCACGCAGACGTGCGACTTCGGTCACGTCGTCGCGCACAGCGGCGGGCTGCCGGGGTTCGGGTCGCTCATGCGCTGGCTGCCGGAGTACGGCGTCGGCATCATCGCCTTCGGCAACCGCACCTACACGGGATGGGGAGGCGTAGCGAACGAGGCCATCGAACTGCTGCGGAAGACAGGTGGCCTGCAGCCGCGCACCATCCAGCCGTCGCCCGCGCTCACGGCGGCGAAGAACGACGTGTCCGCGCTCATCGACCGTTGGGACGATGCGCTGGCGGATCGCATCGCGGCCGTGAACCTGTTCCTGGACCGATCGAAGGATCGCCGGCGCGCCGAGATCGAGCGCCTGCGTGCGCAGGCCGGCGCGTGCCGCGCGCAGGATGCGTTCAACTTCGTCGAGAACCCGCTGCGCGGCGAGTGGCTCCTGGCCTGCGAGCGCGGCCAGCTCCGGGCATCGATCACGCTCGCTCCCACGATGCCGCCGACCGTGCAGTACCTGGATGTCAGGGCGGTGCCCGCCGGGGGTGAGGCGCCGCGGCAGACCTGCCGGTGACGCCAGCCGCCCGCGCACGCGCGTGCCGCTGGCTGGTGGCGCTTGCCGTACTGGCGGCCGTGTGGGCCATTGCCGTCGCCGTCACCGGCGGCTTCGTTCTCCGCCTGGGTGGATTCCGCCTGTCGTCGCGACGCTGGCAGGCGGCGGCGCTCGTGGCGCTCGTGAGCGCGGTCGCTGCCTGGGTGACCTCGACGCCCGACGAGCGGACGGCCGCGTGGCACCGGCTTCGCGACTGGAAGCGGTGGCCCTGGTGGCTGGACGTCGCGTTCCTGGTCGCGCTCGCCGGCATCGGGCTGCGCGTGGCCTTGTGGGCCGCGGGCCGCCCGTTCTGGCTGGACGAGGAGATGATCGCCATCAACGTCCGCGGCCGCGGCCTCACCGAGCTGGGCGGCGCGCTGTGGCTCGGCCAGACCGCGCCGCTCGGCTGGCTGCTCCTCGAGCGCGCGCTCTTCGTGCTGTTCGGCGGCGGCGAGCTGTCGCTCCGCGCGGCGCCCCTCGCGTTCGGCATCGGCACCATCGCCACCGCGCTATGGGTGGGCTACCGCTGGATGAATCGCCTGGGCGCCGCGCTGCTGGTGAGCCTGTGCGCGTTCGGCCCGTGGCTCATCTACAACAGCGTGGAGCTGAAGCCCTATTCGGCCGACGCCTTCTGGGGCCTGCTCCTGCCCGTCCTCGCCGCCTGGGCCCTCGACCCCGCCGCGCCGAACCCCCGCGCCTCGAACCGCCGTGCCACTCTCTGGTGGCTCGCCGCCGCCCTCGGCCACTGGTTCGCCAACGGCGCGCTGCTGGTCACCCCCGCGTGTGCGGTCGTGATCGGCATCGTCACGCTGTCGCGCCACGGCTGGACCGCGGCGCTACGCGTTGCGATCCCCGGCGTAGCCTGGCTCGCGTCCTTCGGCCTTCACTACGCGCTGTCCATCCGCGAGACGCTCGGCAGCGAGTTCCTGGCGGGCTACTGGGCGTTTGCGATGCCGCCGGCGTCGGCGGGCGTCTTGGAGCGCGTGGCCTGGCTGGGCAGCCGGTTCGAATCGCTCGCGCTGAACCCCGCGGGCAGCCGGCTCTGGATGCCGTTCTGGCTGCTCGCCGCTGGCGGCTTCGCCCTGGCCTCGCGCCCCGTGCTCGGCGCGCTGCTGGCGGCCGTGCCGCTCTCCGCATTCGCGCTGGCCGTGCTCCGGATTGTGCCGTTGTTCGAGCGTCTCTCCATCTGGGCGCTGCCGGCCCTCTACATCGGAATTGCCGTCCTGGCCAGCCGCGCGCTGGCGGTGACGGCCAACGCCGTGCCCCGTCGCCGGTGGGCGACGTTCGTCGCCGGCGTGACCGCGCTTGTCGCCGCCGTGTGGGTGACTGCCGATGTCGTGACGCAGGGTGCGGAGTACCTGCGGTTCGATCTCAACCGGTACGCACGGGATGACAACCATCAGCTCGACGATCGATCGGCCGTGCGGTGGCTGCTGGCGCGCCGCCAGCCGGGCGACGTGTTGGTGACGACGCACCTGGCTCTCCCGGCGATCTGGTGGTACGGCGACGTGCCCATGGGGGAGGACACGGCCGACGGCAGTCGCCTGGCGGATGGCACCCCCATCCTCGTCGTGGGCTTCGCGCCAGGGCGAATGGAGTGCGGCGGT
>JBFWQE010000103.1:0-19229 GCA_050249615.1 Vicinamibacterales bacterium
CCCATCGCGTGGATCGTCTTCGCGTCGATCATGCTCTACCGCCTCGCGGTTCACACCGGGAAGTTCGAGATCATCAAGGACTCGGTGGGCAGCCTCACGGACGATCGGCGCCTGCAGGCCATGTTCATCGCGTTCTCGTTCGGGGCCTTCATCGAGGGCGCGGCGGGCTTCGGCGCCCCGGTCGCGGTCTCCGGCGCGATGCTCGCCGGCCTCGGGTTCAATCCCTTCTACGCCGCGGGCATCTGCCTGCTCGCCAACACCGCGCCGGTCGCCTTCGGATCCATCGGCATTCCCGTCACCACGCTCGCCGCCGTCACGGGCCTGCCGGTCCTGCCGCTCTCCGCGATGGTAGGGCGCCTCTGCGCGATGATCTCCATCATCATCCCGGGCTATCTCATCGTGGTGATGGCGGGCTGGAAGCGCGCGGGCGAGGTGCTGCCCGCCATCATCGCGTGCGGCGTCTCCTTCGCCGGCATGCAGTTCTACGTCTCGAACTACGTGGGGCCGGAGCTCACCGACATCCTCAGCTCCCTCACGTGCATTGTCGTGATGGTGGCCGTGCTCAAGCTGTGGAAGCCGGGGACCATCATGCGGCTCGAGGGCGACAAGCCGGTGACCGCGGAGGCCAGGAAGCACACGCCGGGCGAGATCGTCATGGCGTGGTCGCCCTACCTGCTGCTCGTCGCGTTCGTGCTGGCGTGGGGCGAGCCCGCGATCAAGCTCGCCATCGACACGTGGACCAACGGCGTGATGCCCTCGTTCCTCCCGAAGGCGCCAACCGGGCTGAACGGCGTGATGGTGCCCGGCCTGCACAACGCCATCACGCGGGTGCCGCCCGTCGTGGCCGAGCCGTCTCCGTACGCCGCCGTCTTCACGCTGAACTGGCTGAGCGCCTCGGGGACGGCATGCTTCCTCGCCACCATCGTCGCAGCCCTCGTGCTCGGCGTCAGGCCGGCGACGTTCGGGAAGCTCTACAAGGAGACGTTCTCGCAGCTCTCGTACGCGATGCTGACCATCGCGTCGATGCTCGGGCTGGCGTACCTGATGAACTACTCGGGAATGACCTCCACGCTCGGCCTGGCCCTGGCCACCACCGGCGTCGCCTTCCCCTTCTTCAGCGCCGTCGTGGGCTGGCTGGGCGTGTTCCTGACGGGCAGCGACACCTCGGCCAACGCGCTCTTCGGCAACCTGCAGGTCGTCACCGCCAACGCGCTGTCGCTCAACCCGGTGCTCACCGCATCGGTGAACTCCGCCGCGGGCGTGATGGGCAAGATGATCTCGGTGCAGAGCATTGCCGTGGCAGTTGCCGCCACGGGCATGACCGCGGCCGACGAGAGCCGCCTGTTCCGCTTCACCATCAAGCACAGCGTCATGCTGATGATGGCGATGGGCGTCATCTCGATGCTCTTTGCGTACGTGTTCTCAGATTACGTGCCCATCGTGGCGCCGAAGTAGCCCTCATCGCGCGCGCCCATTGACGATTGCTTGTGGGCGATTGAGCGATTCATTGGGTGATCGGGGGATTGGGGCATTGAGCGATTGCTGGTGTCGAGCTGTCCCGAGACGAGCCGCCAGCGTCCCGCGGGCCCGACGCCGGGGGGATCACCGGAGCCTGCACCCTGCCGAATGCCTCAATGCCCCAATCCCCCAATCCCCCAATCCCCCATTCCCAATGTTCAATGCCCCAATCACCAGTCGCCAAATGAATCGCTCAATCGCCAATAGGCAATCGTCAATGGACGCGCACGGAGCCCCGGACCTCAGTCTTCGCGTCCGACAGCCCGAGCCACCGGCTGCCAGCCGGCGCCAGGCGCAACCCCGTCGTCAGTGCCGCGTTCGTGCAGAGAGCCACGCCGCCTGCCGCCCGCACGAGGAACTCGTTGGGCGCGAACCCGATGATGGGGCTCGTCGTGGACCGGTCGCCGAAGACGAAGGAACCGGAGGCGGCCGACTGCGTGGCCGCGTCCGATCCCAGCACGACGCTGCCGGCACCGCCGGAGAGGGCGCGCAGGCCCAGCGCCACCGATCCCTCGCCGTCCGCCTGTAATCGGTCTCCAGCGGCCAGGCTGTTCAGCCCGCTCGCGATGCTGAAGTGGCCCAGCGCCGTCGAGTGCTCGGCCAGCGGCTGTGCCTGCGCCGGCACGGGCAGGGATCCCGACCACAGGCACACCAGTGCCGTGGCGATGAATCGCTTCATGGATGACACCTCCGCGACGGCGCCGCGTGCCGTCATGGGAGGATTCGGAATCCGTCGGAAACGAGGCGGCGGAACCGGACAGGGACCCGGAAGGACGACGCGCCTTGGTGGCCGGCTTGGGCCCCCCTGTTGACAGCGCGGCCGCCGGTCTAGTATTTAACGGATTAGTTAATTAACCCTGAGGTTCATCATGACCCCCGACCACCTCAGCGCGACGTTTGCCGCGCTCGCCGATCCCACCCGGCGAGCCATCCTCGCCCGCCTGTCGCTGGGCGAGCTCTCGGTCACGGAGCTGGCCGAGCCGTTCGAGATGAGCATGCCCGCGGTCTCGAAGCACTTGAAGGTGCTCGAGCGTGCGGGGCTCATCGCGCGCAGCCGCGAGGCGCAGTGGCGCCGCTGCCGCCTCGATGCCGCGCCGCTTCGCGAGGTGTCGGACTGGCTCGACGGCTACCGCAGCTTCTGGGAACAGAGCCTGGACCGCCTCGACGCGTATCTGACGCAGCTGCAGACACAGACTGGGCCGCAGAAGCCGCAGAAGCCGCAGATGACGCAGATGGCGCAGATGGCGCAGCCGCAGATGGCGCAGATGGCGCAGAGCAGGAAGGCGAAGAGAAAGGCATCGTCGAAGAAAGGACGTCCCCGTGGCCGTGCAGACTAGCAACCACCCGATCGAGCCCCCGTCCGCCCCTCGCACGCTGGTGCTGACGCGCGTGTTCGACGCGCCGCGTGCGCTCGTGTGGGAGGCATGGGCCAACCCGCGGCACCTGGCGCAGTGGTGGGGGCCGCACGAGTACACCGCTCCGCGGGCCGAGATGGACCTCGGGCCCGGTGGCGCGCTGCGCATCGACATGCGCGCGCCGGACGGGTCCGTCCAGGCGGTGACGGGAACGGTTCGCGAAGCCACGGCGCCCGAGCGCCTGGTCTTCACGTCGCGCCTCACCGACGAGGACGGCGACCTCTTCTTCGAGATCCTCACCACGGTGACGCTGGCCGATCGAAACGGCCGCACGGCGCTCCGGCTCGAGGCCCGCGTGCTGCAGGCGGCGCCTGGGGCAGCCGGCCCGCTGGCCGGGATGGAAGAAGGCTGGAGCCAGAGCCTCGACAGGCTGGCGAGCGACGTGGCCACGCGCGGGTCCGAGCGGGAGATGGTAGTCACGCGTGTGCTGGATGCGCCGCGCGAGCTGGTCTGGGAGGCATGGACCAACCCGGCGCACATCGGGCAGTGGTGGGGGCCTGATGGATTCGCCACGACCACCACGGTCATGGACGTCCGGCCCGGCGGGCGCTTCGAGCACGTCATGTACGGACCCGACGGCACGGACTACCCGAACCTCACGGTCTACCACGAGGTGGTGACACCCGAGCGGCTCGTCTACTCGAACCGCGGCGGCGGGGAGGATGGCGCCGAGGCCAGCTTCCGCGCCACGGTCACCCTCGACGAGATGGGCGCCCGCACGCGGATCACGATGCGAGCCGAGTTCCAGTCGACCGAGGCCCGCGCGTTCGTGATGGCGAAGTTCGGCGCCTACGAGGGCGCGCACCAGACACTGAACCGGCTGGCGCGGTTCCTGGCAATCGAGTAAAGATCCGGCCTCCGAACGTTGAAGAGGGTTATATGAGCCTGCTCACCGACTTCCGGTACGCTCTCCGCTCGCTGACCAAGGTCAAGGGGCTCACCATCACGGTGATCCTCACCCTGGCGCTCGGCATCGGCGCCAACGCTGCCATCTTCACGGTGGTGGAAGGCGTGCTGCTGAAGCCGCTCGTCAATCGCGACGAGGACCGGCTCATCTACATCCGCCAGAGCGCGCCCGGCATCGGCGTGGAGAATGCGGCGTTCTCGATTCCCGAGCTCCGGGACCTGCAGGCGCGCGTGACGTCGCTCAGCGCGTTCGGCGACTTCTCCACCATCGAGTTCACGATGGTGGGCCTCGGCGAGCCCCGCGTCGTCCGCTCCGGCGTGGTCGGCGGCAGCTACTTCGAGGTCATGGGCCTTCGGCCCGTGCTGGGCCGGCTCATCGATGCGACCGACGACGGGCCGCAGGCGGCGGGCGTGGCGGTGCTGACGCACCGGTTCTGGTCGGAGTCGCTGGCCAGTGATCCCACGGTGATCGGGAAAGTCATCCGCCTCGGCGATCGGTCCGCGACCATCATCGGGGTCCTCCAGCCGGCGGTGCCCTATCCCGCTGAAACCGAGATCATCGCCAATGTCGTCACCAGCCCGCATCACCTGGACGCCACGATGGTGGACGGGCGCGTGCACCGGATGACGGAGCTCTTCGGCCGGCTGGCGCCGGGCGCGGACATCGAGCAGGCGCGGGCGGAGCTGCGCGCGGCGCACGGCGCGATGGTGGTGGAGCACTCCGAGGCCTACCCGGCCAACGCCGACTTCCGCATCGACGCGGTGCGGCTCCGCGATCAGATCACGGCCTCGGCGCGCACGGTGCTGCTGGTGCTGCTCGCGGCCTCGGCGCTGGTGTTCGTCATCGCGTGCTCGAACGTGGCCAACCTGATCCTCGCGCGCTCCGTGCGTCGCGAGGGCGAGCTCGCCATCCGCGCGGCCCTGGGCGCGGGCGCCGGCGCGCTTCGGCGGACGCTGCTGGCGGAGAGCCTCGTCCTGTGCGGCGCGGGCGCCATCCTGGGTGTCCTCATCGCGCGGCCCATGGTGGCCATCCTCGCGCGTTACGCCTCGCGTTTCTCGGTGCGCGCGCTGGACCTCACGGTGAGCAGCAGCCTGTTGTGGGTGGGGGTCGTGCTCGCGCTGGCCGCGGCCGTCCTGCTGGCCTTCGTGCCGCGCCTGCCCTCGGCGGACGCCACCAACGGGTTCGGCCTCTCCGGGGGCGGCGTGCGGATCACGACGGGCACCAACCGTCGGCTGCGCCTGTTCGCGGTCACGCAGATCGCCGCGTCGTTCGTGCTGCTGGCCGGCGCCGGGATGCTGGTGACCACGCTCGTGGCTCTGCAGCGCGCCAACACCGGCTTCAACATGCGTCAGGTGCTGGCCCTGCACATCCCCGTGTCGTTCGAGCGGAAGACGGCCGAAGTCGCGGCCTATTATCGCGAGATCCTCCGGCGGGTGGGGGAATTGCCCGGCGTGGAGCAGGTGGTGATCGGAACGGTGGTTCCGTGGCGCGACGCGAACACCTTCGGTCCCGGCTTCCAGTTCACGGTCGAGGGCTACGCGAAGGCCAACGGCGAGGAGGATCCGCGGGCGCGATTCCGGACGGTGTCCCCCGGGTTCTTCGCGGCGCTCGGTGTGCCGATCATCGCCGGACGCGACTTCAACGACGCCGACCGCGAAGGCAGCGAGCCGGTGGTGATCATCAGCGAGAGCGTCGCGCGCCGGATGTTCAACACGGCCGACGCGGTGAACCGGAATCTCATGTGGACCGATCCGGTGACCGCGTTCGTCGGCATCAGCACCGGCGGGCGGCGGATCGTCGGCGTCGCCGCCGACGTGGACGACGAAAACGTCGTGCCGGGGCCGGCGATGACCGTGTACCACCCGCTCGGGCAGGAGTTCGGCGGCGGACGGTTGTTCGTGCACGCGAAAACCGACCCCTACGCGCTGGTGCCGCCGATCACCAAGCTGATTCGCGACCTGGCGCCGGATCAGCCGGTGGAGCGGGCGGCAACACTCGAGGACGTGCGGGCGGAGGTGCTGGCACCGGAGCGGTTGAACGCGCTCGTCTTCGGCGGCTTCGCGGGCGTCGCGCTGCTCATCGCCGTGGTGGGCGTGGCGGGCGTGCTCGCCTTCTCGGTCAGCGCGCGGACGAAGGAGTTCGGGGTCCGGCTCGCGATTGGATCCGAGCCGCGGCACCTGCTGGCGCGCGTGCTGAGCGAGGGCGCCGTCATCGCCGCGGCCGGCATCGTCAGTGGCGTCGTCGGCGGGTTGGTTCTGGTACGGGTCGTGGGCGGCTACATCACCGCCATCCGCGTTCCCGACGCGCTTCCCGTGGTGGCGGCGGCCAGCGTGCTGGTGGCGGCGGCGCTCGTGGCGTCGCTGGTGCCCGCCGCGCGCGCCTCGCGCATCGACGTGATGCAGGCGCTCAGGGAAGAGTAGTTCTCGGGTTCTCGGGTTCTCGGGTTCTCGGGTTCTGGGGTTCTGGGGTTCTGGGGTTCTCGGCTACACGCTGGCGTGCTGATCGAGATCCAGCACGGCGCCGAGCAGCACTGCTGCGCCTCGCGCGCAGTCGTCCCAGCCCGTGCGCTCCTTCGGCGAGTGGCTGATGCCGCCGATGCTCGGCACGAAGATCATGCCCATCGGGCACAGGCGCGCGATCATCTGCGCGTCGTGCCCGGCGCCGCTCGGGAGGCGGCGCGCGTCGAGCCCGGCGGCATCGGCGGCGCGGGCAATGGCCGCCTGGACCCCGGCATCGGCGATCGCGGGCGGGTTCGTCGTCGCGAGCGTGGCGGTGATCGAGGTCCGGGTCTCGCGCGCGATGGCGTCGGCGCGCGCGCGCAGCTCCTCGCCCATCGCTTCCAGCGTCGCCTCCGACAGGTCGCGGAACTCCACGCTCAGGCGCACGCGGCCCGGCACGACGTTGGGTGAGTTGGGCTCGATGTCGAGGCGGCCGACGGTGCCCACCTGCCGGCCCTGGCGGGCCGTGACCAGCTCCCTCACGGCCAGCACCAGCCTCGACGCCGCCTGCAGCGCATCCTGCCGCTCGTCCATGGGCGTCGTGCCGGCGTGATTGGCGAAGCCGACCACCTCCACGTCGTAGCGGTGGATGGCCACGATACCCTCGACGATGCCGATGGGCACGCGCGCGCGGTCCAGGGTGCCGCCCTGCTCGATGTGCAGCTCGAGATAGCTGTGCCACGCGCCTGCCTGGCGCACCGCCCCTTCGATCCGTGACGGGTCCCCCCCGATCTTCCGGATCCCCTCCGCGCGACGGAGGCCGTTCCACACCTGGTCGAGATCGCCCGCCTTCAGGTCTCCGGCCGCGATACGGCTCGCCGCCGTGCCACGTCCGAAGGCCGTGCTCTCCTCGTGCGCCCAGATCACCATCTCGAGCGGCTGCCGGGGCGTGACGCCCGCGGACTGACAGGCCTGGATCACCTCGAGCGCGGCCAGCGACCCGAGGTCGCCGTCGAAGTTGCCGCCGCCCGGCACCGAGTCGATGTGGGATCCGAACAGGATGGGCGGGCGGCCGTTCTCCGGGCCCCACCGCGCGAAGATGCTGCCGGCGGGATCGATGACCGGCCGGAGGCCGGCGCCGCGCATCTCGCCGATCAGCCACGCGCGAGCCGCGATGTCGGCGTCGGAGTAGGCGACGCGGCTGACGCCGGAGTCGAAGGTGCCCTGCGGCGGCCGGCCGAAGGTGGACAGCTGCTCCAGCCGCCGCCTCAGGCGCGCGGCGTCGATGGCCGGCGCACGCCTGACGCGCGCCGAGGATCGCGCGGGCGCCGTCAGGGTAGCGGCACCCACGGCCGCAATGAACGCCCTGCGAGAGAGGGGCATGGGGTGGATTCTACGCTGGGCGCAAGGATTGGGTTCTGGGGTTCTCGGGTTCTCGGGTTCTCAGGTTCTCGGGTTCTCAGGTTCTCGGGTTCGGCTCGTGTCCAATGCGTACCCGTGATACTGCTTGCGCCTCCACGCGCCGGCGCGATATGGTGGGTTCCGTCCATCACCTGAAGGCCCTCACCCGAGGGCCTTTTTCTTTTGCACACGGGGGCCGTCATGAGCGAGAACGTGCGCGCGGATGTCGCGCGGCGCAGGGTCGTGTACGAAGTCGAGGGGCAGGACGCCGTTCGGGTGCGCCATGCCCTCACCTATCGAGGTTCGACCGGTGAGCCGCTGTCCTTCGACATCTATGAGCCTCCCGGCAGCGGCCGCGGCGCGTGGCCGGTCGTCCTGTTCGTCACCGGCTACAACGACCTCGGGATGGAGCGCCTGATGGGCTGCAAGGCAAAGGACATGGCCTCCTACGCGGACTGGGGCCGGCTCGTGGCGATGCAAGGTGTCGCGGGAGTGACCTACGAGTGCCGCGAGCCCGCGGGTGACGCCCGGGCCATCCTGCGCCACGTGCGCGAGTGCGCGGCCGCCCTCGACGTCGACCCGGCGCGCATCGGGGTGTGGTCGTGTTCGGGGAACGTGCCGAACACGCTGGGCTTGTTGATGGACGAGCCGGACCTGGCGTGCGCGGCGCTGCTGTACGGCTACATGCTGGATCTCGACGGACACGCCCATGTGGCCGACGCGGCCGCGAGGTTTCGGTTCGTCGCACCGGCCGCCGGGCGCACGGTCCGCGACGTGCCCGCCGACCTGCCCCTGCTCATCGCCAGGGCCGGCCGCGACGAGATGCCAGGCCTGAATGACGCCCTGGACGGCTTCGTCGCGCACGCCCTTCGAGAGAACCGGCCGATCACGCTCGTGAACCACCACAGCGGCCCCCATGCCTTCGACATCATGGACGACAGCTCCGGCTCCCGCGAGGCCGTGCGGGCCGCGCTCGGGTTCGTCGCAGCACGCCTCGGCGCCTGAGAGGCCGCGCGCGGAGTGCTGCGCGTTGATTGGCGCCGGCGCGCCCTCGAGCCCAATCCCACGGCCCGAAGGGGCGCTCACCGCAGGCCCTCACCCGAAGGGGCCCACACTTAGACCCACACCCGAAGGGCGCCCACCGAAGGCCCACGCCGAAGGGCGCCTGCCGAAAGCCCTACGCCACCGCCGCCCCCGGCTTCGCCACGCTGCGCCCCTCTTCGTCCACCGGCCTTCGCACGCCGTCCACCAGGCTCGTGCGCACGACGGTCACCACGCTCTCCGCAATCGGCCAGGGCGCCTCGTTGGCCACGGCCCAGAACGTGACCCTCGCGGCAGCCGACGTCCGGCCTTTCACCCACGGCTGCGCGAGGCCGAACTCGGGGTAGATGAACAGGTTGTCCTCGGCGGCGGCGTCGGCCAGCGGCGTGAACGTGAACCGCGGGACGATGTACAGCAGGGTCCGATCGAGCCGATCGAAGCGCGTGTCCGCGAACTGCGCACCCCGCCGGGCCACGTCCATGATCACCGACACCATCGTGTGCCACGACACGCGCTTGAGGCTGTTCAGGTGGCGGCGCCGCACCTCGATGCCGTACGGGTGGTACGGCGGGTCGGGCGCCACGCCGCGCCGGCGCCGGCGCGCATCCCGGTTCACCCTGATGAAGGCGACGGGCACCTTCTCGGGACGCTTCGCGTCCCGGGCCTTTCGAAGCACGTGAAACGCCATCACCAGGGCGTCGGCCTCGGGGTGCGGCACCGCGTAGTGGAGCTGCCGGTCGGCGGGGCGCGCGGGCTGCCTGAACTCGACGTCGAGGCTGCTGACGCCCTGGAGCAGCGACCGTTTCGCCAGGTAGTGCCAGAGCGTCTCGACGTACCACTCGGCGCTGACGCTGCCGGCGGAATTCAGCATGTCGGGCTCGATCAGCTTGCTCCGCGTCTCGAGCACGGCCGTCAAGGCCTCGCTCGCGGCGCCCACCACGCGCTTCACGTCTTCCGCCCGCAATCGCTTCATCGAGGACTCCTGTTGCCCGCTGGGACCGAATACCAGATACTAGCGGACCGTTCCCGCATCCGGACAGGACGAAGCGTATGCCCACACCCACGACCCGCACGCACGCCTCCGTCACCCGAGAGAGCCGCCGGCGCTTCTTCCAGTTCCTGGCGGCCAGCCCCCTGCTCGCCCTGGCCTATCCTGCCCTCGCCGCGGACTGGCGGCAGGCGATCGATCGCCAGGATGGGCACCTCGCCACGCACCAGGGCCTGCCCGCCCGCACCCTGTGCCCCGAGTGCGGCCGGGTGATGGCGTACCAGCAACAGGCGGGCGGCACCGCGCTGCCTGGGGCGAACGCGCTGGACGATCAGTTCGCCGGCCAGTTGATCGAGTCGGTGGACGAAGCCGTCAACGTGTGGGACTTCGAGCGGGTGGCCAACGCCAACAACCTGCCCGTGCACTGGGCGTACCTGCACATGGGCGTAGACGACCTCGAGACGCGGGTCGCCAACCGGGAAGGGTTCATGCGCCTCCAGCTCAGGCCCCGCCGGCTGGGCGCGAACGTCGCGAAGCTCGATACCTCGGTCTCTCTCCTCGGCCGGCGCTGGGACACGCCCCTGTTCCTCTGCCCGGTGGCCGCGCTCGAGGCGTACCATACCGAGGGCGAGAGCGGCGCCGCCAGGGCCGCACGCGCCAGGGGCATCCTGCAGATCCAGTCGCACCAGAGCTCCCAGTCCTACGAGCAGATCGCGGAAGCACGTGGCGAGCCGCAGTGGTTCCAGCTCTATGCCAACACGGACTGGGGCATCACGGAGCGCACGATCAAGAAGGTGGCGGGCCTCGGCTGCCCCGTGATGGTGTGGACCATCGACCTGCTGGGCGGCAGCAACCGCGAGCTCAACCGGCGTGCCCTGGGCCGGGAAGGCTACAACGGCGCGCTCTGCCAGAACTGTCACAACCACAGGCCGGACTACCGGCGGCCCATGCACCGCGGCGTGGACGGCCCCGCCGGCCCGCGCCCTCCCTTCGACTGGGACTACGTCAAGCGCCTGAAGGACGCGACGCCCATGAAGGTGGTGCTGAAAGGCATCGTCACGCGCGAGGAGGCGGAGCTGGCGGTGGAGCACGGCGCCGACGGCGTCTTCGTCTCGAACCACGGCGGGCGCGCCGAGAACAGCCTCCGCTCGACGATCGAGTGCCTGCCCGAGGTCGTCGCGGGCGTGAAGGGTCGCGTGCCGGTGTTCATCGACAGCGGCGTGCGCCGCGGCGCCGACATCTTCAAGGCGCTCGCGCTCGGCGCCGACGCGGTGGGCATCGGCCGTCCCTACGTCTGGGGCCTCGGTGCCTTCGGGCATCAGGGCGTGGACAAGGTCATCGAGATCCTCCTGGACGAGTTCCGCATGGTGATGCGGCAGACGCGGACCACCGCGATCGATCAGATCGGCAGCCAGTTCGTCATGGAGGGCAAGGTGCCCATCATGACGCGCCAGAATCGCCTGGGGTTCGGGCTCTGAAGGCACAAGGCAGAAGGCACGAGGCGGAAGGCAGAAGGCCGATGACAAGGACCACCGCAAGATCCGCGCGTTCGACGATCGCTCTGGCTGCCGTGCTGGTGGCCGGAGGTGTCGCCCTCGACGCGCAGCAGCCGAACCTGGACTTCACCGTTTCGGGGACCTCCACCATCCGCGGGTGGACGTGCACCGTGAAGGGAACGATGACCGTCACGCCGGGCCCCGGCGGCGGGCCGGCAGTGCCGGGCTTCGCCAGCGGCGTCACGTCCGCCACCGTCCGGGTGCCCGTCAAGGCCTTCACGTGCCCGAATGCCGAGATGACCGAGCACTTGATGCAGGCGATGAAGCCCGAAGACTTCCCGGAGATCGTGTACCAGATCGAGAAGTACGAGCTCACCGGCGACCGCGCCCGGGCCACGGGGACGATGACCATCCAGGGCCGCTCGCAACCCGTGACTCTCCCGGTGGTCGTCAAGGCATCCGGTAACGGCGTGGCCCTCGAGGGCAACACGCGGCTCGACATGACCGCCTACGGCGTGGAGCCGCCGGTGGTGATGCTGGGCATGCTGAAGGTGGGGCCGCAGATTCGAATCGAGTTCAAGGGGCTGGTCACGCCGTAGGCTGTTGGGACGGATGCCCGCCTCCCGCTCACGCTTTCTGGACGTCTTCCCCCAACCCGGTCCCGTCATTGGCGTGATCCACCTGCCGCCACTCCCCGGCTATCCGGCGTCCCCGGGGCTGCCGGCGGCCGTGCGGCATGCGCTGGCCGACCTCGACGCGCTCGCCGCGGGCGGCGTGGACGGCGTGCTCGTGGAGAACGATGGCGACCAGCCCCACCGCGTGACCGCCGCGCCGGAGACCATCGCGTGCATGACCGCGATCGCCCGCGCGCTCGTGGAGGCGGCCGGCGAGGTTCCCATCGGCGTGGAGATTCTCCTGAACGATCCGCAGGCCTCGCTGGCGGTGGCCCAGGCCGCGGGTGCGCGCTTCATCCGCACCGACTACTTCGTGGACCGCATGACGCGCCCCGAGTACGGTGGGGAGATGGCCATCGACCCCGTCGGCCTGATGGAGTGCCGCAAACGGCTCGGGGCACACGACATCCTGGTGCTCGCCGACATCCAGGTGAAGCACGCCCGCATGATCCAGCCGCAGCCCCTGGCCGAGTCGGCCACCCTCGCCCGCGAGCACGGCGCCGACGGCATCATCGTCACGGGCACGCTCACGGGCGTGCCGCCCGGCGCGCGGGATCTGCAGGAGGCGCGCCAGGGCGCCGGCGCGGTGCCGGTGCTCGTGGGCAGCGGCCTGGATGAGAGCAACGCGCAGGAGTTGATACCCGCGGCCGACGGCGCCATCGTCGGCACCAGCCTGAAGACCGGCGCGCGCGTGGATCCCGACAAGGTGCGGCGGCTGATGGTGCGAGTGCGCGCAACCCGGGTGTCGGGGAGTACGTGACGTGCGCGTGGTCTGCGCGGGCGACTGCGGGGTGGACCGCTACGTCAACCTCGGCCTCGATCGGCCCGGAGGGATCGCGTTGAACTTCGCGGCCAATGCACGCGAGGAGTTCCCGGCGTCCGACGAGATCCTGGTGCTGACCGCCCTCGGCACCGACGCCGAGTCGCGGCTGGTGAGAGGCGCCATGGCCCGGCTCGGGCTCTCCGGCGCCATCGTCGAGCGTTCCGGGGCCACCTCGATTCAGTACATCGATCAGCGGCCGTCGGGGGAAAGGCGCTTCCTCCGATACGAGGCTGGCGTGCTGGGCAGCTTTCGCATCGGCGAGCCGGAACGCGCGCTCGTCGCGACAGCGGACCTGCTCTACATGCCGGTGTACCGCCAGATCTACCCGTTCTTCGAATCCGTCGCCGCTGCGCCCTGCCCGGGGATTCGCGCCGTGGACTTCCTCGACCTCTCCGACGTGGACGACGCGGCCGCCTTCGTCGCCAGCATCGCTGCCGGCATCGATATCGGGTTCTTCGGCCTCCAGGGCTCGAACCTTGCGCTCATCGACGACCTCGAACGGATCGCCCACAGGCACAGCCGCCTCTTCGTCGCCACCCTCGGAGCGGACGGCAGCGTGGTGCTCGGCGCGTCCCGCCGCGTGCGCTGCCCAGCCGTTCCCGTTCCCCGTGTGGTGGACACGACAGGCGCAGGCGACAGCTTCGCAGCCGCGTTCCTCGCTGAGTATCTCCGCTCGGGCGACGTGGCGCGCAGCCTGCGATGCGGCGCCGAACGCGCAGCCCTCACGATCCAGTCGGTCGGCGCGTTTCCCTGGCCGTGATCCCCGCACCCGTTCGCACCCGCCCGCACCTACCCGCACCTGATCGCACCTGCCCGCACCTCTCGCACCCGCCCGCACCCGTTCGCACCTGCCCGCACCCGTTCGCACCTGCCCGCACCTGCTCGCACCCGCCCGCACCCGTTCGCACCCGCCCGCACCTGCTCGCACCCGCTCGCACCCGCCCGCACCCCCTAGGTGCGCACGCTGCCTGAGATCCAGCGATACACCGGCACACCGGTCAGCGTCAGCGCCACCCCAATCAGCGTGTCCACCGGCTGGTACACGATCGCGCTCACCAGGAACATCGCCATGACGACGATGAACACGAGGGGGATCAGGGGATAGCCCGGCGTGCGGTACTCGTCCGGGCCCGGCGCGGCTCTCGGCAGCCTGAACACGGCGGCCACGACCAGGATGTTGCTCAACTGCAGCGGCACCACGAAGAAGGTCACCAGCCGCGAGAACGACCCGAAGAAGAGAATGGCCACGATCGAGAGCGCCGCGCAGAAGAGGATGGCGCCGGTCGGGACGGCCGTGGCCCCCGACACGCGCGACAGGCCGCGGAAGAACGGGCGGAGGGGCGTGCGGGCGGCCGCGGGCTCGTACTTCGAGGCCATCGCGTAGAACAGCCGCGGCTGCGTCATCACCAGCCCGCCGAGCGCGCCGAAGATCGAGAGCATCATGATGGCGTTCAACGCGCTCCCGCCGGCGGGACCGAAGGCCGCCTGTGCCACCTGGTTGGCCACTGTCGTCGGCGCCGCTCGCATGGCGTCGAGCGGGACGACGCGCAGGTAGGCGTGGTTGACGACCAGGTAGAGCAGGCCGATGCCGGTTACGCCGAGCGCGAGCCCCCACGGCAGGTGCCTTCGCGGCTGGCGCACCTCGCCCGCAAGGTTGCCGACGTCCACCCATCCGTCGTACGTGAACAGGACCGCGGCGACGCCGAGCCCCACGACCCGGACGAACGTCAGCCAGCCCGACGTCCCCGAGGCCGCCGGCGGCGCGGGAGGTGCGGCGTCGGCCAGCAGCAGGCTCCCGAGCACCAGCGCCAGCAGCCCGGTGACCTTCGCCGCGGTCAGTGCCACCTGGGTCCACCCGCCCCACTCGACGCCGCGCAGGTTGATGAGGGCGAAGGCGGCGATCGCGCACGCGCCGATGACCGGTGCCGTCACGGGCGATGCGCCTCCCAGGAACAGCACGAGGAACTCGCCGAAGACGATGGCGATGCCGGCAACCGATCCCGGCCCGCTCACCCACATCTGCATCCACACCGTGAGGAACGCCCAGAAGGGCCCCCACGCCTCGCCGATGATGTGAAACGCGGCGCCTGCGCGGGGCAGTCGCGTCGTCAACTCCGCGAGCGTCAGCGCGCCGCAAAGCGTGATCGCCCCGCAGAGCGTCCAGAAGAAGTAGACCTGCCAGGGCTCGGTGGCCACGGCGGCCAGCTCGCCTGGCGTGAAGAAGATGCCCGAACCGAGCATGTTGCCGGCCACGACGGCCGTGACGGCGGCCAGGCCGAGCTCTCGCCGGAGCGTGGAACGAGCGGGTGATGTCATGCGTGCCGTCACTCGAATCGTACGCCGGCGGTCAATACGCCCAGGAGGCGGTCGTCACCCGGCGCCCGCCAGGTCGGCTTCACGCGCAGCTGCACCCGGCCTTCGGGCCCGCAACCCTCGATCCGGCCGCCTATGGGGTGCCAGTCGTGATCGGCGAGCACAACCCGGCGCGTGGCGCCTCCGCAGGGCGCCACGCTCAGCTCCTGGGGGAACGGGGCGAGCGATCGGACACGCATCACATAGCTCGTGGCGCCTTGCGGCACCGGCCACGTGGCCCAGTCGCTGCTCCACAGCGGGCGATCGTCTCCGGGCGGGCGCTGCTCGGCGTGGACGCCTGTCACCTCGCCGGGGGCCAAGAGCCGCGTGGGGCCCGGCCAGACGTACTCGTACCCGAGGTGGACGACGAAGGCGACGCCCAGTGCGGTCCACAGCCCGCGGCCCACGCGCGGCGACCACCTGATGCGGTCGCCCGCGGCCCCCGCGACGAGCCCCACGCTGGCGAAGAAGAGCACTCGCAGCGCGTGGACGTAGAAGACTTCCTGCACGAGGCCATAGCCGGCAAATCCCAGGAGCGAGCCACAGGCGGCCAGCACCACGACGAGGCGATCCGCCGCCATGTCGGCCGCGCGAAGGGCGCGAAGGCCCGTCCAGGCCGCCGCAACGAGGATGCCGGTGAGCAACAGCGCGCCGACGATGCCCGTCCCAGTCAGGGCCTGGAGGAACACGTTGTGAGCGCTCGCCGCCTCGGGCACGCGGGTCGCCGACGCGTGGAACGGCCCGCCCGGCGCCTCGAAGTACATCCGATAGCGGTACGCGAACGATTCGTGCCCGCCCCCGAGCACCGGGTGCAGCGAGGCGATCATCCGCCCGGCCTGCACGTAGGACAGCCGGTCGGCATCGGCGATGGACTTCAGCCGCACGAGATACGCGTTCACGTCGAGTGCGGCGCCGCCGGGATGGGCCTTCGACATCCAGAGCGCGAAGGCGCCCGCGACGAGCGCGAGGACCACGATCGAGAGCGCGAGCGCGCGCTGGGTCACGCGCGCCCCGGTGACTCCGCCGGACCGGCGCAGGAGCGCCGCGGCCACGACCACGTAGAGAACCACCATGCCCCCGAAGAGCCATCCGCCCCGCTGCCACGAGACCAGGAGTGCAAACGCCATCAGGCCGGTGACGCCGCCCAGCAGGGCCAGGCGGAGGCCCGGCCGCGTTTCCCCGACGAGGATGACCAGGGCATACGGCACCGTGTAGACGAGATACTGGGAGAACCAGCCCGGGTTGCCCGACGCCGACTGCAGGGTCCCCTCCCTGAAGTACACGCTCGCCGCCCCCCGCAGCGTGTCGAGGCTGACGGCCCCGAATGCCTCGAGGAGCCCCATCCCGACGAGGACGACGGCGCCCAGCACCAGCGCCCTCGCAAACAGCAGCGCGGCGGCGCTGGATGCCCGCGCCTCGCGCCAGGTGACGAGGGAGAGCACGAACGCCTGGAGCACCAGCATCGCCGAGGTGATCGGGAACTCGCGCCTCACCTCCGTGAGCAGGACCCATTGGAGGAGCCGCGCGGGCACGGCCGACCAGGGCTGGCCGTCCAGGGCCGCGGCGTGCTCGTGCCAGATGCTGGCCAGGGGAAGCGCGCTCAGGCTGAGAAGGGCGGCACCGGTGAAGAGCGCGGAGAGGAGCAGCAGCGGCTGGCTCGAAATCGCGCGCCAGGCCCGCGTGGCCGACGGCCTGGCACGCGCCGTGTACACGACTTCGAGCACGGCCACCAGCACGATCAGCATCACCGTCGGGAAGCTGCTCGGGTGATGGGTGAAGAAGGGCAGCGCCGCGAGGAGCAGCGCCACCGCCCACCTGGGGCGAAGCCATGTCACCCCGGCGACGAGCAGCATCGCCGCGACGAGCACGGTGGGGCGGTCCATCAACACGGGGGGCGCTCATTATCGGGCAGGTCGAGCCGCCATCCAAGGGGCCATGCCAGAATGTGCCCATGAAGCGCACTGCCGTCGCCCTCACTCTCGCGTTCGCGGCGGTCGTGGCCGCCGCGATGGGCGCCCAGCCGCCGGCGCCGGGCTACGACCTGGTCATCCGGGGTGGACGCATCCTCGACGGCACGGGCAATCCCTGGTTCCCCGCCGATGTCGCCGTCAAGGACGGTCGAATCGCCGCGGTGGGCCGGCTGGCCGATGCCACGGCGACGACCGTGGTGGACGCCACGGGCAAGTACGTCGCGCCAGGCTTCATCGACATCCATTCGCACGCCGACGATGGCGCGAGCCCGCGCGGGGGGCTGCGCGACCCGAGCCGCGAGCGGCGCACGGCGCCCAATCTCGTGTCGCAGGGCATCACCACCGTGGTGGTCAACCACGACGGGCGCTCGCCGTGGCCCCTGAGCGGGCAGCGGGCGCTGCTCGAGACGCACGGCATCGGCGTGAACGCGATGCTGCTCGTGGGACATGGCACCGTGCGCCGGCAGGTGATGGGCGACGATGTGAGGCGCCCCTCCACCGCGGCGGAGATGGCGAAGATGCGTGCGCTGGTGCGGCAGGCGCTGCAGGAAGGTGCCGTCGGCATGTCAGCCGGCCTGGAGTACGAGCCGGGGCGCTGGAGCACCACCTCGGAGCTCGTGGAGCTGGCGAGGGAGCTGCCGCCGGTGAACGGCGTCTACATCTCGCACGAGCGCAGCGAGGGCAGCGATCCGCTCTGGTACGTCCCCAGCCAGGACGGCCCCGGGCCGCCGACGCTGCTCGACGCGGTGCGCGAAACCATCGAGGTGGGCGAGCGCACGGGTGCGCGCGTCGTGGCCTCCCACCTGAAGGCCAAGGGCGCGCACTACTGGGGATCGAGCAGCGCAGCGGTCAGCCTCATCCAGCGCGCGCGCGATCGCGGGGTGGACGTCTGGGCGGATCAGTACCCCTATCCCACGAGCGGCACCGATGGGTCCACCGTCCTCGTGCCCGCATGGTCCACCACCGCGCCTGGTTCCACCGACCGCGCCACGGTCCTGCGGCGGGTACTCGGGGACCCACCCACCGCCAGGCAGTTGCGGGCCGACATCGCGCACGAGATCCAGCGCCGGGGCGGCGCGGAGAACATCATCGTCTTCGACTACACGGACAAGGCGCTGTACGGGAAGTCGCTGGCAGAGATTGCAGGGCTGTGGAAGCTCGACGCGGTCGAGACCGCCATCAGGATCCAGCTCGAGGGCCTGCCAGATCGCCGCGGCGGCGCGCGCATGCGCGGCTTCTCGATGGCGGAAGCCGACATGGAGATCATCGCGAGGCAGCCGTGGGTGGCCACGTCCACCGATGGCGGCATCGCGCTGCCGGAGGACGGGCCGTCCACGCACGCGCGTTTCTATGGCAGCTTCACGCGCAAGATCCGGCACTACGTGATTGATCGGGGCGCCATCTCGCTGGAACACGCCATCCGCGCCGCAACGTCGCTGCCGGGCCGCATCATGGGCCTCGCCGACCGCGGGCAGGTCCGCGAGGGCATGGCCGCGGACCTCGTGGTGTTCGACCTGGACACCATCCGCGACAAGGCCACCTTCTTCGAGCCGCACCAGCACTCGGAAGGCATCGAGCACGTGTTCGTGAACGGCGTGGCGCGCGTCAGCGGCGGGCGGATCGTGGACGCGCTGCCGGGCCGGGTGTTGACGCGGGACAGGCGCCCCTGACGCGATATCCGTTCATGCCCGCGCCATCGCCGCCTGCAGGGCCCGACGCGTGAAGACCTGCATCATCGCGCGCCGGTACGTCTCGCTCGCGTGGATGTCCTCGTTCACATCGTCCAGGGTCGCCAGCGCCGAGGCGCGATCCAGCGTGTCCTTCGTGGCGGGCTGGCCCTCCAGCGCCTGCTCGACAGCAGGCAGGCGCACCGCGTGCGTCCCGGCGCCGGTGATGCCGACGCGCGCGCGGCGGATGGCTCCTCCGCTCGCGTCGAGCGCCGCCGCCGCCCCGACGACGGCGTAGTGTGACGCCCGCTGGCGCAGCTTGGCGTAGGCCGAGATGGGGGCCGGGACCAGCCGGACCGCGACAATCATCTCGTCCGGCGCCAGGTCCACCGTGAACAGTCCCTGGAAGAAGTCGCCGGCCTTGACGGACCGCGTGCCAGTGGCGCTTTCGATCCGGATCTCCGCATCCGCGGCCAGCATCGCCGCGGGGTAGTCGGCCGACGGGTCGGCGTGAGCCAGGCTGCCGCCAAGCGTGCCCC
>JBFWQE010000104.1:0-19126 GCA_050249615.1 Vicinamibacterales bacterium
CTTGGGACTTGGGGCTTGGGACTTGGGGCTTGGGAATTGGGGCTTGGGGCTTGGGGCTTGCGACTCCCGAATCCCGGTTCCCGGCTCCCGCCTATGCCAAGGGTTCGGCGGGCAGGCCCGACGCGCTGTTCAATCGACCTGGCGTGTCCCTCGAGGCCCTCGGCGCGCGCGAGCGTGGTGATGGTGCCGGCGATGGCCCGCAGCCCGCGCTCGGAGACCCGCTGCACCGACACGAGTTTCACGAAGTCCGCGGCGTTCAGCCCGCCGCGGAACCGCGAGGCGCCGGCGGTGGGCAGCACGTGGTTCGACCCGATGGCGTAGTCGCCCGCCACCTGCGCGGTCCATGGCCCGACGAAGATGGCGCCCGCGTTCCGCATCCGCGCGGCCACTTCGTCCGTCTCGACGACCAGGTGCTCCGAGGCGGCCTCGTTGGCCAGGGCCACTGCCTCGCTCATCGAGCCGGCCACGATGAGGCCCCCGTGCTTCCAGAGGGATGCGGCCGCGGGGCCCTCCGCCGGCATTCGCAGCGCGACCTCGCGCGCGATGGCTTCGGCCGCGCGCCGGCTGGTGGTGATGCACACCGCACGCGCGTCCGGATCGTGTTCGGCCTGGGCGATGAGGTCCGCCGCCACCCACGTCGGCGGCGTCCTCGCGGCGACGATGAGGATTTCGGTAGGGCCCGCATAGAAGTCGATGGAGCAGTCCGCCGAGACCAGGGACTTGGCGGCCGACACCCATCGGTTGCCGGGGCCGACGATCTTGTCCACTCGGGGGACCGTGCGCGTGCCGTACGCCATGGCGGCCACGGCGTGCGCGCCGCCCACGCGGAACAGGCGATCGACGCCGGCCTCGAGCGCCGCGGCGAACACCGTGGCGTCGGGGCGCGGGCACGCGACGATCACTTCGGGCACGCCCGCCGACCGCGCGGGAACGGCGGCCATCAACAGGGAGGAGGGCAGCGGGTAACGCCCGGCCGGCACGTAGCAGCCCACGCGCGCGAGGGGGACCACGCGCTGCTCGACCGTCACGCCCGGCTGCACCGTCACGCGCCAGCCCTTCGGCACCTGCGCCTTCGACACGCGGCGGATGTTCCGCGCGGCGTCACGGATGGCCCGCCGCACCGGCGCGGGCACCGTGCGTGCGGCAGCCTCCCACTCCTCGCACGGCACCTCGAGGGAGCCGGTCAGCCCGTCGAGTTCCTCGGCATACCTGCGCAGCGCCCGGTCCCCGCTCTTCCGCACGCCGTCGACGATGGCGGCGGCCTTCGTCTCGGTGGCGCGGTCACGGATGCGCGTGGCCGACAGCAGCGCGGCGACGGCCTTGCGATTGGTTGAAGCAACGATACGAATCATCTGGGCCCTTACAGCACGATCTTGTTCAGCGGGTACTCGACGATGCCCTGGCCGCCGGCGGCCTTCAGCTTCGGGATGAGGTCCCGCACGGTCTTCTCCTCGAGGATGGTGTTCACGGCCACCCACTCGGGGTCGCTCAGCGAGCTGACGGTCGGGCGCTGCAGCGCGGGCAGCAGGCCGAGCACGCGCTCGAGATCCGCCTTGCGCACGTTCAACATGAGGCCCACCCGGCCCTGCGCCTCGATGGCCGCCTTCAGCAGCAGCGCGATGTTGGCGATCTTCGTCCGCTTCCACTCGTCGGCCATCGCCGCCTGGTTGGCCACCAGCTGCGTGTTCGACTCGAGGATCGTGTCGAGGATGCGGAGGCGATTGGCGCGCAGCGTCGAACCCGTCTCGGTGGCTTCGACGATGGCGTCGGCCAGCACCGGCGGCTTCACCTCGGTGGCGCCCCACGAGAACTCGACGTCCACGGTCACGCCCTGTTTCTCGAAGTAGTCGCGCGTCACGCGCACCAGCTCGGTCGCAATCTTCCTTCCTTCGAAGTCCTTCGCCGACTGGAAGGGCGAGCCCTCGGGGGCCGCCAGCACCCAGCGCACCTTTCCGAAGCTCTGCTTCGCATACACGAGGTCGGCGATGGGCGTCAGCGGCGGCTGTTCCGGGTGGCCGATCTCGTGCTCACGGATCCAGTCCAGCCCGGTGAGGCCTGCGTCCAGGACGCCGTCGGCCACGTAGCGCGCCATCTCCTGCGCGCGGATGAGCATGCACTCGATCTCGGGGTCGTCGATGGCAGGGAAGTACGACCGTGACGAGGTGATGAGCTGGAACCCCGCGCGCTGGAACAGCTGCACGGTGGCCTGCTCGAGGGAGCCCTTCGGAATGCCGAGCTTCAGCTTCATCGCGTGACCTCGGTATAGAAACACGACCGCTGGCCGGTGTGGCAGACGTTCCCGTCCCCTTCCCGGTCCACCTTCACCAGCACCGTGTCATCGTCACAGTCCGTGAAGATCTGCCGGACGGCCAGACGGTTCCCGGAAGTCTCGCCCTTCGTCCACAGCTTGTTGCGCGTGCGGCTGAAGAAGGTCACGTAGCCCGTCTCCCGCGTGATCTTCCAGGCCTCGTCGTTCATGAAGCCCACCATCAACACCTCGCCGCTCGTGTTGTCCTGCACGACGGCAGGGACGAGCCCGTCCAGCTTGCTGAAGTCCATGATGCTCCTCAAGGTCTTGGGGCTTGGGTCTTGGGGCTTGGGGCTTGGGGCTTGGGCCGACTCCCCACTCCCGACTCCCCACCCCCGACTCCCCACTCCCGACAAAAACAAAAAGCCCGCCGGTTTCCCAGCGGGCCTTTGCGTGAAACGAATCCTTGTGTGGTCGTCTTCGGTCTACACGCGCAGTCCGGCCGGGCCGTTCGGGGAACGGTGGTGATGATGGACCGGATGCGAGTGGTGGACGAAGGCGAACACGACTGTCCGCAAGGATAGCCCGGATCGGGGCCGGGAAGCAAACCCGGGGCTTGGGGGCTTGGGGCTTGGGACTTGGGGCTTGGGACTTGGGGCTTGGGACTTGGGGAGGGGGTCCTGGGGACTTGAGGGCTTGAGAGCAGCTTGGTGCTCGTCTTCGTGTCCCTCGTGCCATCGTGGTCTCGCTTCACCCCCGAGCTCGGTGCTCCGCCGTCTCTCGCACCGTGTCCAGCAGGCCCTGCACCAGCACGTGGGCGCCGGAGCCGACGCCGAAGGTCCAGTACCGCCGGAACCAGCGACGCGCGTGCTCGTCCGTCGTCGCCGTCCTCATCGTCCCCGTGAGCAGCGTGCGGTGCGCGTCCAGCGCGCGCACCGAGAGCGAGTAGACCGTCTTCGCGTAGCCCGGCTCCGCGAAGTCGCGGAAGCCTTCGGGCGTCACGTGCGCGTACTCGATGACGGGCCGCCAGAACTTCCCGACCAGGCCGAGCGCGATTTCGTCAGGGGCCCGCTCCCCGAGCAGCACCCAGCCTCCCTCGCGCGAGGGTTGGGTCGTCGTGTCCTTCAGTCTCATGCGCGCGGGCGCTGCGGGCATGGCCTCGCCGTGCAGCAGGTGGCTCACCATCTCCGGGAGCATGCGCAGCGCCCCCAGCGCGCCCACCAACGGGCGCTGGCGGCCGACCTCGAGGAGGTCCACCTCCATCAGCGCGTCCCAGGTGGCCTGGACCTCCGCGTGGACGACGGCGGCCAGCGAATCGGAGACATCGAAGATCGGCAGGAACTCGTCCACCAGCATGGCGTCAGTATGCCACCGCGGAAGTGGTGGAAATCGAGGCCGCAGGTCCGTCAGAATCTGCAACGCCCCCTCCGGCCGCGACACCAAGTCAAGAGGCCCACCATGCAGAGCGTCAAGCTGAGCGTCACCTGCCGTCGAAACCTGGAGAAGAAGTACCCCACCGCCGCCCTCAAGCAGATCGACAAGGCCGTGGCGGCCTGGACCAAGGCCGACAAGGATCGCGACATCCAGACCGTGCACGTCGCCGTGGACGATGCGGCGGCGATGAAGAAGCTGGGGGTGAAGGCCATCACCGGCGCCGTCACACCCCAGAAGGTGAAGCGCGCGCTGGACGCGCTGGTCGCGCGGCTCACGCCGGACTACATCGTCCTCTTCGGCGCGGCGGACGTCGTGCCCATGTTCCTGGTGGCGAACCCATCCGCCTCCGAATCAGGAGACGACGACGAGGAGGTGCCGACGGACAACCCGTATGCCTGCTCGCGGCAGTTCGTCGCGTCGAGGCGATCGAGCTATCTCGTGCCCGACCGTGTCGTTGGCCGCATCCCCGACCTGCCGGGCTCGACGGACCCCTCGTGGCTCGTGGACTACCTGGCCCATGTCGCCCAGGCGCGCCCGAGGCCCACGGCGGACTACGACCGGGATCTGATGATCTGCACGGCCTCCTGGCGGAAGGCGGGCGAGGAATGCGCGAAGACGCTGGGACGCGAGCCCGCCGACGTGCTCATCTCGCCGCCCACGAAGGACAAGGCCCCGGCCATCGTGGCGCGGCGCAACGCGCGGCTCCACATGATCAAGTGCCACGGCGTGGACGAGGACTCGCGCTTCTACGGCGAGGGCGGCGGCGCCTTCCCCGATGCGCTCAGCAGTCCCACACTCCTCGGACGGACGGTGCCGGACACGGTCGCCGGCGCGATGTGCTGCTACGGAGCCGACCTGTTCGACCCCGCGTCGCCAACCGCGCAGCACCCGCCGGAGCTCCCGATTCCCAACGTGTACCTGAAACAGGGCGCGCACGGCTTCCTCGGCTCGTCCACCATCGCGTGGGTGGGGCCCGTGCGGATGATGTGCGCCGACTGGATCGTGACAGCGTTCCTCAAGAGCGCCACCACCGGCGCGTCGCTGGGCCGCGCGGCGCTCGAGGCCAAGCAGGACTACCTGCGCTGGCTGCAGCAGCAGGGCCAGGAGCCGGACGCGGCCGACGAGAAGACGCTCATCCAGTTCCTGCTGCTGGGGGATCCGTCCATTCACCCCGTCCCATCGGCGGCCTCCGCGACTGGCCGCGCACGCCGTGCGGGCCGGGAGCCGGCGGCGGCCGGCCTGGCGGCCGCGGTGCCCGCCGCGCTGCAGCGCCAGCGTCGCCGGGCCGCACGCTTCGAGATCGGAGGGATGCTGCGCGAGAGCCTTCCCGAGCGGCACGTCACGTCGCCGAAGAAGGCGCCGAAGACCGTGGCCGACGAAGCCAGGCGGGCGGCCGCGGCGGTCAGCACTGCGAAGGTGCGCTGGACGCTCGGCCGTGCGGATCGCGTCGTGACGACGGCGGTGGCGCCCGAACTGGCGCCGCGCGCGGCCGCATCCATCGCCGGGCAGCCGGGGCTCAGGGCGACGCGCTCGGTCGCCGCGCGGCAGACGTACCAGTACTATTGGGTATCGCGGCAGAAGACCGATCGGGTGACGCGCATCAGCATGGTCACCGTCCAGGCCGACAGCCGCGGCCGCGTGCTGGGGAGCCGCGTCGTGGTCTCCAGTTGAACGCGGTGGGAAGGCCGCGCGTGAGCAAGAAGCCGTCGAAGGAGGCGAAGGAGCCCATCGTCCTCTGCGGCGATGTCGCCCATGCCCGCGTACGTCACGGCACGGGAAGCGAGCACGTCGCGATCGTGCTGCGGACCGACGATGGCGAAGAGCTCATCCTGCAGCGCATTGGTGCCAACCCCTTCAAGGATCCCGAGGGCGAGAAGCTCGTGGGCTACCGCGTGACCGTCGAGGGCTACCGGCTGGGGAAGGTGTTCAGGTATGTCACGGCGGAGATGGCACGGTAGGTCGACGGACGGGGCGCGACGGACGGAGGTTCGCGCTACGATCGCGGTTTCGACGCCGCACCCGACAGCAGCTGCCTCGCTGCTTCTTCCGCGTTGAATCCCGGCATGACGTAGTGCAGCTGCCGGGGCACGCCCTGCACGACCTCGACGAGGTGCTCGGCGCGGCCGAGGTCGGGGTGCACCAGTTCCAGCACGTAGCGACCCTCCGGCAGCGTGACGACAAACGGCGTCTCGAACGTGCCCACGCTGGCCGGCAACCGCGTGGCCTCCTCGAGAACACGCACCGTGGCCCAGGGCGACACGTCGATGTTCAGGCTGGCGAGCTGTCCCATCGCGGGTACGGGCACGGCGTTGCTCAAGGCGAGGTTGCCCGCCGGCAGGGCCGCGCGCGCCTGATAGTTGTGCCCGGAGTCGGCATAGGCGAGCCTCTGATCGGCGAAGCCGCTGCCCGGCACGGTGATCACCGCCCCGAACGGCTCGCCGTCACGAAACAGCCGGACCTGGGCGGGCGCGCCGGCCGGATCGCTGCCGAACCGCAGCCGCAGCCGCCCCGCCGTCTCGCCCAGCCCATCGCCGGGCTCGAACGCCAGCTCGTACGCCCGGTCGCGATGCTCGATGGCGCGGCCGTCGAACGCGCCCACGCGATCGAGGGCGGCGACGAGCAGCATCGCCACCAGGCCCGCCAGCGCGTAGTCCATGGGCCGCGGGCTCAGCCACCGCCATGACTGCCTCGCCACGGCCCCGCCTTTCGGCAATCGTGCGGGAGGCCCCGATGCGGACCCCGCCCCGCGCGCGACGGACTGCCGCCAGCCGGACGGCACGAGGACTTCGGCCGCCGCTTCGCCGGCCTCGTCCCAGAGCGGTCCCTCGGCCAGCGAGCGCAGCTCGGCCTCCGCGTCCGCGTTCCGGGTGCCCTCGATCCCGGCGAGCGCGACCTCCTGCCGCGCCACGGCCAGCCTCCACCGATGGTCCGCCAGCGAGCCTGCGGGCGGCCGCTGGGCGCGCAACAGGCCGAGCACGAACTGGCGAACCGCGCGCTCGCGCCCCGGATTGTCGCGGCGCTCGTCGGCCAGGAGGCGTCGCACCTCATCGGGGGCCAGCCGGATCTCGTCCGGCGACTTGTACGCGGCGCCGGGCAGCACGTGCAGGATGGTGTCTTCCGGGACGTCGGGGACGAATCGCTGGCGGAGCGCCTCGACGAGCTCGACGCTCGGCGTTCCGGCCACCGCAATCAGCCGCTCGAGGCGCTCGACGTCGTCGCCAAGCACGGCCTGACCGGACGGCCGCGGCGCGGCGCGCCGGCGATCGCGGACCTCTGGATCGACCGCCAGGTCCGCGGCGGCCTCGAGCAGGCCGGGACCGGTCATCGGCCAGACGTTGATGGGAAGCCGCGACAGTTCCGGCCGCCACGTCGAGGGGTCGGTCACGGGGTTCAGCCAGCTCCGCCGCGACCATCGTCGAAGCGTCGCGATCCACGCGCGATCCTCTTCGTCGACCGGGCGAGCCAGCCCGGCGCCCGTGCTCAGGACGAGGACGCCACTCTCGCGGCGGCGGCCGAGGGCTTCGAGGGCGATCCGCTCGCCGTGCCGCTCGGCCGAGACCATCGCGGGCGTTTCCTCGAAGAACCAGCGCTCCACGGCGATGCCCTGCCGCGCCAGCGAGGTGAGCAGGTCCGCCACCTTGTCGCGCCAGAGCTGCATCTCGGGCGCCAGGTCCTGCAGCAGCAGGAGCGTGCCCGTCGCGGTGGATTCCTGGAAGACGAAGCGCGGGACGAGGCCGCCGCGGACCGTCGCCTGGACCGTTGCCGCAATCCGCAGGCGGTGGCTGAGCAGCCCGGTCGTGAACGCGCGTCCCAGAACGGTGGCGGCGTCCTCGACGTCGCGCCGATCCAGCCAGCGCAGGGCGCCCGGCGGACGCAGCGTGAAATGACTCGGTCCCGGCAGCCCGGCGCGGATCTGGCGCCACGTGCGCTCGATCCAGCGGCGGTGGGCCCGGTTCACCCTCGGGATCTGAATCGCGAGGATCACGGCCGCCACGGCCAGCAGCCCCGCAGCCACGGCCAGCCACCAGTTCGACCGCACGGGGGGCGCCGGCAGCGGCGCGGGCTCGGGCAGGGCGCCGGGCGACATCGTGTCGCGCGGGTCGAACGCCGTGGCCGGTCCCGGCAGCGGCGTCAGGAAGACGGGAGGCTTCGGCGGAAGGGCGGGCGGAGGCGTCGCCATGATCCACGCGAGCCACGTGCCCGCGCCGGCCATCACGGCGACGAGCGCGCCGGCGGCCCACCAGGCGCGCGGATCGCGAAGGCGCCGAAGCCAGCGCCGCTTCTCGGGCGGCGGCGGCGCCGCCGCCTCGTGCGGGATGAACAGATCGTCGAACGTGCGCTTGACGAGCGCGATTTCGTCGGGTGAGGTGGCGAGCAGCGCCGCCGCCGCGTCGCGCAGCAGCCCGAGGTCGGTATCGTCGAAACGCTCCAGCAGCCTGGCGAATGCCAGGTAGTCGTCGACGCCGATGCGCATCCCCTTGGCGCGCAGAGCGTCGAGCAGTGTGGAGAATGGCAGGTGCGGCGCCATCAGCCGGAGGTGTGCTCCAGGAGCCGCAGATCGTGCTCGGTCTTGATGAGCGCGCCCTTGTGCGGCAACGCGCCGAGGCCCGCGGACTCGAGCCGGCTGACGTCGACGCCGGCACGATGGAGCACCTTCACCCACATGATGAGCTCCGCCGTCGCGGGCTTCTTCTCGAGCCCGGGAGTCTCCCGCAGCTCGCTGAACCGCCGGAGGGCCACGTCCACCAGCCGATCCGGAATCTCGTCGGCGCCGAGACGCTGCCGGAGGATCATCGTGAGCCGCTCCGGGTCCGGGAACGGAATGTAGTGATACACGCACCGTCGCAGGAACGGATCCGGCAGCTGACGTTCGCTGTTGCTCGTGATGATGACGATGGGCCGATGCCGGGCGGAGTGCGTCCAGCCGAACTCCGGGACCTCGAACTCCATCCGATCGATCTCGTCGAGCAGGTCGTTCGGAAAGTCGCGCGGCGCCTTGTCCACCTCGTCGATGAGCACGACGCGTTCCGCGTCGCCGCGGATGGCCTGGCCGAGCGCCTGCCATCGGACGTAGTGCGCCGCGTCAGTGGCGCGCTCGTCCCTCACCTGCGCGTGGTAGAAGCGCTGCAGGTGGTCGATGGTGTAGAGGACGTCGCGCGCCTGGTGATCGCTGCGCGTGTGGAACGCGAGCACCGGCCCGAGCCCCAGCTCGGAGGCGACCGACCAGGCGAGCATGGTCTTGCCGCAGCCCGGCTCGCCGGTCACGAGCAGCGGACGCCCGACGACGAGCGCGGTGTTGACGGCCGTGACGAGGTCGTCGTCCGCCAGGTAGCTGCCCGCCTCGCCTCTGGTGATGGGCTCCGCCCCGGGGGGCGTGGAGCCATCACCCCTGTAGCGCCGCCACGACTGGGGCTTCGTCATGCTGTCGCCTCGCGCGCAGGAGGTATCGATCGATGGACCGGAGAATCTCTTCGGACGTGCGCCCGCTCTTCCTGACCTCGTCCAGCAGCGGGGCGCGGTGGGGCGGCTCGACCCACGCCTCGCAGAACTCGCGGACGTCCTCCACCGTGATGGGCTCCAGCTCACGCAGGCGCACGACGCGGAGGGCGCCGGGTGCGGCCTCGATGCGCGTCACCAGCGCGTCGGCCGCGTCGCGGTCGTCATCGTCGCCCCCGCCGAGACGGAGGTGCAGCAGCCGCTCCAGGATGGCCGGGCGCGGGTACTCGAGCGCCTGGACCACTTTCACCTGAAAACGCCCGCGTGTCCGGGCCACCACGGCCGGCAGCCACGCGGCGTGATAGCGCTCCAGGTCCTCGTCGTCGAAGTCGCCGCGCACGCACTCGTGGACGAGGACGACGTGCCGGTACGCGAGGCGCTCGTCGAGCGTGCGTGTGAGCTGGGGCGGTGTCGTGCCGAGGCTGTCGGCCAGGGCCCGAAGGTAGTCGTCCTGTCCGGCCGGGCGGCGGCGCCAGCGGACCGGCACGACCGAGCGCTCGGGCACGTCGCGCAGGGCGCGCTCGACCCGCTGGAGGAAGTGCTCGTGATACTCGCCCGTGGGACCGCGCACGATCACCAGGTCGTTCCGCCCGCTCGACATGAGGCCTTCGATGGTCGTCCACTGCGGGGCCCGATCGCAGTGGAACGATGGCGGATCCTCGGCCTGGTGCGGGGTTTCGACGCGCTGGCCTCCCTCGAGGTCGACGCCCGCCTTCGCCGCGAGCGCGCGCCCGTGCTCGGGCCAGCGCTCGCGCGGGACGCGTTCGCGCAGGAGCTTCGACACCAGCTCGCACAGCCGCGCGCAGGGGTCGGGCTCGTCCTCGGCCCACGCCACGAGATTGAGATCCTTGAACACGACCGGGATGCGCGGCCTGAGCCGATCGAACGGCGCGCGCAGCAGGGGCACGAACCGGCTCGCCTCGCCGTGGTGCTTCACCGCGAGCGTCAGCTCGTTCTGGCACTCCGGGCTGTCGAGCCACGAGTTCGAGACGAGGAACAGCAGCCACGAGGCCCGCCGGACCGCATCCTCGATCTCCTGGCGGAACGCATCGCCCGGCTGGATCTCGTTGATGTCCCGCCACACCTCCAGCCCGGCGGCCCCGAGGCAGCGCTCCAGCGCCGTGACGAACTGGCGCTCGATGGGGGTTCGCGAGTAGCTGACGAACACCATGCCGTTAGCCGTCGGGCCTCGTGGCCCCGACACTCAGAAGCCGCGGCCGCAATTCTGCCGGGGGAAGACGCGCACGTTGCGATTGATCGTCTCCGCGCTCTCCCGTCCCGCGGCGTCGAACACCTTGAGGCGCACCTCCATCTGCAGGAACGTGCTGCCGCCGGCGCTCGTTGCCGGCACCCGATCGAACAGCCCGCAATCGGTCCCCGGGCGGAATACCGGGCTCGTTCGATCGTAGGTCTCCGGCGCCTCTCCGGCGACGATGAGCGTCCACAGCCAGCGGGTCACGGGGCCGACAGAGGTGCTGCCGTCCAGGTCGCAGTCCACCGCGCCGCCGCCGGCCAGTCGGCACGCGTCGACGCCATCCGCGTCCCCGCGCACGGTGAAGCGCGCGGTGAGCAGGGGCGTGATCAGCAAGGTGGCCGTCTGCGATGCGCCGCTGAACGTGCCCGTGATGGTGACGTTGTTGTCGGCGGTGACGTGGGCGGTGGTGAACGACTGCGATCCCGACGTGCTGCCCGCCGGAATCGAGATGCCCGCGGGCACGGGCGCGACGGCCGTGTCGCTGCTCGACAGCGCGACCGTGGCGCCGCCCGAGGGCGCGGCGGCCGACAGCGAGGCCGAAACCTGCACGCTGTTGGTGCCGACGACGGATGCCGGGGTGACCGAAACCGAGGCCAGCGCCGCCGCCGGGGTCACCGGAGGAGGCGTCGGCGCGGTAGGCGTGGACGACCCGCCGCCACCTCCACAGGCCGCCGCCATGAGAGCCGCGGCTGCCAGCCCGGAGCCGAGACGACGCGCGAGGCCGAAGACTTCAGGACTCATGACGCACCTCCACCTACGAGCCTGTGCGGAGGATCAGCGACGTCGAGAACACACGGCTCCCTGCCGCCAGATCCGCCGCAGCGTTGAGCTCGATCCTGGGGGTGATCGAGAAGCCGACGCCGCCGGTCACATGCACGCGATCGCCGCCCGTCGAGAGCGCCGTGGACATCAGCTCGTCGAACAGCAGATCCACCCTGTTCTGCGGCGGACGCTCCGGGCGATATCGCACGGAGTGGTCCGGGTCGTACCAGGCGCCCAGCCTGAACTTCGGCGCCCACCGCTTCGTGAGGGCCACGTACTGGGCCCCGAGGTGCACCTCGGTCCCGTTGTCGATCGCAAAGCTGCGCGTGAGGCCGACGCCGCGCGCCTGGTCGACGACGAAGTCCTGCACGAGGCGCGAGTGCCTCACGTAGGTGACCTCCCCCGCCAGCAGCCATTCGGGCCTCGGGCGGAACGACACCCCCGCGGCTAGTGTGTCGGGCACGCGAAACGTGACATCGCGCTCGGGATCGGTCCCGTCCACCGTCTGAAATTCGAACGAGGCCCCCCGCCGGAAGACGACGCCGACGCGCACGCGTGAGGCCGTCCCGAGCAGCAGCCCGAGCGTGGGCGCCACGCCGTAGTCCTCGCCGACCTGGCTGGACCGGCCCAGCTCGACCGAGGGGTTCGGGGGGCCCAGGAAGCCGCGCGTGTCGAACCGCCGGAACACCGAATCGATGCTGAAACGATAGACGGACACGCCGCCGCCAATCGCCACGTTGCGCCGCGGCACCCATCCCACCATGCCGCCGTAGGTGGTGATGCTGACGTTCCGGAGGCCTTCCTGGGGGAAGTCGCGCTGCGAGCCGAGGTCGCCCGGGAGCTGCTGGAAGACCCCCGTCGACAGGAAGCTCTGGTCCACCCTGAGCAGTTCGTGGCGAAACCCGGCGACGACCCATCGATTCGAGCGCGAGGGGTAGACGGCCGACAAGAACCCGGGACCCAGATGCGACCCGCGGCTGATGCCGAAGCTCGGGCCGGGGATGGTGTCGAGCCCTTCGTTGAGCACGGTCCCCGACAAGCGGCCGCTCTCGAGGAACTCCGCGTCGTAGCTCGAGCCGCGCAGCTCGATCGAGACCTCGGGCTGACTGAGCAGGATGAGCCCGGCCGGGTTGGCAAAGGTGGCCGTGGCGTCGTCGGCGACGCCGGCGAAGGCGCCGCCAAGCGCGAGGCTCTTGGCGCCGGGATTGAGGAAGTCGAACTGCAGAGGTACCTGCAGGCTGGTCTGTGCGCTGGCCCTTGCCGCGATGCCGGCCATGAGCAGGGCTGGCATCACGAGAAGACGGCCCCGGCGTCGCGTCATCGGACCGTCTCCTCGCTACCGAGCATGCGCAGCAGCCTTGGCGAGATGTAACGGCGATCGGGAGCGGATGGCCCGAGCGGCCCGGCACGGGCGAATTGGGCGCGCGCCTCGGTCAGGACGTCGTCTCCGGCCCGTCCGGTGGCGACGAGCGCGGCGTTGCTGCAGGCCAGGTAGAGCAGGGCGCGCGGCGTGGCCTGGCCGGCCCGTGCCAGGGGTGTCAGCAGTGCGACCGCCTCCGAGTAGTTGCCGCCGAGGAATGCGACGAGGGCCGGATACTCGGGCGGATCGCCGGGCGTCGGGAGAGGCGGCTGCGTGCCTTCAACATTCAGGGTGCCATCGGGCACGCGCACCACATTTCCGGGATCCCGGGTGGGGTCGGGCTGATTCTCGATGGGAGGCGCGTCCTGCGTGGGCAGGCCCTTTTCGGCCGGGGGGGCCTCGACGATCGCCTCGGCGCGCCGTTCGGATTCCGCCAGTCTCCTGCGCAGCTCGGCCACGCGGTCCGCGCTGACGCCGAGCTTCCCGGCCTCGTCCAGGGCCACCTGCGCGTCGTACCATTGCCCGCGCGTGGTCGCATTCTCGGCCCGTGCGATGACACCCTCGAAGCGGGCGACCGCGGCCAGGCGGGCGGCGCGACCGTCGCTCGATGGCGCCAGCCCTTCGGCGTCCTTCGCCGCCTTCTCCGCATCGGCGTAGCGCCGGGCGGCGATCGCCCGCTCGCCGTCGGCGAGCAGCCGTTCGTAGGTGGCCGACGCCAGCTGGGCGCCCAGCGTCGGGAACTCCTTGTCCCCCTGGGTCAGGATCTTCGCGTCCAGGACGCGCCGGAATGCGGCTTCGGCGTCGGCGAATCGACGAGTCGCGAGATACGCCAGGCCCAGGTAGTAATCGGGGTTGAAGCGATCCACCCGGTCGCCCTGGAAGAGGACGCGGCGCCCGGGGGCGGGGCCGGATTGCCTGGCGGCTTCGAGGGAGGCGATGGCGGCGGCCCAGTCCCCGCGTTGGACGGCGCGCACACCTTCGTCATACGCCTGGTACCACAGGCGAACGTCGCGCTGTTGGGCAGCGGGGGTGGAGCTCAGCAGCGCCACGGACAGCAGGGCCGCCCCTACCAGCACCCGAGCCATGGCACCCCTACATTAGCCATGTCGGCCCGCCGCCGCAAGGCCGGGAATCCTGCTAACATGCGCCCGCGCGGAGGGAGCGGACCATGCCCCGCAACATCTTCATCAGCCTCACGCACGCCGACACGCTGATTGCCGAGGCGCTCCGCGATGCGGTGAAGGCCCTCTTCGGCGACTTCCTGCAGGTGCACTTCTCGACCAGCAAGGAGATGGACGGCGGCATCCGGTCGGGCGAGGACTGGATGCAGTGGATCGTCGATCGCGTCGTGGACTGCGACTTCGCCCTCATCCTCGTGACGCCCTCGTCCGTGCACAAGCCGTGGATTCTCTGGGAAGCCGGGGCGGTGGCCGGCGCGGCCCTGGCCAGCCAGCAGGACAAGTCGCTCCGCAAGGTCAGGCCGCTCGTCTACAACCTCCCGCTCGAGCTCGTGCCGTCGCCGATCCGGGACGCGAAGGTGCAGTTCCGGCGGGGCGATTCGGCGGCCGAGGTCAAGTCGCTGCTGCGCGAGATTCTCGACGAGTACCGGCGCGGCGACCTCAGCGCGGATCGCGTCACCGAGTTCGGTGAGAAGGTGAACGAGGTCATCGCCGCGTACCTGTCGAAGGTGCAGGCGTCCCTGCTCGATGCGCCGGCCGTGCCGACGCCCACCCTGCTCGAGGAGTGGCGGCAGCGTCTCGAGGACATCCTCGTGCAGAACCGGGCCTCCGAGGTGCGGCACCTGCACGACTGGATGGAGATTGCGTTCGGCCGCGAGCGTGACCCGCGCCCGCGCCCGCTCGACCTGCGCATTCATACCCGCCTTGGCAGCCTGTACATGAAGGCCCGGGATTACGGGCGGGCGGTCGAGCAGCTCGAGCTGGCGCGGGAGCTGGCGCCCCGCGACATCTTCGTCCTGCGGACGCTCGGGCGGGCCTACCTCGAGATGGGCAACCGGGCGGCCGTGCAGGGGATTCTGGACCGCATCGTCGCGCTCGATGCCGACGCCTTCCGGCACAACACCGAGTGCGCCGCGCTTGCCGGCCGCTATCACCGGACCGGCGGCGACTTCCAGAAGGCCGCCGATGTGTACCGCGCCGCCCTCACGTCGAATCCCGATTCGTACTACCTGGCCAACCTGGTGGCCGAGGCCAGCCTGGACGCGGGCAACCGGGAAGGCGCGGCCGCCGCCTACCGACAGGCCATCGACATCCTTTCCCGCCTCGACGAAACCAACATCTGGACACAGGCGACGGCAGCCAATGCGCACTTGTTCCTCGGCAACCAGGAGGGCCTGGCGCGTGCCATCGAGGCCATCCGGGCCGCCCGGCCCGCCGCCGATCAGACAGCCGCCGTCGAGCGCGGACTGCAGACCGTGGCCAGGCACGTCGAGGGGGGCGACTTGAAGGTGCAGCACGCGCTCGCGGCGCTGAGGGCCTGAGCGGCGCACGACCGGCCCTTCCGTCCGATGCCGCGGGCGTCCGGCCCTCCAGGCGGGTATCTGTAACGTTGTCACGGTGCGTTGACACCATGGTGTCCGAGGAGCAGAATGCGTTTCCCCCCGAACGCCTGACCCATGGCCAAAACACGTAAAGCCGCCCCGCGTCCCCGGCCGAAGCCGCGACAGGCCCCTCGCTCGCGCAAAACGGCGGGCCGTCCGCCGGTGCAGGGCCCTCCGCCGCCGCCCGAGCAGGCGCGGGCCGACAGCACGACGCTCACCGACCGCTTCTCGAAGATGTTCGCCCCGCCGGAGCTCTACGACCCGAAGAAGCGCGACGAGTGGCGGCTCGTGAGCGAGGTGGACGAGCGCGGGCCGTACGTCATCGAGCTGAACCTGCAGCACATGGGCGGCCTCGAGGGCGCCTCCGCGGCGCTCCGCGCCCTGCACACCGAGGTGCTCAAGGATGCGCCCGAGCCCGTGCCCCTGGCCCGGACCTACTTCACCTGGCGGCTGCGCGTGGACGAGTGGCGCAAGCTGCTCGTGGAAGACGACAAGCAGGCCACGGAGAAGGCAGCGAGGGAAACGCGCCGCACGGCGAAAACGAAGGGCGCGGGCCGCTACGACCCGATGATGTTCCGGGCGATCTACAAGCTGTGGCCCGACTTCCCCGTGAAGAGCCACATCTACCGGTCGATGCCGACCATCAAGGCCGACGCCGCGCTCAAGTCGTACGAAGCGGGCGGTCGGGGGATTGTCTGGGCAGTGGTCGACTCCGGCATCGATGCCACGCACCCGCACTTCGGCGCCGCGGAGGGCGGGACGCTGGGCGATCCCGAGGTCCGGGACCTTCATCGATACTTCGTCACCGACCCCGAGGCCCACGACC
Source organism: Vicinamibacterales bacterium (assembly GCA_050249615.1). Lineage (GTDB taxonomy): Bacteria > Acidobacteriota > Vicinamibacteria > Vicinamibacterales > UBA2999 > VFZN01. The sequence goes on from JBFWQE010000104.1 coordinate 15,942, forward strand.
ACCAGGTGCCTCTCCGCGATCCGTCCGGCGAGAAGGACATCGAGAAGCGCCGCGCGCTCATCGCGCGCCACCGCGAGCTGGCCCTCAAGGACGACTTCGGCCACGGCACGCACGTCGCGGGCATCATCGCGGGCCAGGCGCCGCAGAAGAACGGCGCGGTGTGCTCGCTCGAGCGCATGCTGCGCATCGACCAGGCCGACACGGACCAGGCCGAGGTGGATCGGAGCCGGTACGAGGCCGTGCCCCGCACGGATGCCGTGCGCTTCCGCGGCGTCGCGCCCCACTGCAAGCTGATCAGCCTGCGCGTCCTGGACCACAGCGGCGACGGCCGCTCGAGCGACGTCATCCGCGCGCTGGCCTACATCCGCGAGCAGCTGAACGACAACCCGAAGATGCTGCGCGTGCACGGCGTGAACCTGAGCGTCGGCTACGAGTTCGACGCCGAGATGTTCGCGTGCGGGCAGAGCCCGCTCTGTGCGGAGGTCAATCGCCTCGTGCAGTCGGGCGTGGTCGTCGTCGCCGCGGCGGGCAACACCGGGTACGGGACCGTGGGGGCGATGGTGCGCGCGACGAAGGTCGGCCTGTCGAATACGATCAACGATCCGGGGAACGCGGACGAGGCCATCACGGTCGGCGCCACGCATCGCGACGCGCCGCACACCTACGGGGTGTCGTACTTCTCGTCCAAGGGGCCGACGGGCGACGGCCGGATCAAGCCGGACCTCGTGGCCCCCGGCGAGCGCATCTCGTCGTGCGGCGCGGGTCAGCGCCTCGAGCAGGCTCTGGCGTCGGCCGGGGGGAAGCGGCGCAAGGGGACGGCCTACTACATGGAGGACAGCGGCACCTCGATGGCGGCGCCGCACGTCTCCGGCGCCATCGCGGCCTTCTTGTCCATCCGCCGGGAGTTCATCGGCAAGCCGCGCGAGGTGAAGCGCGTCTTCACCAGCACCGCCACGCCGCTCGGGCGCGAGCGGTACTTCGAGGGCCATGGCCTCGTGGACCTCATCCGGGCCATCCAGTCGGTGTGACAAGGAGCATCCCATGGCACTCGCGCGCTTCGATGTCGAGTTCACGAAAGACGCGGACGTTTACAAGCAGGCGCAGGTGGACGCGCTCCTCGCGGCCCTCCCCGGAGTCACCGATCTCATCGTCCTGTCGCACGGCTGGAACAACGACATGGCCGATGCGCGCACGCTGTACAACGAGCTGGTCGGCAACATCGAACAGCTCCTGGACGGGCGATCGAGCCCGGGCGCGCCGCCCGCGTTGAAGGCCCTGGCCGGCCGCACCTACGCGGTCTGCCAGGTGTTCTGGCCCAGCAAGAAGTTCACCGACGAGGAGCTCATCCCGGGCGGGGGCGCCGTCACGGCCATGAAGGCCAGCGACAAGGCGCTCATCAAGGCGCTGGAGGCGCTCAAGCGGGATCCGGTGCGCCTTGGCGGCAAGGAGGCGCCGGCCGCGCGCGCGAAGGCCATCGACCGCGCCATCAAGGCCGTGCCGAAGCTCTCCACCTCTGCGGCGGCGCGCAAGACCTTCGTGGACGCGCTCCGCTCGACGATGCCGAAAGGCAAGGGCGCGAAGGAAGTGGACGACGGGTCGGCAGGGTTCCTGAAGGCGGACCCGGAGAAGCTGTTCAAGGCGATGTCAGTTGCCGTGGTGGCGCCCGGGCCGAAGACCAGCCGGGGCGGCGCGGCGACGATCGGGATCGGCGGGGGCACGACCGGGGCGGGCGGCGCGGCGGGGCTCGGCGATCTCGTGGACGGCATCACGGCCGGCGCCCGCCGCATCGCGAACTTCGTCACCTACTACCAGATGAAGGAGCGCGCGGGGGATGTGGGCGGCAAGGGCGTGGCGCCGCTGCTCAAGCAGTGCCGGAGGGCCAACCCGGCGGTGCGGCTGCACCTGGTGGGCCACAGCTTCGGCGGCCGGCTCGTCACCGCGGCCGCAGCAGGCCTGCCGAAGAACACGCCGGACGTCACCGTGTCACTGCTGCAGGCCGCCTTCTCCCACAACGCGCTCTCGGCGGATTACGGCAAGGGGAAGGCCGGCTTCTACCGCACCGTCCTGGGCGACGCCCGCGTGTCGGGCCCCATCATCGTCACGCACACGAAGAACGACAAGGCCGTGGGCGTCGCCTATCCGCTCGCGTCGCGCATCGCCAACCAGGTGGCGGCGGCGCTCGGCGACGAGAACGATCCGTACGGCGGGCTGGGCCGGAACGGCGCGCAGCACACGGCCGAGGCCAACGGGCACAGTGCGACGCTGGGGCCGAAGGGGACCACGTACACGCTCGCGCCGGGCACGGTGAGCAACCTGCTGGCCGACAGCGTGATCAAGGACCACAACGACGTCCGCGGGGAGGCCGTGGCGTACGCGGTTCTGTGCTGCAGCGGGGGGGTGTAGGCCGGGGCCGTTCAGCGCGGCCCTGACAGACGGCCGGCCAGGTCCACCTCGGCGGTCACGCGCATCGGCTCTGGCACGGCTCGCGCGTGAGCGGACGGATGGGCCTGGCGGAACGCCGCCCACCAGGCGACCGCCTGGTCCCGGGGCCACGGCGTCCTCGCGGCGCACACGGCCAGCTCGCGCTCCAGCGACCGTGCATCCCGCGGGCGGTCGTCCGGCGACTTGGCCAGGCACTCCAGGATGAGTCGCTCGAGATCACCGGGGATGGTCGCGGCCGCCCGCTCTGAAGGCGGTTGCGGCCTGGTGTGCAGGTGGTGGGCCAGCACCTCGACGACGGTCTTTCCCGTGAACACGGGTGTGCCCGTGAGCAGGTAGTATCCGACGGCCCCGAGCGCGTAGAGATCGGCCCGCCCGTCGGCGTCATCCCGCCCGGAGATCGTCTCGGGCGCGATGTACAGCGGGGTCCCGAGGAGCGTGATGCCGGCCGTGACGACCTGCGTGGCCTCCTCTTCCAGCGCGTCGATACGCTTCACCAGGCCGAAGTCCACCACCTTGGCCACGTCGGGCTCGCCGCCGCGCTCGCAGAGGATGATGTTCGCGGGCTTCACGTCGCGATGGATGAGCCCGATGCCGTGCGCCTCGGCCAGCGCGCCGCACACCTGCTGAAGGATGCGGATGACGCGTGCGGGCGGCTGCGGGCCGTGGTCGCGCACGAGGCGGTCGAGGTCGATGCCATCGAGGTACTCCATGGCGTAATAGAAGACGCCCTCGGGCGTGCGGCC
>JBFWQE010000105.1:0-19097 GCA_050249615.1 Vicinamibacterales bacterium
CCGGCCGCACCAGGAACCGGCGGCGGGGGCCCTCCTCCGTCGTGTTCGGCAGCGGCCAGGCCTCGGTCACCTCGCCGTCGCGGCCCAGCATCGCGCCGCAGCATTCGTGCGGATACACCTCGCGCCCATGGGCTCGTATCGCGTCGGCCACTCCCGGGCCGAGCGCCAGCCGGTTCGTCACGGCGCCTCCCAGAACCGCTCCGACAGGTAGCGGCTTCCCGTGTCGCAGAGAACCGTCACGACCACGGCCGGAGACCGGGCCACGCGGGTCGCCGCGACCACGTTGGCACCCGACGAGGTGCCGACGAGCAGGCCCTCCTCTCGCGCCAGGCGTCGCGTCATGGCAAACGCTTCCTCCGTCTCCACGCGGATGTCCACGTCGGCCAGCCCCGGATCGTAGATACCGGGCACGATGGCCGTCGCCATGTGCTTGAGGCCCTCCAACCCGTGGAGCGGCCCGTCGGGCTGAACCGACGCCAGCACGACGTCGGGCTTCCACTCGCGGAGCCGCCGCCCGACGCCCATGAACGTGCCGCTCGTCCCAAGCCCGGCCACGAAGTGCGTCAGCCGTCCCCCGGTTTGTGCGAGGATCTCGGGCGCCGTCGAGTCGTAATGTGCCCGCCAGTTGAAGTCGTTATTGTACTGGTCCGGGTAGAAATAGCGCTCCGGCTCGGCCTGGTAGCGGCGCCTGGCCTCTCGGATGGCCCCATCGGACCCCTCGAGCGGATCGGTCAGCACCAGGTCCACCCCGTACGCCGTGAGCATCCGCTTCCGCTCGGGCGTCACGTTCCCGGGCACGCACAGCGACACGTGGTAACCGAGCGCCGCGCCGAACATCGCGTAGGCAATGCCGGTGTTGCCCGACGTCGCGTCCAGGATCACCTTGCCGGGACGGAGCCGGCCGCTGGCCAGGCCCTCGAGCAGCATCCGGCGCGCGGGACGGTCCTTCACCGAACCACCCGGGTTGTGGAACTCCGCCTTGCCGTACAGCTCGACGCCAGGGCAGTCCCGCTCGATGCGGCTCAGCCTCACGAGGGGGGTGTGACCCACTAAGTCGAGCAGCGGGCTGGTGGGGACGGCGATGGCGGACAGCAAGGGCGTCATGGCGATTGGGCGCAGGATCCCTAGGAAAACACGGCCGACGGCGTGGAGCAAGACAAATCCGACTTAAAAAGTCGCAGATTGGTGCCATGCGACCCACGCATGGACTCCGGCACCGCTGCCCTCATACCCGTTCGATGCCGCGCCGGGCCGCAGGGGCCGGCGGGCCACGGCTACTTGATGACGGCGGTCACCGTCACCTGGGCGCGGATTTCGATCTCGCCTTCGGCCACCGGTGTCGGCGCGGGCTGATCGGCGGCGGCCACGCGAAAGGCGGCCGCCTCGGGCCGGACGATGCTGATCGGCGCGCCCTCGGCGATGCGCACGACACGGTCCACCGTCCGCTTCGCGCCGCTCGCCGCGGCTTCCGCCCGCAGCATCGCATCGGCCACGGCGAGCGTCAGCGCCTCGCGCTCGCTCGCGTTGCGCTGCTTCAGGTCGAAGCGCAGGCCGTGGACGGAGGTGGCCCCGGATCCCACGGACGCGTCCATCACCTCGCCCAGCCGGCCCAGGTCGTCCACGCGGACCTCGATGGTGTTGCGCGCGACGTAGCCGCGTGGCGTCTGCCGCCCTCCCGCGTAGTCGAATTCCTGTTGCAGCGAGATGGCCACGGTGCGCACGGCGTCCTTCGGAATGCCGGCTGCGGCAATGCGCTGCTGCACGGCTGTCATCGCCTGGGCATTGGCCGCCTGTGCCTCCTTCGGGTTGCGCGAGCGAGACTCCGCGCCGATGCGCACGAACGCCTGGTCGGGCGCCGCGCGCACGATGCCCTCGCCCTGGACGACCACGACCGGCGGCTCCACGGCCGCCGTGCCCTGGGCCGATGCGAGTGACGCGCCGAGGACGAGACTTCCGAGGCTGGCGATGAACGCGGTCTTCATGGTGGCAGCTCCCCGGGCCGCTTCGAGGCCCGCTAACCCGAGTACACCACGCGGAAGCCGATGCTGTACGCGTAGGTGTCCGGCGGCACCTTGTGCCGGTGCGCGCAGCGCAGCTGATCGATGTCGTGGCTCACCCACGAGCCGCCGCGCACGACTCGAAACACCCCCTGGGCGGGGCCGCGCGGGTTGTCGGTCGTGCCCGTGCGATAGGTGTCGGGCGCGTACCAGTCGGCCACCCACTCCCAGACGTTTCCGGCCATGTCGTAGAGGCCGAACCCGTTGGGCGGGTACCCACCGACGGGCCGGGTGCCGCGGTGGCGCTTCAGGGCCGGCTCGGGGAGGAAGTTGCCCCGCGACGCGTCGATGTCGTCGCCCCAGGGATAGGCCTTGCCCTCGAGGTCTCCTCGCGCGGCGCGCTCCCATTCGGCCTCGGTCGGCAGCCGCACCAGGGCGCCCACCTGGCCGCTCAGCCACCGGCAATAGGCGGTCGCATCCATATGGGTCACGAGCGTCACGGGATGGCGGCCGCGATCCCGGGGCGGCTCGCCGCCCCGCCACACGTAGGCCGCCGCGAGCTCACGGAACGGCAGCTCGTGCTGCGGCGTGACGACGAGCGGGAGGTCGCGCAGGGAGGGCGGCTGGTGGCCCGTGTCGCGGACGAACTCCGCGTACTGCTCGACGGTGACGGGATAGACCGACACGTGAAACGCGTCCACGCGCACCTCACGCGCGGGCCGCTCGTCGTCATTCCCGTCGTCCGATCCCATGATGAACCGACCACCGGGGATCGGCACGAAGCGGGGTACGAGTTCCTCACCCATTCAGGCCGGGCCAACCGCAAGTATACTGCCCGCCATGAAGCTCGAACAGTTTGCGATGGAGCGGATGCAGTCCACCTACGAGAACCTGGTGGAGTACAACCTGTCGGAGAGCGGAGTGCGGCCTCTCTCGACGCGCGAGCTCCTCGGCGACCAGGCCGCCATCGACGCGCTTCTCGATCAGCCGCTCGTGTACACGCAGTCGAACGGCACCGTCGAGCTGCGGACGCTGATCGCCGCGCTGTATCCCGGCGCCACCGCGGACCACGTCGAGGTCACCAACGGCGGCTCGGAGGCCAACTACATCGCGACGTGGCGCCTGGTCGAGCCGGGCGACGAGGTCGTGATGCTGTTGCCCTCCTACATGCAGACCTGGGGCCTTGCCCGAGCCTTCGGCGGCACGGTGCGCGAGTGGCACCTGGTGGAGGACACGGCGGCGGGCCGCTGGCGCGTGGATCTCGACCGGCTGAACGCGCTCGTCTCGCCGAAGACGAAGCTCGTCATCATCTGCAATCCGAACAACCCGACGGGCGCGCGCCTCACTGCGGAGGATCTCGACGCCATCGCGCGCACGGCGGATCGCGTCGGCGCGTGGATTCTCTCGGACGAAATCTACCGCGGCGCCGAGCTCGACGGCGTCGAGACGCCCTCGATGTGGGGCCGCAGCGAACGGGTCATCGTGACCGCCGGCCTCTCGAAGGCGTACGGTCTTCCGGGCCTGCGCGTGGGCTGGATCGTCGGCCCGCCGGGGACGGTCGCGTCGTTCTGGTCGTATCACGACTACACCACCATCGCGCCGGGCGCCCTGTCCGATCGCCTGGCGCGGGTGGCGATGGCCCCGGCGCGGCGCGCCGCGCTGCTCGAGCGGACGCGCGGCATCCTGCGCGCGAACCTGCCGATGCTCGAGGACTGGTTGAGGGTCCACGGGTTCCAGTGGCTGCGGCCCGAGGCCGGCGCCATCTGCTACGTGCGCTACCCGCACCCCGTCAACTCCACGGAGCTCGTCACCCGCCTCCGCGAAGAGAAGAGCGTGCTGGTCGTTCCCGGTGATCACTTCGGCATGGACCGCTACCTTCGGCTCGGGTTCGGAGAGCCGCTGGCGTACATGACCACCGGGCTCACGCGGCTGCACGAGCTGCTCGAGTCGCTCGGCTCGTCCGGCCGGGTGGCCGCGCCCACGGCATGACGACGCCCGATCTGGCCCTGGTGCTCGTCGGGTTCGGCCACGTCGGTCGGCGCTTCGTGCGCCTGCTGAACGAGATCGGCGACCGGCTCGACTTCGACTGGCGCGTGGTGGCCATCTCCACGCGCCATCACGGGTCGGTGCTGGATCCGGACGGCGTGGACGTCGTGCGCGCGGCGGCCCTGGTGGAGGAGAACCACTCGCTCGACCGCCTCCAGACCGAGCCGCTGGAGCGCAGCGGCATCGACGTCATCCGCCAGAGCGCGCAGGCCCTGGCGGACGAGGCCGCCGAGGGCCGCCTGGTCTGCCTCGAGTCCACGGTGCTCGACATCGATCGCGGTGAGCCGGCCATCTCGCACGTCCGCGCCGCCCTGGAGGCGCAGATGCACGTCGTCACCGTGAACAAGGGCCCGGCCGCGTTCGCCTATCACGAGCTCGAGGCGCTGGCCGAGGCGGTGGACCGCGTCTTCTTCTTCGAGGGCGCCGTCATGGACGGGATTCCCGTCTTCAACCTCGTCCGCGAGACCCTGCCCGCGGTGAGAATCGACGGCTTTCGCGGCGTGATCAACACGACCTCGAATTTCATCCTGTCGGCGCTCGAGCGCGGGCAGCCGTTCGAGGACGCCGTGCGCGAGATGCAGGCCCGGGGCATCGCGGAGGCCGACCCGTCGCTGGACATCGACGGCTGGGACGCGGCCGCCAAGACGGCCGCGCTCGTCAACGTGCTGATGGCCGGCGCCATCACGCCGCACCGGGTGGCGCGCACCGGCATCGGCGACGTGAAGCCGGCCGATGTCGCCGCCGCCATCGCCCGCGGCCGGCGCATCCGGCTGGTGGCCTCGGCCACGCGCCAGGGCGGGAGCATCACGGCGCGGGTCGAGCCCGAGATGCTCGCCGCCCGCGATCCGCTGGCCAACCTCGAGGACACCGAGAACGCCCTCTACCTGATTACCGATCTCCTCGGCGAGATCGGCATCGTCCAGCGCGAGGGTACGCTCACGCAGACCGCGTACGCGCTGGTCACCGACCTGTCGCGCATCAGCCAGAGACTGAGGGAATGGGACGCACGATGACGGGACCGCTGACGGGCATCACGGTGCTCGATCTCACGCGGGTGCTGTCGGGGCCGTACTGCACGATGGTGCTGTCCGATCTCGGCGCCCGCGTCATCAAGATCGAGCACCCGGGCCGTGGCGACGACACGCGGCACTGGGGGCCGCCCTTCGTCGGCCACGAGAGCGCGTACTACCTGAGCATCAATCGCAACAAGGAGAGCGTCACGCTCGACTTCAAGCACCCGCAGGGGCGCGAGGTGCTCGAGCACCTCATCGGCCGCGCCGACGTCCTCGTGGAGAACTTCAAGCCCGGCACCATGGAGCGCGCCGGCTTCGGGTGGGAAGCCGTGCACCCGCGCCACCCGCGCCTGATCTTCGCTTCGATCTCCGGGTACGGCCAGTCGGGCCCCCGCCGCAGCGAGGCGGGGTACGATGCGGTCATCCAGGCCGAGGGGGGACTGATGAGCGTCACCGGCGATGCCGACGGCCCCGCCTACCGCCTGGGCGTCGCCATCTCGGACATCGTCGCGGGGCTGTTCACCGCGCAGGGCGTCATGGCTGCGCTCTTCGCCCGCGAGCGCGGCGGGCAGGGGCAGCGCGTGGACATCGGCATGCTGGACGCCACGGCGGCCCTGCTCACCTACCAGGCGGGCAGCTACTTCGCGACCGGCCAGGTGCCAGTACGCATGGGCAACCGCCATCCCACCATCGCGCCGTACGAGACGTTCCCCACGGCCGATGGCGAAATCGTCATCGCCGTCGGCAACGACGGCATCTGGCGGCGGTTCTGCCCCGCGATCGATCGCCCGGAGCTGGCCGACGACCCGCGGTTCCGCACCAATCGCGACCGCATGGCTCACTACGACCGGCTGAGGCCCGAACTCGAACGCACGCTCCGCTCGCGGACGCGGGCCGAGTGGACCGCACGGTTTCACGCCGCGAGCGTGCCCTGCGGCGCGGTGCGGGACGTGGGCGAGGTGCTCGGCGATCCCCACCTGGCCGCGCGCGAGATGGTGGCCACGCTCGAGCATCCCACCGTCGGCACGACGCGGGTCATGGGCACGCCCATCAAGCTGTCAGCGACCCCGGGCTCCGTGCGCACGCCTCCCCCGACCCTCGGACAGCACACCGAGGCGGTGCTCGGGGAACTGGGCTACGATCGGGAGATGATTGCCAGCCTGAAGGCCGCGGGGGCCATCTGACGATGGCCGACGTCGCCCTCCTCCGCAAGCGGGTCCAGAAGGCCATGGAACAGGCGCGCCGCGATGCCGCGGATCGCCGCGCCGAGGTGAACGAGGCCCGCAGGGCCTACGACGAGTTCCTGGAGTCGCGGGCCATCCCGGCATTCCGGGCCATGGCGGTCGTGCTGAAGGGCGAAGGCCTCGCATGGGAGGTCATGACGCCGTCGGGCGAGGTCAGGCTGGTGCCGGACCGGCGCCGCGACGAGTCGATTGCGCTGTCGTTCGACGCGACCGCCGATCCTCCCCAGGCGATGGTGAGCATCACGCGTGGACGCGGCGGCCGCGTGCTGCACGCAGAGCGCGAGGTGAAGCCGGGCACCCGGTCGATGGCCGCCCTCACCGAGGACGACGTCCTCGACATGCTCCTCGAGGAGCTCGCGCCCTGGCTGTCGTGACTACTGCAGCCGGTCGATGCTGGCCGTGCTCACCCCTGCGGCCCGGAGGGCCGTCACGAGGCGCTCGCGGTTCGGCGCCTTCCTGAAGGCCTCCCGCACGTCCACCGCCCCGGACTTCACGAACCCGGCTACGGCATCGGCGAGCGGCGTGCCGTCGCAGGCCGCTTCGATGGCCTGAGCCACGTCCGGGCGGGCGTGGTCCGCGAGCACGCGCGACACGGCGCCTGTGCCCATCAGCAGCTCGCGCGCGGCAACGCGTCCGCCCGCGGACTTCCGCAGCAACTGCTGCGCGATGGCGCCGCGGAACGTGCGTGCCAGCGCCTCGCGCGTGGCGCTCCGCCTCTCGGCGGGGACGAGGTCGATGAGCCGCTGCACCGCCTCGGCGGTCGATCCGGCCTCGAGCGACACCAGCACCAGCCGGCCCTGCGCGGCGGCCTGCACCGCCAGGGCGGCCACGTCGCCGCTGGCGAGGTCGTCGATGACGAGGACGTCCGGGTTCTCGCTGAGCGCGTCGCGCATGGCGGCGGCCGCGCGCGCCGGGTCGGTCCCCACCTCGCGCTGGCTCACGAGCGCATGCACGTTCTCGTGGACCAGATAGACACACGGCTCGATCGTGATCATGTAGTCGGCGCGGTGGCGGTTGATCTCGTCCACGAACGCCGCCAGGATGGCCGACTTGTCGCTGCCCGCGGGGCCAGCGACGATCACGAGGCCATCGGGCTCGCTGGCCAGCGAGCGCGCCTCGGGCGCGAGGCCGAGCTGCTCGACGGTCGCCGCGCGCGTCGAAAGGAGATGGAAGACGGCGCCCGGGCCACGGTGGTCCCGGAAGCTGGCGCAGCGCACGCGCCCCACGTCAGCGAGCTCGACGAGCCACTCGACCCGCTCGCCGCGGCTGACCGCATCGCGCGACGGCTCGGGCGTGATGTCCGACAGGACGTCCTCGAGGTCGGCCGCCGAGAGGGCGGCCTCGTCCTGCAGCAGGCGGACCTCGCCGTCCACGCGGAGGTAGGGGCGCCCCTGCGTCATCAGGAAGAGCTCGGTCGCGCCACGCTCGACCGCCAGGCGCAGCAGGCGCTCGGCTCTCGCCGTGCGCTGCGCCGACGACCGGGCCGGCACCTCGATCCGCACGGTGCGCGTGACCGCACCGGCATCCGGGGCATCCACACCCGGCACGCTGCCGGCCGCCGTGGCCTGCGTACGCGCCGCGCCGGCCGCGGCCACGGCGCCGGCCGACTGCGCATCGCTCATGCCGGCGTCGGGTGTCAGTGGCGAGGCCATGAGGCCTTGCGTCATCGGTGTCGGGATCTCGGCGTCGGGCATCACGGCTGCATCCTCCTGCTCCGCGGCTGGTGCGGCCGCCTGTAGAGCCTCGGTCATCGCGTTGTCGGATAGGCCTGTCATCTCGGCCAGGGGTTCCTCGATCGGGCGAGGCGCGGTTACCCGCGCCATCACCGGCTCCTCGTCGGGTGGGGACGTAGCGACCGACGGGGAGTCTGCGGTCTCGGGGCGGACGTCGCGATCGGGCGCCACGTCGCGCACGGACCGAAACTCGGGCGCGGAGTCCTGGTCGAGCGCACGGGTCCGTGGCTGGTCCTCGGACTCGGCCAGCGCCGACAACGGCGCCGGCGTCACGTCCTCCACGGGCTCGAGCTCCACGACGGGCTCGCGCTCGACCATCGCTTCGGCCGCGATCAGGCGCTCAGCCTCCGCAGCGCGGTCGGCCTCCTGGGTGGACGCCACGGTGGGCTCGGCCTCCGCGACGGCCGGGGCCTCCACGGCAGGTGCCGCCTCCGGAACCGATGGTTGACCCTCGGCGGGCGCCTCCCCGGCGGCGGGCGCGAGGGCCTCGTTCGAGGCGCCGTCCTCGGCCGGCCCGGCCTGCACCGCCACGGGAGCCTGCTCGTCTGCCGGAGATTCCTCCACGGCAGGCGCTGCCGGCACGGGCTCCGGCGCGACCGGCTCCGGGGAAATCGCCTCGGGCGCGGTCGTCGAGCGTTCTGTCGTCTGTGCCTCTCGCCGAGACTCCTCGCGGCGGCGCCGGATCTCGATCCAGATATCGTCGCCTCCCCGCGCCGCGACCACCGTGAAGTGATCGGAGCCTCGGGGCGGAAGGCAGTGCTCGACGGCGCCGAACTCCGCGAGCGAAGCCTGCGCTTCGGCCGGAAGCAGCTGCGCGAGCATGCCGACCATCGCGTTCAGGTTCAGTCCATGGCTCGAGAGGTCGATGGAACGGGAGCGCGCGACGACGATGGGCTTCTCGCCCACGTGCATCACCAGCGCGTCGCCGTTGGCGCGCACCATCGCGGTCAGGAGGGAATCGACCAGAGCCACTGCCACCCAATTCATCGGCCCGTGGCGCACACGCCAATAGGGCGTGTCAGCGTCGCGCCACGTGCAGGCTCATCAGCCCGAAGAGCAGCGGCACGATGCGCACTTCCGTGAATCCGTGCGCACGGAGGCGATCGGCGACGCCGCGCGGCCCCGGGTAGCGCCGGATCGAGGCCGGGATATACCGGTACGTGTCCGGGTCGCCGTGCAGCAGCCACCCGAGGGCGCCGCCAACGACCGTGAGATAGCCGAGGTAGGCGCCTCGGACGATGGCCGCATCCGGGCGCGAGAAGTCGAGCGACAGGAACCGGCCACCGGGCCTCAGGACTCGCGCGATCTCCGCCAGCGCCACGTCGAGGTCTGGCACGTTCCTCAACCCGTATCCCGTCGTCACCAGGTCCACCGACGCGGTGGGCACCGGCAGCGCGCCCATGTCGCCGGCCACGTAGCGGACGACGCCGCCCTTGCGGCGGGCGAGCTGCAGCATGCGCGGTGTCAGGTCCAGCCCGATCACCAGGCGCGCGCCGCGGCTCCCCAGGAGCGCCGCGATGTCACCGGTCCCGCAGGCCAGGTCGAGCGCCGCATCAGAGGAGGAGACGCGGGCCTCCCGCGCGAGCCTCGCCTTCCAGCGGCGATCCTGCCCGTAGGACAGGACGCGGGTAATCAGATCGTAGCGGTCCGCGATGGTCGCGAACAGCGTCGCGACGTGGCGGCGCTTGCTCTCGGGCGAGTCGAACGCCGAGCCCAGGGCCACGGGTCAGTACCCGAGGAACGCGCGCGCGAAGGTCGCCGTGAGGAAGGTGACGAGGAAGGCCAGGCCGAGCGGCATGAGCGCGCCGATCGAGGCCCATTTCGCGCTCAGCGTCTCCTTGTAGATCGTGATGATCGTCGTCGCGCACGGGTTGTGCAGCAGGGAGAACAGCATGAGGTTGACGGCCGTGAGAAGCGTCCAGCCGTGCTCGCCCACCAGCAGCGCGCGAAGCTGGTCGAAGCCCTGCAGGTCGGTCATCATCCCCTCGGCCATGTACACCATCAGCATGGTGGGCACCACGATCTCGTTCGCGGGGATCGCAATGATGTACGCGAGCAGGATGACGCCGTCCAGGCCGATGGCGTGGCCCAGCGGGTCGAGCGCCTGGGACACGCGCGTGGCGAGGCTCTCGCCGCCCACGACGATGTTCCCCAGGACCCAGATGACGGCGCCGGCCGGCGCGGCCGTGAGGATCGCGCGCCAGAGGACGAACAGCGTGCGGTCGATGAGCGAGGTGTAGAGGATACGCAGCACGCCGGGGCGCCGGTACGGCGGCAGCTCCAGGGTGAAGGCGGACGCCTCGCCCTGCAGGATCGTGCGCGAGAGCGCCCACGACACCACCAGGGTGAAGGCCACGCCCACGAGCACGATCGCCACGACCGACCCGGCGGCCACGAGGGACGCCACCGCGGGCGGGAAGGCGGCGGCCACGAACACGGTGGCCAGCATGATGAGCGTGGGGAACCGGCCGTTGCACGGCACGAAGTTGTTGGTGAGGATGGCCACCAGGCGCTCGCGCGGCGAGTCGATGACGCGCGTCGCGATGACCCCGGCCGCGTTGCACCCGAAGCCCATCGCCATCGTCAGCGCCTGCTTGCCGTGCGCGCCGGCCCGCTTGAACAGGAAGTCGAGGTTGAAGGCCACGCGCGGGAGATAGCCCAGGTCCTCGAGAATGGTGAAGAGCGGGAAGAAAATGGCCATCGGCGGCAGCATCACGCTCACCACCCAGGCGAGGCCGCGGAACACGCCGTGCCAGACGAACCCGGTGAGCCACCAGGGCGCGCCGAACCCGTCGAAGGCGCCGGCGCCGAGGTCTTCCACCCAGAAGAGCGCCGTCGCGAGCATCTGGGACGGGACGTTGGCGCCGACGATGGTCAGCCAGAAGACCACCGCCAGGATCGCCAGCATCAGCGGCAGGCCCAGCGCGCGGGAGGTGACAATGCGGTCGATGCGCTGGTCCAGCTCGAGCGGCTGCGCGCCCGCGTCGCGCACGGCGCGGCGGGTGATGCGCTCCACCTCGCCGTACAGCGACGTGACGACCTCCTCTCGGAAACCGGCCTGGAGCGATCGGCGCAGGCTCGCCGCCTCGCGCACGATGTCCGCCGGAGAGACGGCGGCCCGCTCGCTCACTGGGCCCCCTGCAGCGCGATCTTCCGGCTGAATCGCATGTCGGGCGCCTGCTGCCGCGCCACCAGGTCGGCGAGCTGTCCGGTCGCGAGGGCTTCCTCGACCGCGGCGTCGCCGTCGAGGAGCCGGATGGCAATCCACCGCGCGTTGGGAACCCCCGGCGCTGCGGCCTCGATCAGGGGCACCAGCTGGCTCACCGCCCGCTCGAACTCGGGAGTCCCGCGCGAGCGCAGGGGTCGGGTGGCCGTCTCGCCCGAAGCGACGCCCGCGACGTCGGCGAGCAGCGCCATCACGTTCTCGCCCGCACGGGCCACGATGGGCACCACGGGAACACCCAGATCGCGCGACAGGCTGCGCGTGTCCACCTCGATGCCGCGCCGCCGGGCCTCGTCCATCAGGTTCACCGCCACGACCACGCGATCCGTGATCTCGAGCACCTGCAGCACGAGATACAGGTTCCGCTCGAGCGCGCTGGCGTCCACGACGACGACGGTGCAGTCCGGCTTGCCGAAGAGGAGGAAATTGCGCGCGACCTCTTCGTCCTGTGAAGCGGAGAGCAGCGAGTAGGTCCCGGGCAGGTCCACCAGCTTGTAGCGGACACCCCCGAACTGGAACGCCCCTTCGGCGCGCGTCACCGTCTTGCCGGGCCAGTTGCCCGTGTGCTGCCTGAGCCCGGTGAGCGCGTTGAACAGCGTGGACTTGCCGGTATTGGGATTGCCTGCGAGCGCCACGACCCGGTCGAATGCGCCGACGGCTTCGCCCAGCCTCGCCATCTCGGCGTGCACCGGGCAGGTCTCGCAGTTGGCAGGCATCGTCATGGCGTCACGTGACGGTCAGGCAACGGCGCGGACGAGCACGCGATCCGACTGGTCGCGTCGGAGGGCGATGGTGGTCCCGCGCAGCCGATAGGCCCGGGGGTCGCCGGAAAAGGTCGTGAGGTCGGGGCGGATGCGCGCGCCGGGAGTGAAGCCGAGATCCAGCAGCCGGCGGCGCATGAAGCCGCGCAGGCCGGGATCGAGCGACACCACCTCCGCGAGGCTGCCGGCCGGCAGATCCGAGAGCCGCAGCACGGGCTCGGCAGGAGCCGCGACGCCCGCGGCCGCCGCCACGTGAACGTTCCCGGCCAGCATCGGCGCCAGCACGTACTCGTTCTCGCCGTCGCTCAGCACGAGCCGGGTGGCGGTCGCATCGACGATGTGCACGACCTGACCGAGGCGAAGTCCCAGAGCGGCGAGCTGGGCGTACGCAAGAGGGGGCTCGTCCTCGAGGTGCACGATCCGGCCCGGCGTCCCGACCGGCCACGCGCTCAGCGGAGTCCGCTCGGGCGCGATCACCGCGCCATCGCGACCGGGAATGGGGTCGCCATGAGGGTCGACGTCGGGATGCCCCATCGCCGCCGACAGCCGATCGACATCCACCGGGCTCAGGTGGTGCTCGGCGCGCTCCGCCTTCGCGTGCACCTGACCCACCGGCACGCCGAGCTCGTCGGCCAGGTACAGTTCCCACAGCCGATGCGCGCGCACGACCTGCAGCGCCACGCGCTCCCCCTCGCTGGTCAATCGAAACTCGGTGCCCTCGGTCCGGATGAGGCCCTCGCGCTCGAGCCGCTCGGTGAGCGCCAGCAGGGCCCGGTCGCCGGCCCGAAGCGCGCCCTGCAGCGACGACAACGAGGCCGCATGGCCCACCGAGGCCTGGCTCAACAGGTGCTTGAGGGCGTTCTCGGCCTGCTCACGGCCCAGCGCAACCTGTCGGCGCCGCCAGCGGGCACGCACACCCACGTTGGGCGCAAGCACGATGACGAGGAGAGCGAGAAGGATGAACCCCCAGGTGAACCACATGGCCGCAAGAATTTTGACTAACCAAAATTAGACCACAACACGAGGCTAAATGTCAAAGCCCCGGCTGGGCAACTCTGGTAAACTCAAGATTCTGCAATGCTTCCGTCCAGCACTGTCGAGAATTACCTGAAGGCCATTTACCTGGGCGAGGGGCACCTGGCCGACGGCCAGCGCCTCCTGCCGATGGGCCAGCTGGCTTCCGCACTCGGCGTCGCGCCGGGGACGGCCACCACCATGGTGAAAGCGCTGGCCGAATCCGGCCTGGTCGAGTACGAGCCCTACAACGGCGTGCGTCTCAGCGCCGCCGGAGAGAAACTCGCGGCCCTGGTCCTCCGGCGTCACCGCCTGATCGAGCTGTTCCTCGTGCGGGTGATGGGGCTCGGCTGGGACGAGGTGCACGACGAGGCCGAGCAGCTCGAGCACCACGTGTCGGATCGGCTCATCGAGCGCATCGACGAGATGCTCGGCCGCCCCGAAGTGGATCCCCATGGGGACCCCATTCCGAAGGCCGACGGCCACGTGGCTCGCCACGAGTTCGACACGCTGCTCACCTGCCCGCTCGGCGAGCGGGTCACCGTCACGCGCGTCACGGACCAGGAGGCGCCATTCCTCCGCTTCATCGAGCAGCACAACCTGATGCCCGGCGAGTCGATCGAGGTGGAGGCGCGTGATGAAGTGTCCGACAGCGTCCGGCTGAAGGGCCGATCCGATCAGCGCATCACGATCGGCATGCGGGCCGCGTCGAAGGTACGCGTGTCGGCCAACGACGCCAGCTCCCGGGGGTGATGCACGACGCGCGCCCCTGGCGGCGCGTGCCCGCCGAACTTCGCGGCGCCGAAACCGTATGCCGCGAGCACGAAGGGGCAGCCCGCGGCTTCGGCGGCAGCCGCGTCGATGGGCGAGTCCCCCACCATGACGACCGGCCCCGCGGCGGATGCCGCGAGCGCTCGCAGCGCGGCCGGGTCGGGCTTTCGCGGAAGAACGCCGTCCCCGCCGAGCACCTCGGAGAAGTATCCACGCAGGCCGAGCGCCTCGAGCAGCTGCTCGGCAGGGGCAGCCGGCTTGTTCGTGAGCACGGCGAGGGGCCCGGCCTGCACGAGCATCGCCAGCACGTCGTGCACGCCCTCGTAGGCCGCGGTGTGGTTCAGCAGGCGGCGATCGTAGATGGCCATGAAGCGCTCGAGCGCGCCGGGCAGGGCCGGGTCCAGGCCCGCGTGCGCGAGCGCGCGCTGCACGAGGATCCGTGCGCCCTCGCCGACCATGCCGACGACGGCATCTTCGCCAAGGGGCTCGGCACCGTAGCCCTGCACGAGCTCTGAGGCGGCATCCGTCAGGTCGCGGGCCGAATCGATGAGCGTGCCGTCGAGGTCGAAGACGATCATGGGTGCCGCCGCCGGCTGCCCAAAGTATGCTGCATCAGGCCCGTCGATGACCGATCGAACCGCCCCGGCGCCCCGCGCCACGCTCGTGCTGCTCTCTGGAGGTCTCGACAGCGCGGTCCTGGTCGCGCTCGAGGCGCAACGAGCCCCGGTGCTGCCGGTCTACGTGAGCGTGGGGCTCGCCTGGGAGCCGCTGGAGACGGCCATGGTCGAGCGTCTGCTCCGGCATCCGTCGCTCCAGGCGGGTATCGCGCCGCTGGAGCGCATGGAGTTCACCATGCGCGACGTGTACTCGCCGTCACACTGGGCCATCCGCGGCACCCCGCCGGGTTATGACACGCCCGACGAGGACGTGTATCTCACGGGGCGGAACCTGGTGCTGCTGTCGAAGGCCGGCGTGGTCGCCGCCTCGCGCAGAGCGGGGCGCATCGCGCTCGGCCCACTGGCGGGCAACCCGTTTCCCGACGCGCGGCCCGCGTTCTTCGCGGCCATGGAGGAGGCGTTGTCGCTCGGGCTCGATCACCCGATCGAGATCCGCGCGCCGTTTCTCGAGATGCACAAGGAGGACGTGATTCGGCTGGGCCTGGAACTGGGCGTTCCGCTGGAGCTGACGCTGTCGTGCATGAACCCTGTCGAGCCGGTCGAGTCTGGCGGGGTGCCGCGGCACTGTGGCCAGTGTAGCAAGTGCCGCGAGCGGCGGGACGCCTTCGCGGCGATCGGGCTCGAGGATCCGGCCTCCTACGCCAGTGCCTCTCCGCGCTAGCGGCTAGCTCTCGAAGCGGATAGAACCGTCGCCGGTGCGGATCCTGAGGACCGGACCGCCCTCGCCCATCCGGGTCCGCAGCTCGCGGCGGCGCTCGCGTCGTCCCTCGTCATCCCGATCGATGCTGATCGCGGGGTGGGACGAGCGCACCGAGCCATCGCTCGTCTCGGCGTCGATCTCGGCATTGAACGAGGGGGGGAGGGTCAGCGTCACGCTGCCGTCGCTGGTCGTCAGGTCCCAGGCCTCCGCCATCGCCGTCTCCGGCTCGATCTGCACCCGAATGGACCCGTCGCCCGTCTTCGCGCGGAGGACCGTGGGCCTGGCGGAAAGGGTGATGCTGCCGTCGTTGGTCTCGAGGTTCAGTCGGCCCTCGGCCTTCTCCATCCGGATCGCGCCATCGCCCGTGCGGATCTCGATTTCGCCGGTCAACCGATCCGTCGTGATGCTGCCGTCGCCCGTCCTCAGGGTCAGGCGGCCCTCGAGGTTCTCCGCGCGAATCGAGCCGTCCTCGGTGCGCGCCTGCAGCATCAGCTTCCTCGGGACGGCGACGCGCAGGCGGGCCGCCGGCGAGATGTGGACACCCACGGTCACGCCCCTGAACTCCCGCGCCGCCGGCCCCGTGACACGGAGAACGATGCGGTCGCCCTGCTGCTCGGCCTCGACCTCCATCTGCTCGATGAGCGCCTGCTCCATCGCGCGCTTCTCGATCTCCACCTCGACCTCGTTCCGGTCCCATGAGTGGATCTCAATGGAACCGTCGAAGGTCTCGACCGTGAGGTCGGGTTGCCCGGTCACCGTGAAGGTCTTCGTTTCCTTCGAGGTGAGCCCTTCGGTGTTCAGGTTGACCTCGCACGCCGCCAGCCCCACGGTGCACCCGGCGACGAGCGCGGCCCGGGCGATTGCCTGAACGCTGGCGTACGAGTGTCGCTGGCTCATGGCCTCAGTAGACGGAGGGGCCGCGGTCAGTGTTCCGGGTGCCGGTCGCCGCCGATCCAGGTCTCTTGCACCCGCAGCGAGGCGTCCAGCACGACCAGGTCCGCCAGCGCGCCGGCCGCGATGCGTCCCTGGTCGGCCAGCCCCAGGCGCTCGGCCGGCGTGGTCGCACAGAGGCGGGCCGCCGTCTCCAGCGACGCGCCCACGTCCTCGACGAGCATGCGGAAAGCGCGGTCCATCGTGATGGCGCTTCCGGCCAGCGTGCCGTCCTCGAGCTCGGCCGATCGTGGGGTCACGACGATCGCACGTCCGCCCAGCCTGGCGCGCGATCCGACGGGCAGGCCCGACGCCGCGGTGCCGTCGGTGACGGCCATGAGGCCCGCGGCGCCCTTCACCTGGAACGCGAGGCGCACCACGAGCGGGTGCACGTGGTAGCCATCACAAATCACCTCGGCGGCGACTCCGGAGGCCTCGAGGACGGCGCCGACCACGCCCGGCTCCCGATGCGAGAGCGGCGTCATGCGATTGAACAAGTGGGTGGCGTGGGTCACGCCGGCGGCAATCGCGTCGCGTGCCTCCGCGCAGGTGGCCCCGCTGTGCCCGATGGAGACGACGTGCCCGCGGCCGCGCAGCAGCCCGACGAGAGCGAGGCCGCCGTCGATCTCGGGCGCCATCGTCACGATGCCGATGGCCTGGGCGTGGGCCCCCATCGTGTGCAGCACATCGTCACCCGAATACGCGCCGGCGTCGGGCGATTCGGGCCTGGCGCCGCCAGGCGTGCGCAGGCAGTGCGCCGGCTGCGCCCCGTTCCACGAGGGGTTGATGAAGTTGCTCTCGAGGTGGGCCTTGAGCACGCGGGCCGAGCGGGGCGCCGGCCTGGCACGCGCCGCCGCCACGGCGCGCAGGAACTGGTCCAGCTCAGCCGGCGCGCATGCCACCGACGTGGGACAGAACGCCGTGACCCCGTAGCGCGGCAATCGTGAGGCGATCTCCGCCACGGCAAGGGCCCCATCGAGGACGTCCCTGCCCTCCACGCCGTGCACGTGTACATCGATGAAGCCGGGCAGGATCACCCGGCCGCGCATCGGCAGGACCCGCGCGCCCGCGGCGGCAGCCACCTGGTCTTCTCGGATCTCGACGATGCGGTCCTCGTGGATGACGACCGAGCCCTCGTCGAGGACGCGATCCGGCAGCACCACGCGGGCGCCCGCCAGGACGATCATTGCGGCTCGCTGGCGAGCCTCGCGGCCCCGATCGCCGCGGCATCGCGGCCAAGCGGCGAGAGGACGATGCGGAGCCGCTCGGCCTGCGCGGGGCCGAGCCGGCGGGCGCACTCGAGCCGGATGCCCTCGAGCAGCATGTCGCCGGACGTGGCGATCAGGCCGCCGAGGACGATGACTTCGGGATCGAGCGTCGCGGCGAGATTGGAGAGCGCCATCCCGATGTACTTGGCGGTGTCGCGGATCACCGACAGGCACACGCCATCGTTGGCGCGCGCCCCCTGGAGCACCTGGTCGATGGTGATGCGGGACAGATCCCCGCCGTTCTGCTGGGCGACCACCGAGCTGTCTCCGGCCTTGATGCGCCAGATCGTACGGCGGACGATTCCAGAGGCCGAGACGTCGGCCTCGAAGCCACCGAACCGGCGATAGTCCTCCCGCTCGACCGGGTTGAGGGACAGCCATGCGACCGATCCGGCCAGGCCGTGCGAGCCGTGCCACGGCTTGCCGTTCAACACGATCCCGGCGGTGACGTGCTCGCCCGCAGACAGCGCCACGACGTTGGCCAACCCTCGCGCCGCTCCACACCAGCCCTCGGCCACGACGGCGGCCAGCCCCGCGCCGACGGCGGCCGGACTCGGCGTGCCCGGGAGCAGCTCGCGGAAGGTGGCCTCCAGCTCGGCCGGCATGGTCTCGCCCGGGTGTGTCAGAGCGACGGCCCCGAGCTGGACGTCTCCCGCGCCCGCGACTGCGCGGCGCATCGCCGCCGCGGCGGCCTGGGACACCGAGCCCGAGCCGAGGGGATGCTCGGCCCTCGCCAGGACCTGCGCGTGCTCGTTGACGATGACGACGCGCGCGGCGCCGTCGGAGAGATCCAACCCGAGGTTCATGAGGTCCAGTCGCTGTGTGCGTGCAGTTTACGCCCTTCGAGGGGCAGGGGCACGCCGACGGCGCGGAAGAGCCCCGCGTCCAGCCGGGTGAGCAGGGACTCGAATGCCCGGCGATTCGGCGATGCGATCACCAGGACCCCGGCGCCCGACGCCGGCGGGAAGCGCCGATCGTCCAGGTAGTCCCGGTCGAGTGTGAGAAGGGTGCGTCGAAGCTGCCGTGCCAGCCGGAAGTGCTCGTCGTCCCTGGCCCGGCGGAGATCCGGCTGCTCCATCACGAACAGCACGTCCCACCCGAGCGTGTCCCGCATGAACCCGACCAGCCCGGCCGGCACGTTGGCGTCGGCATAGACCCGCGGCCGGTTGGCCACGGCCTCGGCCACCGGCCCGAGCGCGGACCAGAGGGTGCCCATCAGTCGCGGCTGGCCTTCCGCTTCGCCCGCTTCCCGGCGCGCTCCACGCGGGCCGCCCTTGCCCGCGCCTGCTCGACGAGCGCGGTCACCAGGCCCTCGCGCCTGTGCACCAGGGCCTTCCGCTTGCGCCGCCCGTTCCGGTGCCCGACGGCGTACTCCGAGAAGATGGGGAACGCGATGGTCGAGTCGCAGTACGCGACGCAGGTGTCGGGCAGCACGCCCGGGTTCACCTTGCCCCAGCTGACCGCCTCGGCGGGAGTCGCCCCGGACAGCCCGCCCCAGACCACCTGGTCGGTCGTCATCTGGATGAAGTAGTCGTTGCCGCCCTTGGGGATGTTGTAGACCTCCCAGAGCGTGGGCTGGCCCTGCAGGTAGAAATTCTTGGGCGAGCCGCCGCCGAGGATGACGCAGCCGTTCTTCTCCGCGGCCAGGATGACCGCGCAGACCTCGTTGACGTCCTTGTTCGGGTCCACCATCAGGGTACCGCCGTTCATCAGCTCGTGG
>JBFWQE010000106.1:0-3568 GCA_050249615.1 Vicinamibacterales bacterium
CGGGATTTTAAGTCCCGTGCGTCTGCCAGTTTCGCCACCCCGGCTCTGAAGGCCGCGCTCCGCGCGGTTGGCCATCCCTTCAGAATGGTCGGCCCGCCTTCGGCGGGTGGGCCGGCGCGGGCGCGCCGGTGTGCGGTACGCACCGTCCGATCCACCGCCTGGAGGGAAGCTCCCACCGCCCGCCAGGTGGCCTACCACCCCGAAGGGTGGCCCACCACCCGAAGGATGGCCCAGTCACAACCTCCGCGCTTTCCACCACCCCTGCCGGAAGATGATCGCACTGATCACCGCCAGGGTCGAGAAGGCAATCGTGATCGCGAAGTACACGCCGCGCGGGCCGAGCCCGCGATCGAGCGCGAGCCACCACGCGAGCGGGATCTGCCAGACCCAGAAGCACCCCAGGTTGATCCACGTCGGCGTCCACGTGTCACCGGCTCCATTGAACGCCTGCGTCAACACCAGCCCGTAGGCGAACAGCAGGAATCCGGCGCTCACGATCCGCAGGCAGTCCACCGCATGCGCCGCTACGACCGCCTCGGTGGTGAACACCGACACGATCTCCGCGGCCCACACGAAGAACGGGACGCCGAGCAGCCCGAGGAAGACGGCGTTGTAGCGGCCCGCCGTCCACACGGCCTCCTCCGCGCGCTCCGGCTTTCCCGCCCCGAGCGCCTGCCCCACCATCGTGGCCGCCGCGTTGCTCAGGCCCCAGGCCGGCAGGATGGCGAAGAGCACGGTCCGGATGCCGATGGTGTAGCCCGCCAGGGCGTCGGCGCCGAAGCTCGAGATGACCCGCACGAGCCCCACCCAGCTCGAGGTGTCGATGAGGATCTGCAGGAAACCCACGCCGCTCAGCCGGCACACCGTCCACATCACCGCGGGCACGACCGAGAGCTGCCGCCTCGTGATCCGCACGCGGCTCCGCCCCGACATCAGCACCCACAGCTGCACCAGGACCGCCGTGCCCCGCCCGATGTTCGTCGCAACGGCCGCGCCCGTAATACCCATCTCGGGGAACGGCCCCCAGCCGAAGATGAGGCACGGATCGAGCACGATGTTGATGCCGTTCGACACCATCAGCATCCGCATCGCCAGCGCCGCGTCGCCCGCACCGCGGAAGATGGCGTTGGTCAGGAACAGCAGCGTCACCGTGGCGTTGCCCGCCAGCATCACGCGCGCGTAGCCGACGCTCGAGTCCAGCATGCCGGGCGTGGCGCCCATCAGCGTCACGAGGTCCGCGGCATACACCCAGCCCGCCACGCCGATGGCCAGCGACACCGCCAGGCCCAGGCCGATGGCCTGCGCCGCCGCCTCTGCCGCACCCTCCTCGTCCTTCTCTCCGATTCGCCGCGCGATGATGGCGGTCGCGCCGATGCCCAGCCCCATCGCTACCGTGTAGACGATGGTGAGGATCGACTCGGTGAGCCCGACCATGGCGACCGGGTCGGCGCCGAGCCGTGAGACGAAGAAGACGTCCACCACCGCGAAGAGCGACTCCATCCCCATCTCGATGACCATGGGGATGGCGAGCAGGACGACCGCCTGTCCGACGTGACCGTCGGTGAAGTCGCGGGGCGAGCCGCGGAGGCTCTCGAGTGCGAGTTGCCAGAAGCGTTTCATGATCGGTCCAGTTGCCTTGCGAGCTCAGCACGAGCGGCCAGTGAGATCGCCGAATCCGGCCGCGCGCGACGTGCCCCGGCCACACAGGGTCCGCCGGAGCGAACCGTCCGCCGGAAGCGCCGGGCTGGGTGCGGGAACTAGCGGGTGACGAAGGCCGAGCCGTCGACGGGACGGCAGTCGATCCCGCGCCCGCCGGCAGGAGCCGGCACTGACTGCGGAGCGATGGCAGGAATTCGCTTCATCGGATCGACTCGTCGACGAGGGTGAAGGCGGAAGTCTAGCGCCAGGCGCGGGCCGGGGTCAACTCGCCTTCGCCCGCGGGCGCGCGGGTCGTCGGCTGCGGCAAGCCCTTCAGCGCCGGCCGAGGGCCTTGATGATCTGGATCTGCCCCGCGTGGTAGAGGTCGTGCGCAGCGGCGCCACGGACCAGTGCCGCATAGGTGAAGGCGCTGCCCGGCGCGCGCTTCGGCCAGCGGGCCGGCGGCATCGCCCGCACGGCTGCCAGAAGCCTGCGGTGCTGGTCCACCAGCATCGCCACGTCGCGCTTCCACTCCGCCATGTCGCCCTCGCCGGGACGCGGCCAGAAGTTGCTCCCCTTCAGCGGGAAGCTGCCGCGCTTCTCGCCCGTGAGCCGGCGACGAACCGCGTACTTCCAGTACGCCGCATGCACGACCAGCTCCCAGATGTTGTGCCGCCCCGGCCCCGGACGCCACGCCGCCCGCTCGAGCGGCAGCCCGCGGATGGCCCCCCGCAGGTTGGTCCCATGCCACGACCGGTGGTCGAACGCCTCCTCGAGTCCTGCCAGCAGTGTACTGGTCATCGGGGTGGGCTCCGGGTGGATCGAAATCAGTGCACCGTCTGTGGCGCCAGGGGGATCTCGGGCGTGGCCAGCACGCGCGTGATCATTGCGGTCAGCGTCGCCTCGTCTATCGCGAAAGGGCCGGCACTGGCCGTACCCATCTGCATCTCGATGTGGACGACCACGCCCTCCCCTTCGGGGCTCACGATCCAGCTGAATCCGCGGAGGCTCACCGGGGGCGGGGCGCCGCCCGGGTTCCTTCGCCGCTCGATTTCCAGCAGCATCCCGCTCAGCAGCCGCCGCACGTCGTCATCGGTCCACAGCGCCGCGTCTGCGGGGATGCCGGAGAGCGTGCTCCGGTGCCCGTCCATCGTCCCACGCACCCACACTTCCACGTCGACTGGCTTGGTCATCAGGGCCTCTGTCCTTCATCTTTTCACCGCGAGACGCGGTTGTCCACGCAGGCCTGCGGTCAGGGCAGCGTCCCAGGATCCGTCACCGGCGCCTGGCACACGAAATCGCGGCACACATATGCCGTGGCCTGCCCGTTCACCATGCGCATCTCCGCCACCCACGGCAGCAGGGCGGCGATCGCGTGCTGCGGCTCATCTGGCTCCACAGGCATCATCACCGTGAAGGGCCGCAACGCGCGTTGCGCCCGGCGCCACATGGCTCGTGTATCGTCGCGCGCACGCGGCCCGACGATGACGACCTGGGCGGAGGGAGCGAGGGCCGTGGCGAGAGCGGCCGCCATCAGCGGCACGCTCCGGCCCTGCGACTGGAGCAACCCGCCAAAGCTCTCGATGGCCGCCACCGCACGGCCCCGCCAGGCCCGCTCGCCGGTGAGGCTGGCCAGCGCCAGGGTGTTGAGCGCCGACACCGACCCGGCGGATGGCTCCGCTCCGTCGTACTGCTCGCGCGCGCGCACCGGCACGGAGGGGTCCTCGCCCGTCGTCGAGAACCAGCCCCCGCGCTCGGCGTCCAGGAACAACTCGTCCTGGCGGGCCTGCAGATCCAGGGCCCAGCGCAGCCAGCGTGCCTCGCCCGTGGATTGGAACAACTCGAGCACGCCCCAGATGAGATACGCGTAGTCCTCGGCGAACCCGTCGATGGCGGCGTGCCCACGCCGATAGCGGCGGCTCAGCACGCG
>JBFWQE010000106.1:3668-18751 GCA_050249615.1 Vicinamibacterales bacterium
AGCGCAGCCAGCGTGCCTCGCCCGTGGATTGGAACAACTCGAGCACGCCCCAGATGAGATACGCGTAGTCCTCGGCGAACCCGTCGATGGCGGCGTGCCCACGCCGATAGCGGCGGCTCAGCACGCGGCGCGCGGGATCCCAGAGCACGCGCTCGACGAACTCCGCAGCGCGCACCGCGGCCGCCAGGTGGCGCGCGCCGGAGTCCTGGCCGCGGGTCGTCTGCGCCAGCATCTCGCCGCCGTCGAGCACACGTCCCGCCCGCGCGGCGGCGGCGATCATCAAGCCGTTCCACCCCGCTAGCACCTTGTCGTCCCGTTCGGGCCGCGGACGCCGGCCGCGGACGCGGAAGAGCGTGGCACGCCCCTCCATGAGCTGCTCCGCAATCGTCACCGGTTCGAGCGATATCTCGCGCGCGATGTCCGCGATGGAGCGCGCCGTGTAGAGGATGTTCTTGCCCTCGAACTCGTGGTGCGGGTCGAACGGCGCGTTGCCGTTCGCCTGCACACCGTAGCGCAGCTCGAAGGCGCGGCTCGCATCGCCGAGCCGCTGACGGACCTCCGCCTGCGTCCAGAGGTAGAAGGCGCCTTCGGTCTTGCGCGCGCCGGGCTCGCCCGCCTTCTCGGGGGGCACGCTGTCGGCATCCTCGGCCGAGTGGAAGCCGCCTTCCGCGTCCGTCATCTCCCGTTCCACGTACTGCAGGGTGTCCTCGGCGACCTGTGCAAAGAACGGATCGCCAGAGGCCTGCGCGGCTTCCAGGTACGCCATGACCAGCTGCGCCTGGTCGTAGAGCATCTTCTCGAAGTGCGGGACACGCCAGCTGCCGTCCACGGAATAACGATGGAAGCCGCCGCCGATGTGGTCGCGCATGCCGCCGAGGGCCATGGCGCGCAGCGTCTGCAGGACCATGTCGCGCGGCGCCGCATCGCCGGTCCGGGTGTGCTCGCGCAGCAGGAACAGGAGCTCCGACGGCCGGGGGAACTTCGGCTGGTCGCCGAAGCCCCCGCGGCGGCGATCGAACGCGCGCTCGAACTGCGTGCGGGTCTCATCCAGCCACTGTGCGTTCATCGACGCGCGCAGATCCTGGCCGCCGCTGATCGCCGCCAGGCGCTGGACGATCTGGGCCGCGGACTCGAGGATGTTCGGTCGATCCTCCCGCCAGGCGCGCGCGATCTCGCGCAGCACGTCCTTGAAGGCCGGCCGGCCGTACTGATTGTCCGGGGGGAAATACGTGCCGCCGTAGAACGGCTGCAGCCCGGGCGTCAGCCACACGCTCATCGGCCAGCCGCCGGCGCCCGTCGTCGCCTGCACGAACGTCATGTAAACGCGATCCACGTCGGGCCGCTCCTCGCGGTCCACCTTGATCGGCACGAAGTCGCGGTTGAGGAGATCGGCGGTGGCCTGGTCCTCGAACGACTCGTGCGCCATGACGTGGCACCAGTGACAGGTCGCGTAGCCGATCGACAGGAAGATGGGCCGGTTGCTGGCACGCGCCTCCGCGAAGGCCGGCTCGCCCCAGGGCCACCAGTTCACCGGGTTGCCGGCGTGCTGCAGCAGGTACGGGCTCTGTTCGCCGGCCAGGCGATTGGGCATCGGTGGATCATATCGGGAGTCGGGAGTCTGACGTCGGGAGTCGGGGGCCGCACGCCGACAGCGGGGCGCGGCCGGTAGACGTTCCGGGCCACTGGAGTGCGGTACTATGAGCGGATGCTTCTGTCCGGCGTGCGCGTGGCAATTCTCGTGGAAGATCTTTTTGAAGACGTCGAGCTCACCTCGCCTCGCGACGCGCTGTCGGCCGCCGGGGCAAAGGTGACGCTGGTGGGCCCGATGGCCGGCAAGGCCTACACCGGCAAGCACGGAGCGGTAGTCACGGCCGACCTGGCCGCCGGCGCCGCCCGCGTCGAGGACTTCGACGCGGTGGTCATCCCCGGCGGCTACGCCCCGGACAAGATGCGCCTCCGGCACGCGATGGTGGACCTCGTGCGCGAGAGCATCGCCGCGGGCAAGCCCGTGGCGGCCATCTGCCACGGCCCTTCGGTGCTGATCAACGCCAACGTGCTCAAGGGCAAGACCCTGACGTGCTGGCCGTCGATTGCCGTCGACGTGAAGAACGCAGGTGGACGCTACGTCGACAGGCCTGTCGTGGAGGACGGCAACCTGATCACGTCGCGCAAGGTGGACGACCTTCCGGCGTTCAACGACGCCATCGTCCGCCAGCTGGAAGCGCGGCTCGAGCGCTAGGCGGCCGGCTGGGGCCTGGCCGACCGCCCCATCTGGTCCATTCTGAAGACCCGGCTACGTCCCACCATCTGGGCAGCGCGGCGTTCGCGATCAGCCAGGATCGCCTCATCCCGCCGATTGCCCATTCGGTGCACCGGGCCGCAGGCGCCCAGCAGCATGCGGGCGGTCTGGGCGGCATGGCGTTCCGCGATGACCGGGTTCCACGGGGTGACGTGACCGGGGTTCGAATCTCCGAACAGCCAATCCAGGATCATGGGGGTTTCTGCTCCAGGCGCGCACATCGGGCTCGCCTGCCGACCGAGGCTGCACGTCCCGTTCCAGCCAGGGGAACTGGAATAGACGCACGCCGGGCTGGGTAGACACCCGGCAGGCAGACTTTTCTCGCGTAGTCGGCGGGCCGGCCGAGGGTGCGACGCCGTGGCTATCCTTCCGGCGTGATCGCGGGGTGGCGGAGCGCGGCTTCCTGGAGACGGGCGTAGGCGGCCGTCATCTCCACGCCGTACATGAGGATGACCGCGCTCACGTAGACCCACAGCATGAATACCACGACGGTCGTCACCGAACCGTGGATGACGTTCCAGGAGGCCAGGTCGCGCGCATACCACGAGAACGCCGACAGCGCGCCCCGCCACAACAACCCCACGAGGATGGCGCCGGGCCACACGTCGCGAAAACGCACGCGCGCGTTCGGAATGAAATAGAAAATCAGCGCGACGCAGACGATGAGCAGCACCGTGGCCGCCTGGTTCGCCGACACGCTCGAGAACCACTCCAGCCAGGGCGACCGTGCCTCGATGACGCCAAACCACCGCGTCTGGGCCAGCTTCGTCGTGCTGACGATGACGATGGCGAGGACGAGGATGCCGCCCGCCGACAGGAACATCAGGAACCCAACGAGCCGGTGCTTGAGGAAGCTGCGCTTCTTCTCCACGCCCCAGGCGTGATTGACCGCCGCAGTCACCGCGTTGAAGAACCCCAGCGAGGCCCACACCAGGGCGACGATGCCGCCGATGCCGATGCGCACGGTGGACGCGCGGAACGCGTCGATCTGGCCGGTGATGAAGTCGAACTGGCGCGGGAAGTACTCGAAGACGAACGCCACCACGCGATCGCGGACGCCGGGGTCCGCGGTCAACGTGCCGAGCAGCCACAGCATCAGGAGCACGAACGGGAAGAGCGAGAACAGCGCGTAGTAGGCGATGGAGCTCGCGTGCGTGAGCCCGTCGCTGTTGTAGAGTTCGCCCACGCCGCGCCACGCGGCCAGGCCCAGCAACCGGAGGC
This sequence comes from Vicinamibacterales bacterium, assembly GCA_050249615.1. Lineage (GTDB taxonomy): Bacteria > Acidobacteriota > Vicinamibacteria > Vicinamibacterales > UBA2999 > VFZN01. The sequence goes on from JBFWQE010000106.1 coordinate 7,189, forward strand.
GCGCCGGCACCGTCACTCGCCTTCGCCCCTCGCCGCCGACCGCGGATCCCGGATGTCGTGCTTGCGCATCTTGCTGTAGAGGGTCGGCCGGTAGAGGCCGAGGATGCTGGCCGCTTCCTGCTTGTTCCAGTTGGTGCGCTGCAGCGTCTGCAGGATGGTCAGCCGCTCGATCTCGGCCAGGGTGTGATGCGGCGGGACCGTGAAGTTGTTCGAGGGGGCCTCGTCGCGAATGGCCTCGGGCAGGTCCTGCGGCTGCACCTCCTCGCCCTTGGCCACGAGGACCGCCCGCTCGATGGCGTTCTCGAGCTCGCGGACGTTGCCGGGCCACCGGAACCGGATGAGCCGCTGATAGGCCGCCGGCGAGATGCCCTTCACGGTCTTCTGGTACCGCTTGTTGAACTTCTGCAGGAAGTGCGTGCACAGCAGCGGGATGTCCTCGGCCCGCTCGCGGAGCGGAGGCACCCGCATCGTGATGGTGTTGATCCGGAAGTACAGGTCCTCCCGGAGCCGCCCATCGGCCAGCGCGGCCTCGAGATCGACGTTGGTCGCGCAGATGAGGCGGAAGTCCACCTGGACCCAGCGGTCGCTGCCGATGGGGCGGAACTCGCGCTCCTGCAGCACGCGCAGCAGCTTGGTCTGCAGGAGCACGGGCATCTCGCCGATCTCATCCAGCATCAGCGAGCCGCCGCCGGCGGTTTCGAGCAGCCCGACCTTGTCGGTCGTCGCGCCCGTGAAGGCGCCCTTCTTGTACCCGAACAGCTCGGACTCGATCAGGTCCTTCGGCAGCGCCGCGCAGTTGATCTTGATGAAGGGCCCAGACGCCCGGTGGCTGCGGTGGTGAATCGCGTTGGCGAACAGCTCCTTGCCGGTGCCGTTCTCGCCCTGGATGAGCACGTTCGCCTCGCTCTTGGCCACGGCGTCCACCAGCTCGAAGAGCGCCAGCATGGCCTTGCTCTTGCCCAGGATGTTGTCAAACGAGTCGCGGTCGCGCAACCGGTCCTGGAGCCACTGGTGCTGCCGCCGCTCGTGAACCAGGTCCGTGGCACGGTCGAGCAGCTTGAGCAGGCCCCGGGGGTCGATGTCCGCCTTCTCGAGGAAGAAGAAGGCGCCCGACTGTCCAGCCTCGAGGGCCCGCTTGATGGTGCCCTGCCCGCTGATGACGATCACTTCGAGGCCCTGGTCGATGGCTTTCAGGGCGCGCAGCACATCGATGCCGTCGGCATCCGGCAGCATCAGGTCGAGCAGAACCACGGCCGGCCGGTACGTGCGGCACGCCTGCTCGGCGCGGAACCCCGAGTTGGCCGTCGTCACTCGGTAGCGCGGGACGCGCGTCGATTGCGCGATGACCGTCTTCAGGAACTCGACCGCGGCCGGGTCGTCGTCCACCACGAGCACGGTCGGCTCCGTTGACCTCGTCAGCTCAGCGGCATAGCGCTCGGGCATGGGCGGAGACTGTCAAAGTACGATACGAATGTATCATTTCCCTGCATGCCCGATTCCATCCCCCCGAAGCCTCCCGTGGTCACGCCGGTCGTCTCCGCGTTGAAGAGCCTGCCCAGCGCCGGGCCGGAGCCCCCGGCGAAATGTGAGCGCTGCGGCGCGGACATGTACCGGATGCACGCCGTATGGCGGTGCCCGCAGTGCCGGTTCAAGACCGACTGCTGCGGCTGGTGAACACCGAACGCGGGATGGGCAGGTGGGAACAGATGAGCGTGGGAGCCGCAGACGGGCGTGGGAGCCGCAGATGCACGCAGATTGCGCAGATGGCCTCAGGGGGGCAGATGGTCTCGCCGGAATCGATATCCATAGCAGGGTCTCGCCTTCGCTTTCCTGTCTCTGCCTAATCCGCGTAATCTGCGCTATCTGAGTCACCTCCGGTATCTGCGTCGTCTGCGGTCTCTGCGTCATCTACCTCAAGTCTGCGTTCCATGGACCAACTCATCACACATATCGACGTCACCTCATCCGAGTTCAAGGCGAATGACGCGCGTCTGAGGGCCCTGGTCCGCGAGTACCGCGAGCGCCTGGCCCGGGTGGCGCAAGGGGGCGGCCCGAAGTACGTGGAGCGCCATCGGCAGCAGGGCAAGCTCCCCGTGCGCGAGCGCATCCAGAAGCTCGTGGACCCGGGCACCGCCTTCCTCGAGCTCTCGCCACTGGCGGCCTGGGGGCTGTATGAGGACGAGGCACCCGCGGCAGGTGTCATCACCGGGATTGGCCGCGTCTCAGGGCGCGACGTCATGATCGTGGCCAACGACGCCACGGTGAAGGGCGGTACCTACTACCCGATGACGGTGAAGAAGCACGTGCGCGCGCAGGACGTGGCCCTGCAGAATCGCCTGCCCTGTGTCTACCTCGTGGATTCCGGCGGGGCCTTCCTGCCCCTGCAGGCGGACGTGTTCCCCGACCGGGACCACTTCGGGCGCATCTTCTTCAACCAGGCCCGGATGTCCGCCGAGCGGATCCCCCAGATTGCCGTGGTGATGGGATCGTGCACGGCTGGAGGCGCCTACGTGCCCGCGATGTCGGACGAGACCATCATCGTGAAGGGCACCGGCACCATCTTCCTCGGCGGGCCCCCGCTCGTGAAGGCGGCCACCGGCGAGGAGGTGACCGCGGAGGAGCTGGGCGGCGCCGATGTGCACACGCGCCTGTCCGGCGTCGCCGACTACTTCGCCGAAGACGACGAGCACGCCCTGCACCAGGCGCGGGTGATCGTCTCGACGCTGCACACGACCAAGCAGCTGCCGGCGGACATGACCACGCCCGAGGATCCGGCCTACGACCCCGCGGAGCTCTACGGCATCGTGAACCTGGACCTGCGGAAGCCGTACGACGCGCGCGAGGTCATCGCGCGCATCGTCGACGGCTCGCGGTTCGACGAGTTCAAGGAGCGCTACGCCACCACGCTCGTCACCGGCTTCGCCCGCCTCCACGGCTTCCTGGTGGGCATCGTGGCCAACAACGGCGTGTTGTTCTCGGAGTCCGCGCTCAAGGCCACACACTTCATCGAGCTGTGCAACCTCCGCGGCATCCCCCTTGTGTTCCTGCAGAACATCACCGGCTTCATGGTGGGCAAGCAGTACGAGCGCGGCGGCATTGCGAAGGACGGCGCGAAGATGGTCCACGCCGTGGCCAATTCGGTCGTGCCCAAGTTCACGGTGATCGTCGGCGGATCCTTCGGCGCGGGCAACTACGGGATGTGCGGGCGCGCGTACGAGCCGCGCCTGCTGTGGATGTGGCCGAATGCGCGCATCTCGGTAATGGGCGGCGAGCAGGCGGCGGGCGTGCTCACCACGGTGAAGCGCGACCAGCTGGCGCGAGAGGGCAGGCCCTTCCCCCCGGAGGAAGAGGACGCCATCCGGGATCCCATCCTGAAGAAGTACGACGAGGAAGGGTCTCCCTACTACTCCACCGCCCGGCTGTGGGACGACGGCATCCTGGATCCGGCGGAGACGCGGTCGGCGCTGGCGCTCGGACTGTCGGCGGCGTTCAACGCGCCCATTCCCGCCGGGAAGTTCGGCGTCTTCCGGATGTAGGCGGTACCCATGGCATACAGCTACCTGACTGTTCGGCGCGAGGGTCCGGTCGAGCACGTGACGCTCAACCGGCCCGATGTGCGCAACGCGTTCAACGAGGAGGTCATCGCCGAGCTCTCGGCCTGGGCCGAGGCGGCTCGCGAGGATGCCGGCCTGAGGGTCGTCGTCTTCGCGGGCGCCGGCAAGGTCTTCAGCGCGGGCGCGGATGCGGCGTGGATGGCCAGGATGGCCGCCTACAGCCACGAGGACAACGTGCGCGACGCCCAGGCCGCCGCCGCCATGTTCAGGGCGATCAACGCGCTGCCGTGCGGCGTGATCGGCCGCATCCACGGCGCCGCGCTGGGGGGCGGCTCCGGCCTCGCCGCTGTCTGCGACATCGTCGTCTCCACGGACACCGCCATCTTCGGCTTCACCGAGACGAAGCTGGGCATCCTTCCCGCCATGATCTCGCCGTTCGTACTCCCCAAGATCGGCGTCTCGGCGGCGCGAGAGCTCTTCCTGACGGGCATGCGCTTCGACGCCCGCCGCGCGAAGGAGATCGGCCTCGTTCACGCCGTGGTTCCCGAGGCGCTGCTCGACGAGACGGTCAAGCACTACGTGAACGAGCTGCTGTCGGCGGCACCCACCGCGGTCGCTGCTGCCAAGGGGCTCATCCCCCAGGTCTGGGGCCGACGGCCCGAGGAGGTGGCCGACCTCACGGCGGGCGCAATCGCGGCACAGCGCGTCTCGCCCGAGGGGCAGGATGGCCTGCGGGCGTTTCTCGAGAAGCGGAAGCCGACGTGGACCTAGGGGTTCTCGGGTTCTCGGGTTCTCGGGTTCTCGGGTTCTCTGATTCTGGGGTTCTGGGTTCTCGGGTTCTCGGGTTCGGACGATGATCAAGCGTCTTCTGATTGCCAACCGGGGTGAAATCGCGGTGCGTGTCATTCGTGCCTGTCGCGAGCTGGGCATCGACACGGTCGCCGTCTACTCCGACGCGGACGCGCGGGCTCCGCACGTACTGGCGGCCGACCGGGCCGTGCGGCTTGGGCCGGCGCCTCCGCGCGAGAGCTATCTGAACGCTCCGGCCCTGCTCGAAGCCGCCCGCTCCAGTGGCGCCGACGCCATTCACCCCGGCTACGGCTTCCTCTCCGAGCGTCCTCGCTTCGCGCGTGCGTGCGAGGAAGCGGGCGTCATCTTCGTCGGCCCGCCGTCCACGGCCATCGAGCGCATGGGCTCGAAGGTCGGCGCGCGGCAGCTGATGGAAGGCGCGGGCGTGCCTGTCGTGCCTGGCGAGGCGCCCGAGGACCAGTCGGACTGGGCACTGGCGGCCGCGGCCGCGCGCGTCGGGTTCCCCGTGCTCGTCAAGCCCTCCGCGGGCGGCGGCGGCATCGGCATGAAGGTCGTGCGCGAGCGCGACGAGGTGGCCGAGGCCGTGGCGCAGGCGCGACGCGAGGCCCAGGCGGCATTCGGCGACGGCACGCTCTACGTGGAGCGCCTGGTAGAGCGGCCGCGCCACGTCGAGGTACAGGTGTTCGCGGACGCGCACGGGAACGCCGTGCACCTCTTCGAGCGCGAGTGCTCGGTGCAGCGCCGCCACCAGAAGATGATCGAGGAGAGCCCGTCCGAGGCGCTGTCGCCTGCCCTTCGCGCGCGCATGGGCGAGGCCGCCGTCGCTGCCGCGCGTGCCGCCGGCTACCGGAACGCGGGCACGGTGGAGTTCCTGCTCGAGGGCAGCGGCGATGCCGCGCGCTTCTACTTCCTCGAGATGAACACGCGGCTGCAGGTGGAGCATCCGGTCACCGAGATGGTGGCGGGCGTGGACCTCGTGCATGCCCAGCTCCGGGTGGCATCCGGGGAGCCCCTCCCCTGGTCGCAGGCCTCGCTCGCGCAGCGCGGCCACGCCATCGAGTGCCGTGTCTACGCCGAGGACCCAGTGCAGGGATTCCTGCCACAGGCCGGGCCGCTGCTCCTCTACCGCGAGCCCCGCGGGCCCGGCATCCGCGTCGACAGCGGGGTCGTGGAGGGCGGAGAGATCACGGTCCACTACGACCCGATGATCGCCAAGCTCATCGTCTGGGGCGAGACGCGCGAGGCGGCTCGCCGCAGGGCGATCGAAGCGTTGCGCGAGTACTACATCCTCGGTGTCCGCACGAACCTCCCGTTCCTCCTCACGCTGCTCGAGCACCCGCGATTCATCGAAAGCGCCATCGACACCGGGTTCCTCGACCGCGAGGGCGACACCGTGCGCGCGCTGATGCCGGCCGACATCCCGCCGGCGGCCCTGGCGGCCGCAGCCACGCACGCGTCGCCGCGGGCATCCGCCTCCACCACGCGCCGCCAGTCGGCCGGTGGCATCGATCCCTTTTGTTCACTCGGAGGCTGGCGAGGCTGATGGCGTCGATGACCCTGCGCCTGGGAGCGCAAGACGTCTCCGTCCAGATCGACACGGATGGCCGTGCGCACGTCGATGGGCGCGGGTACACCGTGACGGCCGTGTCACCCGGCGTCTACGTGGTGACGGACGGAGAGCACCGCTGGCGGGTGGCGGTCGCCGATGCCGGGGACACTCGTTGGATCGCGGTCGACGGCCAGGTGGCCATCGTCGAACTGGGGAGTGCGACGTCGCGGTCGCCGAGGCGGAAGTCCGCTCATGGCGGCGAGATGGCCGCGCCCATGCCGGCCACCGTCGTGAAGATCCTCGTGGCCCCGGGCCAGGAGGTAGCCGAGGGCGCTACGGTGCTGGTCCTGGAGGCGATGAAGATGGAGCTGCCGATCCGCGCCCCTCGTGCGGGCGTGATCAAGGCCGTGCGCTGTTCCCAGGGCGAGCTCGTCCAGCCGGGCGTGTCCCTCGTCGAGCTGGAATGAGATGATGAGCCTGCCGACACGCGTCACCATCGTCGAGGTCGGGCCGCGCGACGGCCTGCAGAACGAGCCGGGCGTCGTGTCCACGGCCGCGAAGATTGCCTTCGTCGATGCACTCTCGGCCGCGGGCCTCCCCGTCATCGAGGTATCCGCCTTCGTCTCACCGAGGTGGGTGCCGCAGATGGCCGACGCGGCCGAGGTGTTCGCCGGCATCACCCGGCGTCCCGGGACGCGCTACACGGCGCTCGTGCCAAACCTCGCCGGCCTGGCGCGCGCGCGCGACGCGGGCGTCACGGAGATCGCCATCTTCGCGGCGGCATCCGAGACGTTCAGCCAGCGCAACATCAACCAGACGATCCAGCAGTCGATCGCGACCTACAAGGCGGTCTGCGACGAGGCCCTCGCCGCGCGGATGCGCGTGCGCGGGTACTTGTCGACGTGCTTTGGCTGCCCGTTCGAGGGGCAGGTCCCGCCGGCGCGCGTCGCCGACGTGGCTGCACGGTTACTGGACCTTGGCGTCTTCGAGGTGGCCATCAGCGACACCATCGGCGTGGCCCATCCCGTCCAGATCGCCCAGGTGCTCGACACCGTCACTACGCGCGTGCCCCTGGCACAGGTGGCGCTCCACCTGCACGACACGCGAGGCACGGCGCTCGCCAACGTACTGGCCGGCCTGCAATACGGCGTCACCACGTTCGACAGTGCCGCGGGCGGCCTGGGTGGCTGCCCGTACGCGCCCGGTGCCTCCGGCAACCTCGCCACGGAGGACCTGCTCTACATGCTGCACGGCATGGGGATCGAAACGGGCGTGTCGCTGGAGGGCGTCGTGGCCGCCTCACGAACGCTGAGGCCCTCGATTGACCACCCGCTGCCGTCGCGATACCTGCAGGCAACCCAGACGGCACCCGGATAGCGCAGATGACACAAGAGCCGCAGATGACGCAGATGGCGCAGATGAGGGAATCGGCGAAGGACGCGGTTGCTGGGCGTCCAAGCGCGCACACCCACTCTGAATCCGCGTCATCTGCGTTATCTGCGGCCTCTGCGTCATCTGCGGCCCCTGCGTCATCTGCGGCCCCTGCGTCATCTGCGGCCCCTGCGTCATCTGCGGCCCCTGCGTCATCTGCGGCCCCGACTCGGTGTCCGCTCTCTGTGTCCCGGCGGGCGTTCATGGCAACGGCGTCTACGGCACTGGCCGGGCTGTCCCTGTCGGACCCGGCCCGCGCGCAGGAGACACGGCCGGTCGGGCGGCCCCGCGCGCACGAGTTCGTGTTCGCCCGACTGCGTTACGACTCGGGCGACTGGGACTACAACCCGAAAGTGGCGGCCAACGTCCTGAACTCGGTGGTCGAGTACACGAACATCCCCGTCTACCCGGAAGAGGTGGTCATCACGGCGGACTCAGAGGAGCTCGGCGGCTTCCCGTTCCTCTTCATGACCGGACACAAGCTCGTGCGCTTCAGTGACAGGGAGCGCGAGCGGCTGCGGCAGTACGTCGAGCAGGGCGGACTGCTCTTCTCCGACGACTGCAATCACGACATCGCCGGCCTCTACGCCACCTCGTTCGAAGCCGAGATGCGTCGCATCTTTCCGGGCCCCGAGACGCTGGCGAAGCTGCCGAACGCTCACCCGCTGTATCGGGCGTTCTTCCCCTTCCCCGATGGGCCGCCGCAGACGGCGCACGAGCTGAACGGCTGGGGCGACGACCTGGTGCACGACTACCTGCGCGGCGTGGAGCACGAGGGCCGCCTGGGCGTGATCTACTCGAACAAGGACTATGGCTGCGAGTGGGACTACGACTGGCGCAACAAGCGTTTTCAGCGCGACGACAACACGAAGTTCGCCGTCAACATCGTGACGTACGCGCTGACCGCGTGAGGGCCGGCGGTGGCCCTTCGGTGGGCGCGCCTTCGACGTGCAGGCCTTCGGTAGGCCTCGCGGCTGCGCGGCCCGTTAGGCGGCGCTTCGCGCCGTAGGCCTCGCGGATGCGCCGCTCGGTGGGCGGCCCTTCGGGCCGCGGGCGCGCGTCCCGCGCGTGGGATCCTACCGAGCCGGCAAAGCCGGCGAGGCCCTTACCGAGCCGCGAAGCGGCGCGGCCCACGGCGCGGGCGTCAGCCCCGCCGCCCCTCGTGCGCGGCCCACGGCGCGGCCCCGGCCGAGCCGCCTAGGAGTACGCCGCCCCCACCATGATCCGCCTGATGCGGCACCAGGGCGAGCCGTGCGACGGATGGTTGATCTGCACCGGCTGCCCCTTGGCATCGCCGGTGGTCCCGAACATTTCCCAGTGGTCGGGGCCCGTAATCGCATCAAGATTCTGCCAGAAGTCGGTCGTGATGGCGTTGTAGGTGACGTCGCTCACCATCCGCGTCTTCTTGCCGTTCTTGATCTCCCAGAACGCGTCGCCGCCGAACTGGCCGTTGAAGCGCTGCTGGTCGATGGAGTAGCTCCCGCGGCCGTCGATGAGCACGCCGTCTTTCGTGTCCGCGATGATCTCGTCCGGCGTCGGCGACCCCGGCGGGCCAGGGTCCACGTGAACATTCGGCATCCGCAGGAACGGGTAGTTCCGCCACGAGGTGGCGAAGGTGCAGCCGCGCGACTCCTTCTCCCCGATGTAGTGCGCTGTCTCGCGGTTGGTCTGCAGCCCCACCAGCCGCCCCTCGCGCACCAGCGGCCACGACTGCGACTTCACGCCGTCATCGTCATAGCCCACCGTGCACATCCCACCCGTCATCGTCCGGTCCGCGGTCACGTTGAACAGCTTCGAGCCCATGATGCGCTTGCCGATGTCGTCCATCTTCACGAAGCTGGTGCCGGCGTAGTTGGCCTCGTAGCCGACGACGCGATCGAGCTCCGTCGGGTGGGCCACGATCTCGTGGATGGTGAGCATCGCGTGGTTGGGGGTCATGATGATGTCCTTCAGCCCCACGCCCACGGGCGGCGCCGTGCAGTGCTCAATGGCTTCTGCGCAGATGCGCTCCACGTTCTCGAGCATCTTGCCCTCGGTGACCACCTCGTACCCGGCCGTGCGCGGCGCCACCGTGAACGTGCGCGACTTGAACTTCCCGTCCTTCCGGGCCGACACGGTGAAGCCCGGCGCCGTCCGCCACAGCTCCTGCTCGATGTACGAGCCCTCGGACGTGGCGAGGTACTTCCACTCGTAGTCGAATGCCATCGACGACTGCACGCGGATGATGTCCGGGACCTTCAGCGCGGCCTCGTTGATCCGCATGAGGAAGGCGATCTTGTCGTCCAGGGACACATCATCGGGCTTCACCTTCACCGGCACCGCCCAATAGTCCGTGTAGGCCGCCACCGGCGCCAGCTTCACCTCGAAGCGCCGGCTCACGGCACTGGCCTTCGCCACCTCCGCCGCCTGCGACGTGATCTTCCGGATCTCGTCCTCGGTGACGAGCGGGCTGCTGGCGAAGCCCCAGACGCCGCTGTGGATCACCCGGACGCCGAAGCCTGCGCTCTCCTCCCGCCCGCGGCCGCCGAAGCCGAACGAATCGGTCACGATGCGGTCGCGGACGGCGACGCTGTCGTTCACGTTGCGGGTGACGCGGATGTCGGCATACGAGCACCCCAGGCGCTTCGCCTCGCCCAGCGCGATGTCCGAGAGGCCCTTGAACCGCGACTGCAGCACCTGCCCGCGCGGTGACTGCGCAACCAGGTCGCCCACCAGGTCGCTGGCATAGAGCGCCACGCCCGCGGCGCTCAACGTCTTGACGAACTCACGTCGCTTCATTCGATATCTCCACTCCGCCGGGGCTGAAGCCCCGGCGCTCCGTGCTACACCGCCGGTGAGATCGAGGTCATGGTGAAGTCCTCGAGCTTCATCGGCGGCACCAGCGCCGTGCCCGGGTTGTCGTAGGCCTCGCCGGTGTGCATCGGCACGGGCCGGCCCAGCATCGAGATGTTGTTGAAGCTCACCGCCGGCGACTCGTTCCAGCGGAAGTTCTGCACCGGGCCCACGATCTCCCCGTTCTCGATGAGGAACAGCCCGTCGCGCGTCATCCCGGTGTTGAGCAGCGTCATCTGGTCCACCGGCCGGATGTACCAGAAGAACGAGACCAGCAGGCCCCGCTTCGTGGACTTGATCATCTCCTCGACCGTCGCCGTGCCGCCCTCCATCACCAGGCTCATCTGGGGCGACGTGCCAGTCGCCTCCTTCTTCTGTCGTTGAGCCCAGTACCGGTCGTAGAACAGGTTCTTGACGACGCCCTTCTCCACCCAGGTGACGCTCTTCGCCGGCAGTCCGTCCTGGCCGATGGGCGACTGACGCAGGATCGGGTTGCCGATCTCGCTCCGCAGCGTGAAGTTGTCGCCGAACACCTTCTCGCCCAGCCGGGTCGTGCCCCGTTCCTTGCCGCTCATGAAGCTGCGGCCCTCCTCGGCGGCGCGGGCGTTGAGCGAGCCCAGCATCAGCGAGAGGTAGCGGGCCGCCGGGCGGGGCTCGAGAATGACCGTGTAGTTCCCCGGCTCGATGGCGCGCGGTTTCGCCGACTTCAGCGCCTTGTCGGCGGCCACGTTAGTGAGCATCTCCGCGTCGATGTTCTTGATGTCCTTCACGCCTGTCGTGCCCGCCCAGCCGGAGCCTGTCTGGTCCGGCGTCCGGCACGTGAGGATGAAGCTCGCGTCCGCGTAGTGGAAGTAGGTGAAGAGCCCCTCGGAGTTGGCCGTCGCCTCGACCCAGTCGAACTTCGGGATGTAGCCGGCTCCCAGCACGCCCTTCTTCTCGCAGATGTCGGTGCTGATCTTCACCATCTGCGCACGCTCGGCCGGGCCGAAGCTCACGGCCGACGGCAGCGCCGCGTCTACCTCGATGTACGCCTGCGGCGGCTTCACCAGCGGCATCACCTCGGGGTTCTCGGGCTTGCGCTGCGCCAGGGTCTGCACCGACTCGATGGTGCGCTTGAGCGACGCGTCGTCGAACTGGTGCGTGGAGGCCGTCGCGGTCTTCTTGCCGTAGTAGACCGTGATCTGCACCTCCTGATCGTGCTCGATAAGGTTCGCCGTGATGCTCGAGTTGGCGAACCGCGTCGCGGACCGCTCCCCGCCGGAAAACTCCACCTCCACGGCGTCGGCCTTGCACATGTTCAGCACCTTGTCGGTGATGGCTTTGACTTCGTCTCGGGAGTAGGCCATGGGGATCTCTGAGGTCTTGGGGCTTGGGGCTTGGGGCTTGG